>JAYTUU010000120.1:0-18969 GCA_043744375.1 Rhodospirillales bacterium | reverse complement strand
CAACGGGAGGACCACCCATGATCCGTCGTCGCCATCTACTCGCCGCCACCGCCGGCATTCTCGCCGCGCCTGCCATCGTCGAGAAGGTCGGGGCGCAGTCCGCCTTCGACTGGAAGCAGTTCAAGGGCCAGAAGATCGAGGTCAACTACCAGCTCTCCCCGCGCGGCGACGTCGCCCGTGGCAACACGAAGGCCTTCGAGGAGCTGACCGGCATCAAGGTCGGCTTCGAGCAGGTCCCCGAGCAGCAGCAGCGCCCGAAAGTGGCGATGGAAATGGCCTCGGGCCGCCCCAGCTTCGACGTCGTCAACGTCGGCATGCACGTCCAGAAGAAGCTGATCGAGGTCGCCAGGTGGATGGAAGACCTCGGCCCCTATCTGAAGGACCGGACGATGACCAGTCCGGATTTCGATCTCGCCGATTTCTCCAAGCCCTCGATGGACGTTGCCACCGCGTCGGACGGCAGGATCACCGCCCTCGCGCTGAACCAGGACCTGTTCATTCTATTCTATAACACAGCCCTGTTCGCCGAAAAAGGCATCGCTGGCCCGCCCAAGACCTACGACGAACTCTATGATATCGCGAAGAAACTGACCGACCCCGCCAAGGGCATCTACGGCTTCACCGGGCGCGGCCTGAAGAACGCCAACGTCGTCCTCTACGACACCATCCTGCTCGGCTACGACCAGGAAACGGTCACGCCGGACGGCAAGACTCTGCTCACCAGCACCCCCAAGGCGATCGCCGCCGGCCAATATTACCAGAAGCTTATGCGCGATTGCGGCCCGCCTGGATCGGTCGGCTTCAACTGGAACGAGTGCCAGACCACTTTCATGCAAGGCCGCGCCGCGATGTGGCTCGACGGCATCGGCTTCTCCGCCCCGCTGCTCGACCCCACGAAATCGCGCATCACCGACCGCCTCGGCTTCGCGCCCGTCCCGGCCGGCCCGAATGGCCACTACACCGCCACCTTCATCGACGGCATCGGCATCCCCGTCGGCGCCAAGAACAAGAAGGCTGCGTGGTACTACGTCCAATACCAAGCGGGCAAAGACGCCATGAAGGAAATCCTGCGCTCCGGTTCCGGCACGCCGCCGCGCGCCAGCGCCTATGCCGACCCAGAGATCGTAAAGAACGCCAAGTTTCCGCAACAATGGTTCGACACGACGCTGGCCAGCCTCAAGATCGCCCGGCCCGGCCTGCCCGTCATCGTCCCCGTCACCGAATTCCGTGACGTCATCGGCGTCGCCCTGACCAACATCGTGGGCGGTGCGGACGTTGCGACCGAACTCAAGAAGGCCACCGAAGCCTTCCAGCCGGTGCTCGATAAAGCCAGCGCGGGCTGATCACGGCGCTCGGATGGGGGTGACGGCAGCCCCCATCCGAGCGGCGGCGCCCTGCATCACGTCCAGCACCTCCCGCGCCGCCGCTTCGGAGGGCGATCCGGCGTTCGGTGTCAGTTGTGCCGCTATGTCGCGAAACGCCATGCGCTGCGCTGCGGCGGCAACGGGATCGTCCAGCAGCCGCGCCACTTCCTCCGCCAGTCTTGCGGGATTGCTGTCGGCCTGAATGAGCTCCGGCACGATTTTCCGCCCGGCCAGCAGGTTCACAATGGCGACGAACTTCACCTTGATGAGCCGGCGCACAATCGCTGCCGTGATCGGGTTGACCCGGTAGGTCACCGCCATCGGCACGCCGGCGAGGGCGAGTTCGAGCGTAGAGGTGCCGGATTTTGTCAGCGCCACATCGGCGGCGGCGAAGGCGTCGTGCTTCTCGCCCAGCTCGGTCACCACGATGGGGCGTACTGGCCAGGCCGCAGTGGCGGCAATCACGGTCTCCGCCACAGCACTGGCGACCGGCACGACGGGGACCAGCCCGGGGAACCGCACAGCAAGCCGTGCGAGGGTTTCGCCGAACACCGGCAGCAGCTTGCTGACCTCACTGCGCCGGCTGCCGGGCATAAGGATGGCGATTCTCGCCTCCGCCGCGATGCCGTGCCGAGCGCGAAAGCGCATGGCGTCGCCAGTATCGGCACCGGACTCCAGCACGGGATGTCCGACGAACACGGCCGGAATGCCATGTCCGGCAAAGAACGCCGGCTCGAACGGTAACAGGCAGAGCAGCCGGTCCCACAGCCCGGGATACTCCTTCACGCGATGCTCCCGCCATGCCCATACCTGCGGAGCAACGTAATGCACGCGCCTCAAGTGACTGTTCTTCAACAGTTTCAACATGCGGATGGTGAATCCAGGGCTGTCGATCGTCACCAGCACGTCCGGCCGCCGCGCCAAGACGTCGGCGACGGCGTCATGGAGCAATCGGCGTAGCCGAAACACGCGCGGCAGCACTTCGAGCAGCCCCATCACCGCCAGTTCGCGCATCGGAAACAGGCTGCGCAATCCCTGCGCCTCCATCAGCGGCCCGCCAATCCCGGAGAACTCCACGTCCGGCCTGGCCTGGCGCAGTGCGATCATCAACCGCGCCCCCAGCGCGTCGCCGCTCTGCTCCCCGGCGATGATATGGACATGGGTCACGCTGGCGTCACTATCGGACAGGGCGGCGGTGGGGGCGGCCAGCTGGCATGGTTGCGCACCGCGCCCTCACGCCGGACACGGGCGATGTCGGCGGGGTCGAGATCGGCGAACACCCATTGCGCGGCATCGAGCCGGCCTTGCGCGAGAATGCCATCCTCGGGAAAGCCTCGATCGACCGGGCCGAACACGGCCGCATAGCCGCGGTTGACGTTCAGCGCCCCACTCCAGGGCGCCACGCCGACGGTGGGCGCGATGCCGACGAAGCATTGGTTTTCCATCGCCCGCGCGGCGGCTGCAATACGGACCCGGTTGAAGCCAGCCAGCGTGTCCGTGCAGGAGGGCGTCAGGATCAGCCACGCCCCGGCCTCCACCTGCGCGCGCACAAGGTGGGGAAACTCGACATCGAAGCAGATGGCGATGCCGACGCGCCCCCAGGGCGTCTCGAACACCGAGGGTGGCGCGCCGGGGTGCACCCCCCATTCCTCCTCCTCGAAGCGGGTCATCACGTGCTTGTCCTGGAAGGCGACCAGGCCACCGGCGGAAATCAACGGCGCGCGATTGATGACGCGGTCGCCTACCCGCCAAGGGAGCGTTCCGGGGACCAGCCAGACGCCATGGCGCATTGCCACCAGCCGTGCGGCCTCCAACGCGGCGGGCGCGGCGTCACAGGCGGTGGTCAGTTCCATCGCTAGATCGGGGGCTAGATCGGGCGCCAGATCGGGGGCCTCGCCGGCCACGAGTTCGAGCGGCGCATACTCGGGCATTACCAACAACTCCGCCCCGGCCCGCACCGCGACGGCCACCTCGTGATCGAGGCGCGCCGCCCAGGCCGCCACCCCGGCGCCCCGCCCAACCGCCCCCCGCCCAACCTCCCATTGCAGAAGCCCGAGGCGCAGCGACGTCATGGCAAGGGCGCTCCGGTCAGGGATTTCAGCCAGAACCCCAGCGTGTTCTCCACTTTCTCCGGTCCGTCGACCTGCTTCCACGCCATCCGGCAGACCAGGTCAGGGTAGGCCGTGAACCCACGACGGCCCCAGAACGCGTCGAGCCTAACGGCGCCCGGCGGACGCAACGGATGGTCGTCAGGACGAACAACCGCGCAGAAGGCCGCGAAGTCGCAGGCCGCGATGCGACGCGCATGGGCCTCGCGCTCCTCGAAGAACCGCACGCCAATGCCGGTGCCGCGATAGGCTGGGAGCAGGACAGATTCGCCAAAATAGAACACCCGCTCCGGCGCGATCCCGGCGGCGATGAACGGCGCGCGGATGGCGTCCTCCTCCTCGCTCAGGCGCACGCAACTTGAGCATCCGACCGCGGTTTCGCCGTCAAAGGCGACCACCAAGGCGGCACTCGGGGCGTTGGCGAAGTCGGCGAGATAGCCCGCCTCGTACGCGGGGTTACCGTCATAGAGGTACGGCCAGTCGCGAAAAACCGCCATTCGCAGCCTGGCCAGACTGGCCAGATGAAGGGTGATATCGGGGCCGGTGAAGACAATGGTGCGCAGGTTCGGCATGCCGCCTGCATAGCAGGGCGCCGCCACTACGCAACTCAGACCCGAGCGAAAGCGACCGTGAGGGCCGCGGTTTCGCGGGCGACGATGGCGGCGCGGGCAACTTCGAGCACGTTGACCAGTTCCTGGAGGCTGACACCATCGCTGTCCATCACCGAACGGATGAGATCATCGGAGAGCATGGTCTCGAAGGTGAGGGGGCGGGCGTCGTGGCTGCAGGGGCTGGGCATCGTCGGAGTCTCCTTGGCGTGCGACGGAACCAGTTGGCCCGATCCGGACTGACGCGGCGCTGACGGGGAGATTAAATCGTGGAGAAGGGGGCAAGATTGTGGCAGTTGGCCCCCATCTTGCTCGATCTCCGACATCTTGCGGTGCGGGTGATTGCGTCCAATCTGCAGACAGGCGAGAATTTCAGGGCGCGACGGGGGTTTGGTATGGCGCATAACGATAATGGGGCAGTATCATGAGACAGGAATCCGACACGGGCTTCCATGCGATGTTGCCGATGCGCGGCCCCACGGCGGCGCTGCTGGTCGCCGATCCGCTGCGTCGCCGCCAGCTTGAGTCGGTCCTCGATCGCCCTGGCGACGGGGTTCCGGACGTGCTGGTGCTCGATCTCCCGCCGGGCGGGTCGCTGCCGGGCGATGTGACGGCGTCCACGCCGATGCTCGTACTCAGCGACGACGCGGCTGTCGCGGCCGACCCGACCCTGGCCGGCGTTCTGCCGCGTGACGCCAAGGCAAGCCGCATCCTCGCGGCGGTGGCGGCAATTTCCGAGGGCTTGCAGGTGCGTCTGCCGAGCGCGCCGCTGGCGCCGCGCCGCCCGATGGCGCCGCTGCTCACCCCGCGCGAGAACGGCGTTCTCGGTCTGATCGGTGAGGGCATGAGCAACAAGGCGATCGCCCGCCGCCTCGGCATCTCCGCCCACACTGTGAAATACCACCTGGAGGCGGTGTTCTCGAAGCTCGGCGTCAACAGCCGCGCCGAGGCTTTGAGCCAGGGTCTGCGGCGCGGTCTGGTCGTGCTGTAGGCTCCTGGGATCCTGATCCTGGCCGTCATTCGCGATGAAGTCGGGACTGTCTGAAGGGCGGGGGAGGCGCATCCTCGTGACGGTGGGCAATGGACGGCAGTCTATTCCAAGACGCCGCCCGCTACACCGCCACCACGAGCCCACCGGTGGCCGGATCGGCGCCGCCGTCCAGCACGCCGTCCACACTGCGGATCGCGTGAACCCAGGCGAAGGTATAGCTGAGGGCGTGCCGGTGCACGGGGTAGTCCTGGGCGCGCAATTCACGCTCGGTGCTGCGCAGAATGCGATTGGAGAGCTCGATCGTGTCGGAGACGGCGGCGAAGCGGGGTGCGCTGACGGCCTGTTCCGCGGTCATGCCATAATCGATGCAGTTCAGCATGACCTGCAGGTTGCCCATGGTGATGTAGGTGGCGCCCGGCGCGCCCAACGTGAGAAAGGGCTTTTCGTCCCGGAACACGATCGTCGGCGACAGCGCGGAGAACCGCGATTTGCCAGGGGCGAGCGAGCCGGCGCGGCCCGGCCGTGGGTCGAACACGGACATGGCGCCGTTGTACATGAAGCCCAGACCCTCGGTGACGACGCCCGACGGCTGGCCGAGCGTGTGTGTCATGGTGAAGGCGTTTCCAGCGCTGTCCATGACGCAGATATGGGTGGTGTGCTTGCTTTCCTGCGCGCCGGTGTTGAAACGGGGCACCGGGGTTTTCTGGTGTGCGCGGATGCGGGCCGCCATCTCGGCGGCATAGCGCTTCGAGGTGAGCTCCTCGACGGGCACGCTGACAAAGCGGGGGTCGCCGACCTTGGCGTCCTTGTCGGCGGTCGCGATCTTCATCGCTTCGCTGACGATGCGGATGTATTCGGCGCTGTTATGGCCGATGGCGACGAGGTCGAAATTCTCAAGAATGTTGAGCATCTCGATCAACATGATGCCGCCGCCCGGCGGGTGGTTGGTGGCGATCCGAAGGCCGCGATAGCTGCCCCATAGCGGCGGGTTTTCCTCGGGGCCGCAATGGGCGAGATCGGCCATCGTCAGCAGACCGCCATTCGCCTGCATGTCGGCGATGATCTCGCGTGCCAGCGCCCCCGTGTAGAAATCCTGGGCGCCGTGGCGGGCGACGCGTTCGAGCGTATTCGCCATATCCGGATTCACCAGCCGATCGCCGACGGCGAGTGTGGTGCCGTCGGGGCGCGTGTAGATCTTCCGGGCGGCCGGCAGTTTCGCGACGACGTCGATATTGGCGGGGCGGCCGTTGGTGGCCGGCTGGTTCCACCATTGCGCGACATGGGGGCGCACGAGGCAGCCGTTCCGTGCGTAGTCGATGGCGGCGGGAAGAAGGTCCGCGAGGCTGCGCGTCCCGAAACGCGCGAGGGCGGTGTCGAAAGCGGCGAGCGTGCGCGGCGTGGTGATGGCCTGGTAACCGAATTCGTTGACCCGGCCTTCGAGAATGAAGCCCCAGCCGTCATCGGCCTCGCGGATGATGCGGTTCTCCCACATCGCCGGGCGGATGGCGGCGGGCGAGCGGCCGTGGAAATCCAGCGTCGTGTGGATGCCCTGGCCGGGCAGATAGATCTGCATGCTCCCCATGCCCGCGATGCCGCACATCTGCGGGTCGACGGCGGTTTGCACGAGGGCGGCGGCGATGCCGGCATCAACCACGTTGCCACCGGCGCGCAGCACATCTGCCCCGGCCTCGGCGGCCTCCGGTTGGGCGGCCGAGACCATGCCCTGGGGGATCGAACGAGCGGTCATGCGGTTACCTCGCGAAAATGGCCGGCGGCGTCGGTGGGGCGGTCGAGCACGATGTGCCGGGTGTGAAAGGCGGCGACGGCGGGACGGTGGGCGATCGAGACGATGGTGGTGGCCGGGAGGCGCTCCTTGAGCAACCCATACATGGCCGCCTCCGAAGCGGGATCGAGGCTCGCGGTGGCCTCGTCGAGGAACAGCCAATCCGGGGCCGCGAGCAATGCCCGGGCGACCGCGAGGCGTTGCTGCTCGCCGCCGGACAGGCGTTGCGACCAGGAGTCCTCGTCGTCAAGCCGGCCGGCGAGCTGGCTGAGGCCGACAGCGACGAGGACTTCGTGCAGCACGGCATCCGTGTGGGTGGCTGCCGGTGCGGGGTAGGTGATCACGTGGCGCAACGTGCCGAGCGGGATGTAAGGGCGCTGCGGCAGGAACAGGGTCTTGCCGGATGGCTGGCGCACCACGCCGGAACCGAATGGCCAGATGCCGGCGAGCGCCCGGAACAGGGTGGATTTGCCAGAGCCGGAGCGGCCGGTGAGGATGACGGATTGGCCCTGGCGCAAAACAAGGTCCGCGTTCTCGACGAGGTGCTGGCCGTTCGGCAAATCAAGGTTGGCCGCGAGCCCGAAATCGGCCGCGGCTTCGGTGCGCAGACCGCCCTGCGCCGCGCGGGCGGCCTCGATGGCGTGGTGGAACGTGGCGAGGCGCTCCACCGTGGCGCGCCATTCCGCCAGTGATGCGTACGAACTGACGAACCAGGACATCGCCCCTTGCACCTGCCCGAAGGCGTCGGCGGTCTGGAACAGGTCGCCGATCTTGATGGCGTCACCGAAAAAATAGCGCGGGGCGGCGGCGACATAGGGGAAGATGATGGCGAGTTGCGCGTAGCAGTTGATCAGCGTGTTGACGATGCGGGTGCGCTGCATGAGTTGCCACCAGTTCTGCACCACCGCCTGGAAGCGGGCGCGCAGGCCGACATGCTCCTCGGTCTCACCGGCGTAGAGCGCGATCCCCTCGACATTCTCGCGCAGGCGCATCAGGGAAAAGCGAAAATCGGCCTCGACGCGTTGCTGGCGGAAATTCAACCCGACCAGGGGGTGTCCGGCAAGATGGGTCAACCAGGTGCCAAGCGCGGCATAGAGCAGCGCGGCCCAGACCATGTAGCCAGGAATGGCGATGCCAAGCAGCGTCAGCGGGCCCGACAGGCCCCACAGAATGGTCAGGAAGCTGAACAGGGTGACGACATTGGACAGCAGATCGAGGCTGAGGGCGAGGGATTGGTTGACGTAGAGGCGAATGTCGTCGGCGATGCGCTGGTCCGGATTATCCGTCTCGATCGCGTTGGCGGGGCCGGCGGGGGCGGTCAGGCTGATGTGATAATAGGCGCGGTCGGCGAGCCAGCGGTCGACGTACTGCTCGGTGAGCCACCGACGCCAGCGGATTTCGAGCCACTGGATCAAATAGCGGCGATAGACCGCGACGATGATGTAAATGATCGCGAGCGCGGTGAAACCAGGCATGAACCCGCTCTCGTCATTGCGCCAGGTCAGCAGCAGGCTGACGAAACCGGGCCAGTCCTTGTCCTGTAACGCGTTGTAGAAGACGCGGTTCCAGAAATTGAAGGTGACGGTCATCGCCACCAGGCCGAGATTGAGCGCGACGATGGCGGCCAGCAAAGCGCGGGCGGACCAGCGTTCGTCGGATGAGGCAAAATACGGCCGGGCGAGCTGCCAGGCATCCCGCAGGAATGGGCCAAGGCCGCGCATGGTCGCCTCCAGTATGGTCAGCCGCGGGCGAGGTCGCCGGCGAGGGTGGACAGCCAGTCGTCGATGCGGGCGCGGTTCACGCCGAAATCCTTGCGGCCATAGACGCTGCGCGACCAGATGACCATGCCACCGTCCGGTGTCACGGCGATCATCACGAGGTCGGGGAAGTTGGCGGCGGCGCTGCGGATGATGAAATGGGCCTGCATCCGGTCGTCATAGGCGGCATGCAGGAACGACCGCGGAGTGGCCGCGGCGATCTTGCGCAGCGCGGCGTAGGATTTCGCCGGATCGCCCGCGATCCGCGTGACCACGTCCGGCGTTGGCTGGAAGCCGGCGGGGGCGGCCAATGCGGTGTTAGGGGTCGCCGGGCGTTCGATGCGGGTGAGGTCCATCGGCGCTGGGGTGGCCAGGCCGCCGACGCCGGAAGTGCCGCATTCCGGCCAGATCAGGCTCAGCAGCATGGCGAGCAGGCTCATGCCTCGGCGTCTGCCGCGCGGGCGCGCAGGCGGATCACACCGCGCGCCGTGGCCGGGTCCACCGGCTTGCCTTTGCGCAAAATCTCGATCGCGCCACCCTCGGCGAGGCGGATGGCGGCGCGACGGACGGCACTGAGCTTCTGGTGCCAGGCGTCGTCCGGCCCTGGCTCCAGCACGCGCGCGACGTCGGTGGGGCTGATCGACTTGCCCGGGCCGATGGCACGCGTCATATGCAGAATCGCGGCGTCAATGGTGGATGGTTCGCTCACGCCCCTCTATGTGCGCGGACCCCCGCCGGATGCAAGCGCTAGGCATCGTGGGGATATGCGGGGATCGAGAGCGGCGCGCCGAACAATGCGCCCTGGCCCTGGTCGCAGCCGCAATGGGCGAGGAAGGCGCGCTGGCGTTCGGTGGCGACACCGTCGGCGACGACAATGAGGTCCAGCGCGTGTGCGGTGCTGATGATGGCGCGGGCCATGGCGGCGTCCTCGCGGTCATAGGGCAGGCCGCGCACGAGGGTGCGCGCGAGCTTGATGCCGGTCAGCGGCAGGCGGCGCAGCAAGGTGAGGCTGGCGACGCCGGCGCCGAAGTTGTCGACGCACAGCCCAACACCGAGATCGCGCAGGGCGGCCAGGCCGAGCACCGCGTCGGTGTCGATGTCCAGGAGCGCCTGTTCGGGCAGGATCAGGTTCAACCGCTCGGCCGGCAGCGCGGAGCCAAGCAGCGCCGCCGTCACCAGGCCGATGAGACGGCCCTCCAGCAGATCCGCGCCCGGGACGGTGATGGCGATCGGGCCGCCGCTCCATTGGAAGCCGCTTGCACCGATCTGGCGCAGATAACGGCCGCTGCGATCGAGCAGGCACGATGCCGGACCGCCATTGCGTGCCTGCCCGCCGGGCATGATGGCCTCGACCGCGCAGACCGCGTCGTCGTCCAGGCGCCGGCGGGTGATGAGATGGACGGCGGGGGTCTCGCTATGCTGCGGATCAGGGCTGAAAGCCTCGTCAAAATGTGCGGAGGCGGTACCGGTGAGCCCGTCCGTGCGGGGCGGATGGGCGTGGCGCGGACGCCCGGGGGGTCGGCGCCGGGATGCGGGTTCAGCGTCGTTGGGGATGGAGGCGTGATGCGGGGGCATGGGGATGTCTCATCGGTTGCGTCTACGTCCAAAAATGCGGGACATTGATGAATTTAACATGAAGGGCCAGCCCGTATTTTTGGATCGCTTCATCGGATGGGTGGTTTTCCCAAAGCGTGACGGAAGTGAGCCCCCGGTGGGATTAAGACGGGGTTTACGGCTTGCTGCTTCAATGAGAGATCGACACGATAAGAGGAGGACCCGGTGAGCACCCCGCCTGCGCCTTTGCCCGAGCCTGCGCTTTTGCCCCAGCCTGCGCTTTTGTCCCAGCCTGCGCCTTTGCCCGCGGAAGACACCGACGCGCCGTTCGACCCGGAACAAATCCCCGACCACTGCGTGCTGGCCCATCATGTGTTCAGACTCCTGCCCAACATCAGCTTCAAGCGCGCCGAGTCGGACGGTACGCCGGTGATGGTGGTGCCGTTCGGCGACCGCACGGCGAGCGTGCCGCTGCGCAGCCTGCAACGCGAATTCGCCATCCGGGACGACTCGGCGGACGGCCACATGCTCGGCCTGATCGCCGAAAGCCTCGATTATGTCACAGCACTTCGTCTGGGGGACAAGTTGCCGGACGAGGTGGTGAACGGAAAGGCAAGCTGGGAGCCGGGTATTCTGCACCGCCGGCGGGCGGCGACGCGACTGCGGTTGCGGCTGCTGGCGTGGCTCGATCCCAATGCGGCGCGCTCGGCGGGCCGAGGCGACGACTCCGCCAATCGCCTCGACAGCGATCCGGAATTGCGGACCATGGTGCAGAATGCCTTCCGCAAGGCGGCGGCGGAGCTGAACCTCCAATCTCCCGAGGAACTGGTTGTTCGCGTCGAGCAACTGGCGGAGGAGTTCTCCTATATCGAGGCGTTGCGTGAGCGGCTGCTAGTCCGTGTGCAGACGCTCGTCGCACGCGGTGCCCGGCTCGGTGCCCAGCTTGGCCGCTCCGATGGGCGGCGCGCCGACGCGCTCTCGCGGATGCAGTGCCTTGCCGACATCGCACTCACGCTGTTCCATGCCCGTTTCGACGATATCGACGCGCAGACCGGCGAGATCATCGCGCTGCTGCGCAATCCCGACAGCCAGATTTCCTTCGTCCGCTCCAACCGCGACTCGCTCTATCGCACCATGCGTGGCTGGGACCCGATTCTCACGCAGTGGGACGAGGAGTGCGGCGAGGACGACAACGCCGTCTGGATTCTGGTGGCCGACACCTACCAATTCCTTGCCAAGCGTCACTTGCCGGCCAGCGAATGGCCGTCATTCAGCTCCCTGCGGCAAGCCGTCAGCAAGGGCAGTAGGAAGGGCATGTCCTGGTAGCAGCGCTTTGCGGTAGCCCCGGAACGCGGCATCATCGGCAGCAGAATCCGGGGAGACCGCCATGTCCGCATCATCCATCCGCCGCGTCGCCGTGATCGGGGCGGGCACCATCGGCGCCAGTTGGACCGCCTATTTCCTGAGCCGCGGCATGCAGGTCGTCGCCTCCGACCCGTCGCCCGGCGCGCCCGACCTGATCGCCCGGATGATCGACACCGCCTGGCCGATCCTCCAGCGCCTCGGCGCCACGCCCGACGCCGACCGCACGGCCTGGCGCTTCGAGGCGGACCCGGTGCGCGCCGTCGCCGGCGCGCAGTTCGTCCAGGAAAGCGCGCCCGAGCGGTACGAAATCAAGCAGGCGCTGCTGCCGGCGATCGCCGCGGTTCTGCCCGAGGACGTGGTGATCGCCTCCTCCTCCTCAGGTTTGCTCGGCAGCCGCCTGCGCGAAGGCTGCCGCCATCCCGGCCGCGTGCTGGTCGGCCACCCGTTCAACCCGCCGCACCTGATCCCCCTCGTCGAGGTCGTCAGCGGCGGCGGGGCAGACCCGGTGGCGGTGGCGCGCGCGATGGAGTTCTATCGCGGCATCGGCAAATACCCGATCGAGATCCGCAAGGAAGTCCCCGGGCATCTGGCCAACCGGCTACAGGCGGCTTTGTGGCGCGAGGCGGTGCATATGGTCGCCGAAGGCGTCGCCTCGGTCGCCGATGTGGACGCCGCCATCAGCGAGGGCCCCGGCCTGCGCTGGGCGCTGTTCGGCCCGCACGCGACCTTCCATCTGGCCGGCGGGGAAGGGGGCATGGCGCATTTCATGCACCACCTGATGCCGGCCGTGACCAGCTGGTGGGCCGATCTGGGAAACCCCGTGCTCACGCCGGAACTCCAGGCGCAGCTTGTGGCCGGAGTGGCCGACGCGGTGAACGGCGCCAGCGTGCCAGAACTGGCGGCCAAGCGCGATGCGTTCCTCACCGCCCTGCTCGAACTGCGCGCCCGCACGTGAGCGGCACTTTCGCGCCCTTCGCGGCGCTCGCGGAGTCGCTACTGCCGGCGCTGCCATCGGGCGATGACGGTGCGCATGACCTCGCGCACCTCTTGCGGGTCTGGGCCAATGCCCGTCGCATTGCGGCGGCGGAGGGCGGTGACGCGGAACTACTCGCCGCCGCCGTGCTGCTGCATGATTGCGTCCACGTCGAGAAAAGCTCGCCGCTGCGCAACCAGGCATCCCGGCTGGCGGCGGCGCGGGCCGGGGAACTCCTGGCCGCCCAAGGTTGGCCGCCCGAACGCATCGCCGCCGTCAGCCACGCCATTACCACCCACAGCTTCTCGGCGGGTAGCACGCCAGAAACGATCGAGGCGAAAATCCTCCAGGATGCCGACCGCCTCGACGCCATCGGCTGCATCGGCATCGCCCGCTGCTTCTACACCGGCGGGCGGATGGGCTCGGCCCTTTATCACCCGACCGACCCCGCCGGCACATCGCGGGAACTCGACGACCGCGGCTACGCGCTCGACCATTTCCGGGTCAAGCTGCTGAAACTCCAGGACGGTTTCCAGACTGCAACCGGCGCCGCCCTGGCCACCGAACGAACCCGCGTGCTGGCGGAATTCCTGGCGGCGTTCGAGGCCGAGATCGCCTAGGCCCGTGCCAGTCGCGGTATCCGGATCAGCCAAGTCATCGCTGCCCGCCGTGGTTGACGCCGGCACGCGGGTGCTGATCCTCGGCAGCCTGCCCGGCGAGGTCTCGCTCAGCCGGGCGCAATACTACGCGCATCCCCGCAACCAGTTCTGGCGGCTGATAGGCGCGGTGATCCAGTGCGACCTCGCAGCTTTGCCCTACCACGCGCGGCTGGCGGCCCTCCGCGCGGCCGGCATGGGCGTCTGGGACGTGATCCGTTCCGCCGAACGGCACGGTAGCCTGGACTCGAACATCCGCCGCATCGAGCCGAACGCGCTGCTGGATCTATGTACGACCCTGCCGGCACTCCGGGCGATCTGCTTCAACGGCAAGAAGGCCGCCCAGATCGGCCGCCCCCAGCTTGCCATCGCAAGCCGCATGGCACTGATCACGCTGCCATCGAGCAGCCCGGCCCATGCCATCCCGTTCGAGACCAAGCTGATGGCGTGGTCACAAATCGGCCAGCTCCTCGATGCACCCCCCGCAGCGGACAGCCGGCGGACGAATGTCGATTGATCTTGCCGGGTGGAGGCTGCACTGTGGTGCTGGCGCGGCCGGACTCTGAGGCGCGAGACGCGATACCCGGCAATCCATCGGGACATAGTGGCCAATATCGACAGGGAGCAAGCAACATGGGACGGTCAATCGCAGCACGATGGGGTGCGGCAATTCTGATGGGCGCGACCATTCTTGCCGTCGCGCCCGGGTTCGCGCTGGCGCAGGACGGGCCGGTGATGAAGCGCATCGCCGAGACGAAGACGCTCAATATCGGCCATCGCGACGCCTCGCCGCCGTTGTCCTATGTCGGACAGGACGGCAAGGCGCAGGGCTATTCCATCGATATCTGCATGAAAATCGCCGAGGCGACGAAGGCCGAACTGAAGCTCGACAAACTCGACGTCAAGTTCATTCCGCTGACGCCGCAGACCCGCATTCCGCTGCTGACCGCCGGCACGGTCGACATCATTTGCGAAAGCTCCACGCACACGCTGGGCCGTTTGCGTCAGGTGAGCTTCCTCAACACGACGTTCCTCACCGGCTCCAAGCTGCTGGTCCGCAAGGGCTCGGGCATCAAGGGGCTCGACGATCTCAACGGCAAGGTTCTCGTGGCGGCGCTGGGCGGCACCAATGAGCGCGCGGCACAGGTCGAGATCGACAAGCGGGGGATCAAGCTCAAGGGCGGCGAGATCGTCAAGGTGAAGGACAACGCCCAGGCGATGCTGAACATGGAACAGGGGCGCGCCGACGCCTTCACCTCCGATGACGTGGTGCTGTTCGGACTGGCCAGCCTCTCCAAGAATCCCGCCGAGTGGGAGGTCGTGGGGCCGTATTTCTCCTATGATCCGTATGGCATGATCATTCCGCGGAACAATGATGATTGGCGGCTGCTCGGCAACAAGACGATCACGATGCTGATCCGCAGTGGCGAACTGCATGCGATCTACAAGAAATGGTTCGAGCCCGGGCCGAGCAACATCAACTACCCGATGAGCGACCGGCTGCGCGAAAACCTCGATCTCATCGCGCTACCCGATTGAACTGCCGCATCGGCACCCAGGTGACCCGTCGCCCGCCGGCATCGTTCGGCTGGCGGTGGGCGCTTGCCATGGCGGCGTCCAGAGCCGGACATGGGTAGCTATCGCTGGAACTGGCCGATCCTGCTCGCCGATCCCTATTTCGGCTGGATCGTCTCCGGCTTCGCCAATACCTGTCTGATCGCGGTGCTCGCCTGGATCATCGCCTTTCCCCTTGGCTCCGCCATCGGTATCGCCCGCACCACTGAGGTCCGTGCGCTCCGTTTGGCCGGCACGGTCTATGTCGAGGTGTTCCGCAACATCCCGCTGCTGGCGCAGATGTTCCTGTGGTATTTCGTCGTGCCCGAATTGTTGCCGGAGGACTGGGGCCGCTGGGTGAAGCGGGACATGCCCTATCCCCAGTTCCTGACCTCCGTGCTCTGCCTTGGCCTCTACACCGCCTCGCGCGTCGCCGAACAGGTGCGCTCAGGCATTGAAGCCATTTCCCGCGGACAAATGTACGCCGGCCTCGCCATGGGCCTGACCCCGGCGCAGGTCTACCGCTACGTGCGCCTGCCGGTGGCCTACCGCATCATCATTCCCTCGCTGACCAGCGACTTCCTCGGTGTCTTCAAGAACTCCTCGCTGGCCCTCACCATCGGCGTGCTCGAACTCACCTCCCAGGCCCGTCAAATCGAGGAATACACCTTCGCCGCCTTCGAGGCATTCGCCACCGCCACCCTGCTCTATTGCGCGGTGACCGGCATCGTCATTCTCCTGATGCGCCAGGTTGAACGACGCACCCGCATCCCCGGCACCATCACGATCGGGGCGCAGTAGCATGTTTGGCGGTTTCGACTTCGCGATCCTCGTCCGCAATGCCCCGTTCCTATGGGCCGGCATGGTTTTGACCTTGCAACTCACCGCACTCGCGGTCGCCGGCGGCCTGGCGCTCGGCCTGATCCTCGCGGTGCTCCGGCTGTCGCGCATCCCGCTCGTCCCCGCGTTGGTGGCGGGCTACGTGAACTTCCTGCGCTCGATGCCGCTGATCCTCGCGATCTTCTGGTTCTACACGCTGATCCCCAAACTCACCGGCCAGTCGGTGAGCAGTTTCTATTCGGTCTTGATCGCGTTCATCCTGTTCGAGGCGGCGTACTACTCGGAGATCATCCGCGCCGGCATCTCCAGCGTGCGGCGCGACCAGGTCGCCGCCGCCCTGGCGCTCGGCCTGACCAACGCCCAGGCGATGCGCTACGTCGTGCTGCCGCAGGCGGTGCGCAACATGATCCCCGTCCTGCTCACCCAATCCATCGTGATGCTGCAGGACACCTCGCTCGTCTATGTGGTCGGGTTGCGCGACTTCCTGACGGCGGCGGACATCGTGGCGGGGCGCGACAGCCGGCCGGTCGAGCTTTACATGTTCGTCGCCCTGACCTTTCTGGTCGTCTGCTTCAGCGCCTCGCGCCTGGTGAACCGGCTGCGACGGAGATATGCCCTGTGATCGAACTGAAGAACGTCAGCAAGTGGTACGGCGACTTCCGCGTGCTCGACGATTGCTCGATGCGCATCGCCAAGGGCGAGGTGGTGGTGATCTGCGGCCCGTCCGGGTCGGGCAAGAGCACGTTGATAAAATGCATGAACGGGCTTGAACCGTTCACCAAGGGCGAAATCACCATCGACGGCATCTCGGTCGGCGCGCGGGAGACGCATCTGCCGAAACTGCGCTCGCGCATCGGCATGGTGTTCCAGAATTTCGAGCTGTTCCCGCATATGTCAGCGGCCGAGAACATCATGCTGGCGCAACTGAAGGTGCTGCTGCGTGACCGTGCAACGGCGGAAGCCAAGACCAACGAATTGCTGGTGCGGATGGGTTTGGCCGATCACGCAACAAAATTCCCGGCCCAGCTCTCGGGCGGCCAGCAGCAGCGCGTCGCGATCGCGCGCGCCCTGGCGATGGACCCGATCGCCATGCTGTTCGACGAACCGACCTCGGCGCTCGACCCGGAGATGATCACCGAGGTGCTCGACGTCATGGTCGGACTGGCGGAGGAGGGCATGACGATGGCGGTGGTCACCCACGAGATGGGCTTCGCACGCAAGGTGGCGGACCGGGTGGTCTTCATGGACGAGGGCGCGATCGTTGAAGACGCCGGTAAGGAGGCATTCTTCGGGACGCCGCGCAGCGAGCGCGCCCAGCAATTCCTGTCCAAGATCCTCCAGCATTGATGCGCGGAGGGGGGCGATGCTCCGTTGCAGTCACCAGGGTGGCGTAGCGGCACGTCAGGGTCCATCTTTGGTGCATGGTGAAGAACGCTTCCTCCCGGGCGATCGAGGCGGCGGCGGACGGCACGGTGACCTATCTGGTCGGCATGGCCCCCGAAGCGCCGACCCCGAAGCGGCATGCTGGGCGGCGCCGTATTTCACGCTGAAACGCGATGGGGCGGAGATCAGCCGCGACCTGTTGGCTGCCGCGGCAAATTCGGGACTGACGGCGGCGGCACAATTCGATACTGAGGACCTGCGGGCACGGCTGGCACGCGGCAAACTGCTTGGAGTCTCGGCATGAAAATCTCTCCCACGGCCCTGGTCGCACTGCTTGCGATGACCGCAAGCGGCTGCACGACGGCGCCGGAGACGCAGGCATCGGCGGCTCAGCAGGCCTATTGCCGGCAGCGGGCGGACCAGATTTACAACCGGCGGAACCCGGGAGACGTGTTTCGCACCGATCACTATGTATCGGGTCAGCGCGATTCCCCATTCGCCAGCACTGGCTCGGTCGGCGACCCAATGGCCGCGCTCGGCGCGCGCTATGAGCGCAGCAAGATCCTCGAAGCCTGTCTGCGTGGCGCATCCGGCCAGTCAGGCGGCGCTCCGACGGCACCGGGTGGTGCGGCTATTCCGCCGGTGGCGAAACCCTAGGTCGCCTCCTCAGTGGCCAGCCTGACGGCGATCAAGAGCGTTCTGACCCAGCGCAACACGCGGATTTTCTACGGCTGCTCGGCGTTTTCCTGGACCGGGCTGTGGGTGCAACAGATCGCGACGGACTGGCTGGCCTGGGAGTTGACGCACTCGGCGCTATGGGTGGGCATCCTCGCCTTCTGCAATCTCGGCCCCTCGGTGTTCGTCTCGCCGTTCGCGGGCGCGGTGTCGGACCGGGTGGACCGGTTGAAGCTGACGGTGATCACCCAGTTGGTGACGGCTGCGCATTCGGCAACGCTGATCGTGCTGACGCTGACCGGGACGATCCGCATCGAATACATGGCGATCCTGCAGGTGTTGCTGGGAATTTCGCAGGCCTTCGCGCAGCCGGCACGGCAGAGCCTGGTGCCCGGCATGGTCAGCCGGGAGGACTTGCCGGCGGCGGTGGCGCTGAACTCGCTCACCTATAATATAGCGCGCTCGGTCGGGCCGGGGATCGGCGGGCTGCTGGTGGTGGCATGGGGCGTGGTGCCCGGCATGGTGGTGAATTGCGTGGCCTACCTGATCGCCAGCGTGACCATGCCGATGTTGCGGCTGCCGCCGGCGGCCCGGCGCGGCCATCCGCCGACCGGGCGCTCGGTGCTGCGCGAGGCCGGCGACGGGATCGCCTATGTCGCGCGGCATCCGGGCATGGCGCCGCTGTTTATCTATGCCTTCGTGATCGGCATCACCGTGCGCAGCGTGCCGGAGATGCTGGCGCCGTTCGTGGCTGGGCTGTTCGATCGGGGCGCCGAGGGGCTGGCGACGCTGGCGACGACGATGGGGATCGCGGCGTTGGCCGGCGGCATGGTGATCGCGACGCGCGGTCGACTCCAGGGTCTGGCGAAATTCGCCATCGGTGGCGGCCTGGCGATGACGATCGGCACCGGGATGTTCGTGGCGACGCATTCCTTTCCCTTCGCGGTGGTGTGTGCGCTGGGCATCGGCGCGGCCGGGACAATCCATGGAATTTCCGCGCAGACGCTGCTGCAGAGCGGCACCTCCGGACACATGCTTGGACGCGTGCTGAGCCTGTGGGGCATGATCACGCGGGCCGCACCGGCGATCGGGGCGCTGATCTACGGGGTGGCGACGGAGTTCGTGGGCTTGCAGCTTCCGGTCATCGTCGGTTGCATGGTGGGCGCCATCGCGGCGCTGGTGGCAATGCGGCAATTGCCGACGATCATGCGGGCGCTGGAGCGCGAACGGCCACCGACCTAAGCAGAGATTCGTAGGT
This sequence comes from Rhodospirillales bacterium, assembly GCA_043744375.1. Taxonomy (GTDB): domain Bacteria; phylum Pseudomonadota; class Alphaproteobacteria; order Acetobacterales; family Acetobacteraceae; genus CAIYPH01. The sequence goes on along the minus strand of JAYTUU010000120.1, from coordinate 100 downwards.
TGGCCAACGGAAGGGCGTGCGTTTGCAGCGACGGCAAGCGCGCCTCCGGCGGCCAAAGGCCAGTGGCCCTTGGAACCCCGGACTGCTCGCGGCCGGCCGG
>JAYTUU010000119.1:0-4928 GCA_043744375.1 Rhodospirillales bacterium | reverse complement strand
GGCGGTATTGGGTGAGCAGGGCGAATTCGGCTTCGGAGGGTTCGAGGTTGATGCCGCGCCAGCCGCGTTCGGAGAAGGCGCGGGTGACGGAGTGGAGTGCCGGGTCTGACGCGCCGACGTCGATCCAGAAGCCTGGGCCGTGCGTGCCGAGGGCGCGCCACAGCATGACGTCTTCGAAATTCTGGGCGTAGGATACGATGCCCAACGGCGCTCTCCTTGTGCTCGCGCCGATGGACGGCTTGCTGGGCGTCGTCTACACCCCGGGTGGATGAAATCAATGCCTGTATTTCAGGAAGATGCCGCATGACGAAGAAGGCCCTGATTACCGGCATCACCGGACAGGATGGCGCGTATCTGTCGCAGTTGCTGCTGCGCGAGGGGTATGAGGTTTATGGGCTGCTGCGGCGGTCGGCCTCGGCGGATGTGATCGGGGAGCGGTTGCGCTGGCTGGGGGTGATCGACGATGTCCGGTTGATCGACGGCGATCTGGCCGATCTGTCGAGCGCGTTGCGGATCGTGGGGGATGTGAAGCCGGACGAGGTGTATAATCTGGCGGCGCAGAGTTTCGTGCATGCGAGTTGGCAGCAGCCGTTGCTGACCGGGGCGATCACCGGGCTGGGCGCGGTGAACATGCTGGAGGCGGTGCGGCTGGTGTGTCCGTCGGCGCGGTTCTACCAGGCGTCGTCGTCGGAGATGTTCGGGAAAATTCAGGAGAAGGTGCAGAACGAGCGGACGCCGTTCTATCCGCGCAGCCCGTATGGGGCGGCGAAGATGTATGCGCATTGGATGACGGTGAACTACCGCGAGAGCTTCGGGCTGCATGCGTCGTCGGGGATTTTGTTCAATCATGAGAGCCCGTTGCGGGGCATCGAGTTCGTGACGCGCAAGGTGACGGACGGGGTGGCGCGGATCAAGCTGGGGCTGGCCACGGAGTTGGCGCTGGGCAATCTCGATGCGACGCGGGATTGGGGGCATGCGCGCGATTCGGTGCGGGCGATGTGGCTGATGCTGCAACAGGATGTGGCGGATGACTATGTGATCGCGACGGGGCGGACGACGTCGATCCGGGCGTTCTGCGAGATCGCGTTCGGGTATGCCGGGCTGGATTGGCGGGAGTTCGTGCGGACGAGTTCGGATTTGCTGCGCCCGGCAGAGGTGGATGTGCTGCTCGGCGATGCGGGCAAGGCGCGGGAGGTGCTGGGGTGGGTGCCGTCGGTGACGCTGGAGGAGATGGTGGGGGAGATGGTGGAGGCCGATCTGGCGCGGCATCGGGGGCGGGCGGCGCAGCGTCCGCCGTCGGAGGCCACGCTGCGTGGGGTGGCGTAGCGGGTGATCCCGCGGCGGATTCTGCTGACGGGGGCGACGGGTTTCGTCGCGCGGCACTTGATCCCGCGTCTGAGGGCGGATTTTCCGGATGCGGAGCTGGTGCTGTGCGGTGAGGGGCAGACGCCGCTCGACATCACTGACGCCGAGGCAGTGCGGGCGCTGGTGGCGCACGTGCGGCCGGAGGCGTGCGTGCATCTGGCGGCGATCGCGGCGGTGGCGGATGCGCGGCGCGATCCCGGGTTGGCGTGGCGGGTGAATTTGCTGGGCACGTTGGCGCTGGCGGAGGCGATCCGGGAGTTCGTGCCGGAGTGTCTGCTGGTGTTTGCGTCGAGCGCGGACATCTATGGGCGGTCGTTCCAGTCCGGCCGGCCGCTCGATGAGACGGCGGCGGCGGCGCCGATGAACGCCTATGGGGCGACCAAGGCGGCGGCGGATCTGGCGCTGGGGGCGATGGCGGGGGATGGGCTGCGCTGCGTGCGGCTGCGGCCGTTCAATCATACCGGGACGGGGCAGAGCACGTCGCTGGCGGTGCCGGCGTTTGCGCGCCAGATCGCTCGGGTGGCGGCGGGGAAGCAGGCGCCGGTGCTGGAGGTCGGCGCGCTCGATCCGTTCCGCGATTTTCTCGATGTGCGCGATGTGTGCGCGGCGTATTCGGCGTGCATCGCGCGGGCGGAGAGTCTGGCGCCGGGGGCGATATTCAATATTGCGTCGGGCACGCCGCGCCGCATTGGGGACGTGTTGGCGCAGATGCTCGCGTTGGCCGGGGTGCGGGCGGAGGTGACGACCGATGCGGCGCGGCTGCGGCCGTCGGATATTCCGGCCGCGTGCGGCGATGCGGGGGCGGCGCGGTTGGCGCTGGGCTGGTCGCCGGTGATCGCGTGGGAGGATACGCTGCGGGCGGTGCTGGCGGACTGGGCTGAGCGCGTGGCGGCGGAGGGGTAGGCTGGCTTAACGCGGTGCCGCCAGGGTTTGCGCGACAACGCGGAGCCAGGGTTCGGCGGGCATGCGCAGGCCGTGGAAGCCGAGCAGCACGGCGACGGCGAAGCCGATCGGCAGGAGGCGGGGGAAGCGGTCGGGGCGGGGGCCGGCGGTGAGTTCGAGGACGGCGGCGCCGGCCAGGCCGATGGCGGCGCCGACGAGCGTGTCGGCCAAGGTGTGCAGGCCGAGGGCCATGCGGGTCAGGCCGATGCCGGCGGCGAGGGCGGCGGCGATGACGACGAGGTGGCGCGGGCGGGTTCCGGTGAAGAGCAGTCCGATCAGGCCGCCATAGACCAGGCCGGCGGAGGCGGTGTGGCCGGAGGGGCTCAGCAGGAGCGGGATGGCCGGGAACGGGCCGAGCGCGAAGACGGCGAGTTTGGTCAGCCCGACGGCGCCGAGGGTCGCGCAACAGACGAGCAGCCACGCGCATGCGCCGCGCCGCCAGCCGCCCAGCCAGAGGGCCAGGGCGGTGGCGAGGACGAGGGGCAGGATGACGGCCTGGTCGGCGAAATCGGAGAGGAACTGCATCGGTGGGGGGGATTCTAGAAGCGGTGGGGTTTGGTGCAAGCGCGCATTGTGCGATGGGGGATTCTCCGCTTTTCTCGGCGGCATTCGAGGGAGAGTCGCATGACCATACGACGCATCGGCGCCATCACCGTCACCTGCGTGGAAGAGGCGCTGCGGCCGGGCTTCGAGCCGCAGCAACTGCTGCCGGACTGGGACAAGGAGGTGCTGGCGGAGCATGGCGACTGGGTCCGGCGGAATGGCAAGGCGTTTCGGTTCGAGTTCGACCACGGGGACAAGACTTGACCGCCCTGCCCCGCTCGATCGCGCTTGAGGGTGCGACGAATGTGCGCGATCTCGGGGGCTACCGGACCAAGGATGGCGGGCGGGTGCGGTTCGGGCAGGTGTTTCGCTCGGCCGCGCTGTCGAAGTTGACGCCGGGGGATGCGGCGCGGTTGCGCGAGGCCGGGGTCGGCGTGGTGTGCGATCTGCGCGGCGAGGCGGAGCGCCTGACGGCGCCGTCGCGGTTGCCGGGGGTGGCGATGCATGCGCTGTCGATTGACCCGTCGCTGGGCCGGTCGATCCACGAACTGGCCGACGATCCGGCGACCGATGATGACGACATCGCCGAACTGATGCGCCGCGCCTATGCGGCCTATGCGACGGTGTGGGCGCATCGCTATCACGCGCTGTTCGCGTTGCTGGTGGAACCGGCGGCGCCGGGGTTGCTGTTTCATTGCACGGCCGGGAAGGATCGCACCGGTTTCGGGGCGGCGCTGATCCTGGCGGCACTTGGCGTCGATCGGGCGACGGTGCAGGCGGATTATCTGGCGACCAACCGGCTATGGACGGCCGATCCCGAGATCGCGGCGGCGCTGCCGGCCCGGGCTGCGGCGGTGTTGTTGCGGGTGCAGGGGGATTTTCTCGACAGCGCCTTCGCGGCCGTGCTGGGCGCGAGCGGCAGTGTCGATGCGTATCTGGAAGAGCATATCGGCGTGACCCCGGCCGTTCGCGCGGCGCTGCGGGCGCGGTTGCTGGAGTAGGGCGCTTGGAATTTGTTCCCGCACGGAGCTTGATGCTTTTGCAACCGGCGGCGGCGGCCTCGCGCCGGGCATGAAGGAGGTTTGTCTTGTCTGAAACGAAACGGATGATGCATCTGACGGCGTTCTGTTTTCCGCCGGGGCATTGGCAGATGCCCGATGCGCGGCCAACGGATATGGAGTTCGACGATGTCGTGCATCTCGCGCAGACGGCCGAGCGCGGCAAGTTCGACATGCTGTTTTTCCAGGATAGTGCCGCGGTGGCGCCGGCGTTCTATCTGCCTGGCGCGACGCGGGAGGTGATGGCGCGGGCGTCGCGCTGCGTGCGGCTGGAGCCGCTGACGATGCTGGCGGCGCTGGCGACGGTGACGCGGCGGATCGGGCTCGTTTCGACGGCGACGACGACGTATAATGATCCGTTTCATGTCGCGCGGAAATTCGCGACCATCGACCATATCAGCAAGGGGCGGGCCGGCTGGAATCTGGTGACCTCGCAGAACGAGGACGAGGCGCAGAATTTCGGACTGGACCGGCATGTCGAGCATGGCGACCGCTATCAGCGGGCCGAGGAATTCCATGATGTCGTGCGCGGGTTGTGGGATAGCTGGGAGGATGACGCGGTGCTCCGCGATCGTGCCAGCGGGGAATATATCGACCCGGACAAGATGCATGTGCTCAACCACAAGGGGCCGAATTTCAGCGTGCGCGGGCCGTTGAACATTGCGCGGTCGCCGCAGGGGCATCCGATCGTGGCGCAGGCCGGGTCGTCGGAGCCGGGGCGCGAACTGGCGGCGCGGACGGCGGATGTGGTGTTCACCGCGCAGGTGGAAATCGGCGAGGCGCAGGCGTTCTATGCCGATGTGAAGGGGCGCATGGCGCGGCATGGACGGGCGAAGGATGCGCTGAAGATCATGCCGGGCATCCGCTTCATTCTCGGCGCGACGCAGGCGGAGGCGCAGGCGCGCTATGAGATGATGATGCGCGATACGTCGGACGACGCGGCGCTGATGGCGGTGCAGCGGTTGACCGGCGGGCTGGATATAAGGGCGTTCGACCTCGATGGCCCGTTGCCGCCGCTGC
>JAYTUU010000118.1:0-19218 GCA_043744375.1 Rhodospirillales bacterium | reverse complement strand
CCGCTTCCTGGGCAAGGGCGAAACCGGCGTGGAGGTTGATGTCGTGCACGCGCCGCCAGTCGGCGTCGGTGATGTCGAGCGCCGGTTTGCGCAGCAGGATGGCGGCGGTGCAGACGAGGATGTCGATGCGGCCAAGGGCGGCGATGGCGGCGGCGACGAGCGCGCGGGCGGGTTCGGGGGTGGCGAAGTCGGCCTCCAGGGTGATCGCGCGGCGGCCGAGCGCGCGGCATTCGGCGGCGAGGGTTTCGGCCGCTTCGGGTTGGTCGCGATGATGGATCGCGACGTCGGCGCCGGCTTGCGCCATGGCGAGCGCGGTGGCGCGGCCGATGCCGTCGCTGCCGGCGCCGGTGACGAGGGCGCAGCGTTCGGCGAGGCTCAGTTCCATCGGGCGGGCAACTCCGGGCAGGGAGGCAGCTCCGGGCAGGGGGGCAGCAACGGGGCGAGGGCGGCGGCGATGGCGAGCAGGCGCATGTCGGCGCCGGCGGGGGCGACCAGTTGCAGGCCGAGCGGCAGGCCGTTCGCGGCCCCGGTGGGCAGGGTGAGCGCGGGCAGGCCGACGAGGCTGAACGGGCGGGTGTAGGGCGCGATGTCCGGGCGGCTGACGGTCTCGGCGGCGTCGAGCGGGCCGGCGGCATCGGGGGTGGTCGGCAGAGCGAAGGCGTCGATCCCTTCGAGCCCGGCGGCGAGTTCGGCGGTGAGGCGAAGGCGCATGTCCTGGGCGTGCAGCAGGTCGGCGGCGCCGATCAGCGCGCCCATGGCGAGGCTGCGGCGGGTGATGGCGTTCATCGCCTCCGGCCGGGCGGCGAGGGCGTGGCGCCAGCAGGCGAAGGCTTCGGCGCGGGCGATCAGGAAGTAGCAGTCGTTGTAGAGCGCGGCTGAGGGGATGCTGACGCGGCGGATGGTCACGCCGGCGCCGGCGAGGGCGGCGAGAACGGCGTCGAAGGCCGCGACGACGGCGCGGCTTGGGTGGCCGTGGGCGATCATCGCGTCGGGGATGCCGATGGTCAGCGTGCGCGGGGTGGGGGGTGGCGCCAGGGCCTGGCCGGACAGCACGGCGTGCAATACGGCGCAATCGGCGACGGAGCGAGCGATCGGGCCGGCGATATCGAGGGAGCGGGCGAAGGGCAGCACGCCGGCCATCGGGAGCGCGGCGTGGGTCGGCCGCAAGCCAACCAATCCGCAGAGGGAGGCGGGGAGCCGCACGGAGCCGCCGGTGTCGCCGCCGATGGCGCCCATCGCCAGCCGCGCGGCGACCGTAACAGCGCTGCCGCTCGACGAGCCGCCGGGGTCGAGCGCGATGTCGGTCGAGTACGGGTTGACGGCGGGCGGGATGAGCGACTCCCGGGTCGGGCCGCCGACGGACATCTGCCAGCAATTCGCCTTGCCGATGATGACCGCGCCGGCGGCACGCAGACGGGCGACCAGGGGTGCGTCCGTCCGGGCGGGCGGGCAACCCGCGAAGAGTGGCGCGTTGGCGGTGGTGGGCAGTCCGGCGACGTCGATGACGTCCTTGATGGCGATCGGTATGCCGTGCAGGGGGCCATCTGGCGGCGTCGGAGCCGCGTTGGCATCCACCGTGATGAAGCCGTGCAGAGCGCCGTCATGGGCGGCGATGCGGGCGTGATGGGCGGCGAGCAGGTCGCGCGGATCGAGCCGGCCGGCGCGCATCCGGGCGACGGCGTCGGTGATGCCCAGCCGGGTCGGATCGCTCACGCAGCCCCGCCATGCGCGGGGGTTTCCGGTGCGAGACGGGGCCGCAGGTGGGCGGCCATGCGTTCGAGAAGATCGAGGTGGCGCGCCAGGAAATCCACATCGGCAGCCGGCAGGACGATCCCCTGCCGGGCCAATGTGTCCTGCACGAAAGCCCGCGCCGCCATGGCCGGGCGTTACTTCGCCGGCTTGATTTCCAGCGCCATCGTCTCCTCGTCGGCGCGGGTGGTGTAGCTCACCTTGTCGGCGCGCCCGGCGCTGACGGTGCCGAAGGCGAGCACCGGGATGACCCAGTTGCGCTCGACCGTGAGTTCGCTGATCCGCTCCAGCAGCGCGCGGCGCTTGGTGACGTCGAGCATCGGGCGGGCTTCCTCGATCATGCGGTCAAGCTCGGGGTCGGCGATGCCGGAGACATTGATCGCGCCGAGGCCCTTGTCCTTGTCCGCCGAATGGATGACGGCGCCGAGGAAATAGGACGCCTCGCCGGTGAGGCTGCCCCATCCCGCCATCGACAGGCCAAACTCGCGCTTGGCGCGGCGCGGGAAGAACACCGCCGAGGGGTAGGCCGCCAGCGTGACTTTCAGGCCGATGCGGGAATATTGCTGGGCCACCGCCTCGCAGATCTTGGCGTCGTTGGGGAAGCGGTCATTCGGGCAGGAGAGTTCCGCCTGGAAGCCCTGCGGGAAGCCGGCCTCGGCCATCAGCGCGCGGGCGCGTTCGACGTTGTATTGGGCGGGCGGAATGCGCGGGCTGGCACCGAACATGCCCTCCGGCACGGGTTGCGTCATCTTGATCGCGAGACCTTCCATCACGCGATCGACCAGCGCCTCACGGTTGATCGCCAGCGACATCGCCTGGCGCACGCGGGCGTCGCGGAACGGGTTCTGCGCCAGCGGGTTGCCGGCATTGTCCTTCACCCCCGGCGGCTGATCGGCGCCGACCTCGGGATAGACCATGTAGACATAGGCCGAGGCGCCGGCGAAGACCTTCAGCTTCGGGTCGGTCTTGAGCTTGCCGACGTCGGCGACGGGGACGCGGTTGATGAAATCCACATCCCCCGCCAGCAGGGCGGCGACACGGGAGGGATCGCGCGGGATCGGGGCGATCTTGAGGGTTGCCCAGTTCGGCTTCGCGCCCCAGTAGTCGTCGTTGCGGACCAGCATCTGCGGGGCGCCGGGGGACCAGGAGACCAGCTTGTAGGGACCGGTGCCGTTGGCCGCCTTGCCGCTGGTGAAATCCGCCGTGGGCTGGACGCCCTTGGCGCCGGACATCATGAACACGTTGGACAAATTGGTCGGCAGCAGCGGCGCCGGGCCCTTGGTGATGAAATGCACAGTCAGCGGATCGACCACCTTCACCTCGGCGATCAGCGAGGTATAGACGCTGTAGGAGCTCGGGTTGCCGGCCAGGGTAGGGATGCGGGCGATGGTGAATTTCACGTCCTCGGCGGTGAAGGGCGAGCCGTCGTGGAATTTCACGCCGGGGCGCAGCTTGAACTCCCAGGTGGTGTCATCGACGACCTTCCAGGAGAGCGCCAGGCTCGGGACGTCCTGGAGATCGACGTCGCGGCCGACCAGCGTGTCGTACATGTTGCGCATCGCGGCGGTGTTGTTGCCGAGCAGATGCCATTGCGGGTCCATCGTGTTCGGCTCGTTCTGGACGCCGATATTCAGGTTTTGCGCGAGCGCCGGCGCGGTCAGCGCGAAGGCGGCGGCAAGAGAGATGGCGGCGAGATGGCGCATGTTGACTCCGCTTTTGGGGGTGGGACTACTCCATCATGTAGAAATGCCGCGCCAGTTGCCAGCCCCCAGTTCGACGATTGCATCGCGCCGCACCCGCCGCCAGTCTGCGGCAGAGCTTTGGGGGGAACGGCAATGGCGGCTTATGTCTTGGTGCACGGCGCCTATCAGGGCGGCTGGATCTGGCGCGATGTCGCGGCACGGCTGCGGGGCGCAGGGCATGCGGTGTTCGCCCCGTCGCTCGATGGCTGCGCCGAGCGGGCCGGGGCGCTGCGCGATGGCATCACCAACACCACCCATGCCACTGATATTGCACAATTGCTGTACTACGAGGACCTCGACGGCGTCGTGCTGGTCGGCACCAGTTGCGGTGGCATGGTGGTGAGCGAGGCGGCGGAAATGGCGCGTCCCCGCATCGCCCGCCTGGTCTTCGCCGACGCGCTGGTGCTGCAGGACGGCGAGTGCCTGGCCGACATCGTCGCGCGGCCGACGGCGGTCAGTACCGGGCTCGCCACCGGCGTGCCGCGAGCGGACGCGGCGGGGCGGTTGTTCAAGGATCTCGAACCGGCGTTGCGGGACTGGGCGGCCGATCGCACGACACTGCATCCGCGCGCCGCGATGGAGGCGCCGATGGTGTTGAAGCGCTTCTGGCAGGAAAGCTGGGACGCCGACGTCGTCTGGTGCCAGCGCAGCGCCAATCCGCCGCTCGCCCACCAGCGCCGCGCCGCCGACGGCCTCGGCGCGCGCTGGCATGAGATCGATACCGGGCATTATCCGATGCTGAGCACGCCGGATGAACTGGCCCGCATCATCCTGCGGCAGGCCTAGACGAACGCCATAGCGAACGGAGAGCACCATGCAACTCGGCATCCATTTGCCGCATGTCGGCCGCAAGGCCGGCCCCGCGTCGATCCGCCGTGCCGCCATTCAGGCCGAGGCGCTTGGGTTCGCCGATGTGTGGGTCAGCGAGCACATCATCGTGCCCAAGGGCGCGCCGTATCCGCCGTCGCCGATCTTTTATGATCCCGTGCTGACGCTGACCTGGGCGGCGGCGTTCACCACCCGTGTTCGTCTCGGCACCACCGTGCTGGTGCTGCCGATGCGCCATCCGATCCCGCTCGCCAAGGAACTGGCGACGTTGCAGTGCCTGTCCGAGGGGCGGCTGATCCTGGGTGCCGGCGTCGGCTGGATGGAGGCGGAGTTCGCCGCCCTCGGCGTGCCGTTCCGCGAGCGCGGGCGGCGGATGGACGAGGGGATCGCGATGATGCGCGCGGTGTGGAGCGAGGACCCGGTGACGTTCCGGCCGCGCTACATCCCGGCGGTGATCGAGGACATGCGTATGCGCCCGTTGCCGCCCACCATCCCCGTATGGATCGGCGGCAACTCGGACGCGGCGATCGCGCGGGCGGTGCGCATCGGCGATGGCTGGCATGGCACCCGCATTGCGCCGGCGGATGCCGCTGCCCTCGTTGCGCGGCTGCGGGCGGGGCGGGCGGGGCGGGCGGAGCGGGCGGGGCGGGCGGACGAAAATTTCGTGATTTCGCTGCGTTCGTCGTGGGATGGCGTGGATGCCGATGATCTGCGCGCGCGCCTGGCGGCCTATGCGGAGGCGGGTATCCAGCATGTTGTGGTGGAGCCGACGGCGCGCGAACTCGATGACTGGCTCGGCTCCGTCGAGCGCATCGCGCGGGCCGGGGAGGGCCTTGGCGGCTAATTCACCGACGCGCTGCGAATATCCAACACGACGCGACATCGGTCTGCTATGCTTCGCCCCCGCCATTTCGTCCGCTTGCCGATTTCGGAAGCAGTCGTTCAAACCCCGGGGGTTGCCCTGCTCCGATGCTGACGCCGTTCTCGTCCGAAGACCTCGGCCGCATTTTCGATTCGCGCACGCTGACCAAGGGACGCTCCTTGGCGCTGCTCGGCACCGTCGAAACCACGCTGACCGATATCGCCGTCGATGTTCTGGTCGAGCATCTCGGCCAGCGCCATAGTGCGCGGATCTGCCCGTCGCTGTTCGGCAATCGCGTGGTGTTCGCGAACACGTGCAGTTGCGGCCATACCGGATGCGCGCATCTGGCGGCCGGCGCGCTGACCGCGCTCGACCGCTATCCGGCGCTGCGCAAGCTGGTGCAGAACTCCTTTCTCGACACGCTCACCAACCCGCCGGCGGCCGCCGAGACGGGCGAGCGGCAGCGTCTGGTGTTCGAGTTGTCGCCGGGCGAGCCGCCGCATGCCTGCTTCGTCACCACGCTGCTGATCGGCGAGCGCACCGGGCGGCTCGAACTCACCACGCCACGCCGCGTGCTGGCAGACCGTGCGAGCAGCGAGACCACGCGGATCATGGTGCGCATGCTCGGCGGTGGCGATACCGGGCGGACGCCGGTGGCGGCGGCCAAGGTGGCGGCCGTGCTCGGCCTGCTCGGGCGGCTCGATCGCGCGCGCTGGCACGCCACCGGCAAGCCGCTGAAGCTTGGCGAGGAGCGCGCCTTTCCGGCCGATGTTGTGCCCAATCTGCCGCCGAAATCCGCCGTTATCATTGGCGATGCCGGGCCCTGGTATGTCGATGGCGCCAGCGGGGCGGTCGGGCGCATTCGCCTGCGCCAGCCGGCGGCACCGGCGAGCCTGCGCCGCGCCGAACCAGTGCCGCCACGCATTGCAGCGCCGCGTTTCGCCGCCACCAGGACCCCGGTTCGTGCCGGCGTCCGCCGCGCCGAGCCGGTTGCGGTGATCGCTGCCGGGCCGGTCATCCTGGAAAGTCCGCTCACCCCCGTGCTGCGCCTGCGCCGTGTGGAATGCCCGGATGATTTCGGCAACATGCAGCGGATCGACGCGCTGACCATCGATTTCGACTATGACGGCATGCTCACCGCCGCCGATGACGAGCGCCAGTTCGTCCGCGTCGTCCGGCCCGGAGACACGCCGAATAGTCCGAGTTTCGTGCGCCGCGACCGTGCCGCCGAGGCCGCCGCCATCGAGGCGCTGCGCCAGGATGGGTTCAGCCAGATGCGGATCGCCGAGGGCACGACCGCGAAGGGCCGGATGGTGTTCGTCTATCGCGGCCGGGACGCCGCCGAGCGCTGGCAGAATTTCGTCACCGACCGCGTGCCGGCCCTGCAGGGACTCGGCTGGCGCAACCAGATCGACCGCGACTTCGGACCGCGCCATGTGCAATCCGTCGGCGACTACGACCTGCGGGTCAGCGACGATGAGACCGGCCGGTTCGCGCTCGATTTCGGCATCGAGATCGACGGGGTGCGCATTCCCCTGCTGCCGATCCTGTCGCGGCTGCTCGATCGCGGCGGCATCGATGCGGCCAGCATCGTCAATGGCGAGTTGATCACCAGCCTGGAGGATGGCCGCATCCTCAAGCTGCCGGCCGAGCGCATGCGCCGGCTGCTGGCGGTGATGACCGACCTGATCGAGGCCGCGCGGCGCACCGCCGATGGCGGGCTGGTGCTGCCGCAGGCCGAGGCGGCCAGCGTGCTCGACCTCGAAGACCTGCTGACCACGCGCTACGAGAACGCCGCCGCCATCCAGGCCTATGCCGAGCAGTTCCGCGGCGCCGCGACCATCCCGCCCGTTGTCGTGCCCGCCAGCTTTTCCGCCATCCTGCGGCCGTATCAGCAGCATGGCGTCGACTGGCTCCAGCATCTGCGCGCCAATGGCCTCGGCGGCTTCCTGGCCGACGACATGGGGCTCGGCAAGACCGCGCAGACGATCGCCCATATCGTCATCGAGGAGGCGGAGGGAAGACTCGACCGCCCTGCCCTGATCGTCGTGCCGACCAGCCTTGTCACCAACTGGACGGCGGAACTGACGAAATTCGCCCCCCATCTGCGCGTCGCCGTGCTGCACGGGCTGGAGCGCCACGCGCGGCGCAACGAATTGGCCGGCGTGCACGTGGTCATCACCACCTATACCGTGCTGGCGCGCGACGTCGATACGATGAAGCATATTCCCTGGCACATCGTCGTGCTCGACGAGGCGCAGGTGATCAAGAGCCCCGACGCCAAGGCGACCAAAGCGGTCTGTCAGCTCGACACCACGCACCGCATCTGCCTGTCCGGCACGCCGATCGAGAATAATCTGCAGGAACTCTGGTCCGAGTTCGCGTTCCTGATGCCTGGCCTGCTCGGCGATCGCAAAGGCTTTGCCAAGCGGTTCCGCACGCCGATCGAGAAGAACAACGACGAGACCCGCCGGCTCCAGCTGATCCGGCGCATCCGGCCCTTCCTGCTGCGCCGCACGAAGTCCGAGGTCGCGACGGATCTGCCGCCGAAGCACACCATCCTGCGCCGCATCAACCTCGCTCCCGAGCAGCGCGAACTGTACGAGACCATCCGCGGCACGCTCTACGACAAGGTGCGCGAACAGGTGGCCGACCTCAGCGCCGCGCAGAGTCGCATCGTCGTGCTCGACGCGCTGCTGAAGCTGCGCCAGGTGTGCTGCGATCCACGGCTGGTCAAGCTGCCGTCGGCGCGGCTGGTCGATGCATCGAGCAAGCTCGATGACCTGCTGGAGATGGTCGGCGAGATGATTCCAGAGGGGCGGCGCATTCTGCTGTTCTCGCAGTTCACCTCGATGCTCGACCTCATCAAGCCGCGGCTGACGGAGGTGGGCATAAAGTTCGTCGAACTGCGCGGCGACACGCGCGACCGTGCCGAACCGGTGCGCATTTTTGAAAGCGGCGAGGTGCCGCTGTTCCTGATCAGCCTGAAAGCCGGCGGGCGCGGCCTGAACCTGACCTCCGCGGACACGGTGATCCATTACGATCCCTGGTGGAATCCGGCCGCCGAGGATCAGGCGTCCGACCGCGCGCACCGCATCGGGCAGACCAAATCGGTGTTCGTCTACAAGCTCATCGCCGCGGACACGGTGGAGGATCGCATCGTCGATCTGCAACGGCGCAAGGCCGATCTCGCCAATATCGCGCTTGGCGGCGAGGGCGATTTCGGCGGGGTTGAAGCCGACGACATCGAATTCCTGTTCGGCGCCGGGCCGGAAAGATTGGCAGCCTAAGCGGATAAAAAGTTTTTGCTTCTTTTTTTCAAAAAGAAGCGCTTTCTTTTTTGCAAAAAAGAAACAAAAAACTCTTATCCGTTTTGAGTGTCACTCGGCATCGAAGCGCAGTCGTTCGGCGCCGGCGACGCATAGGAAGCGTTGCCCCTTGGCGCGGCCGATCAGCGTGAGGCCGGCCTGGCGCGCGAGGTCGACGCCCCAGGCGGTGAAGCCGCTGCGGCTGATGAGGATGGAAATGCCCATCTGCACGCATTTGATCACCATCTCCGACGTCAGCCGCCCCGTGGTGTAGAAGATTTTTCCCTCCGGGCCGACGCCGTTGAGGTGCATCCAGCCGGCGATCTTGTCGATCGCGTTGTGGCGGCCGACGTCCTCCATATAGACGAGCGGCCGGTCCTGGACGCAGAGCACGCAGCCGTGGATCGCGCCCGCCGTCAGATAGAGGCTCGGTTGCGTGTTGATCTTGCGGGACAGTGCATAGAGCCAGGAGGTGCGCAACTCCGCCGTGGGGTCCAGCTTCACGCCCTCGAAGCGCTCCATCATGTTGCCGAAGGCGGTGCCCTGGGCGCAGCCGGAGGTGAGCACGCGGCGCTTCAGCTTTTCCTCATAGTCGGTTCGCCGGGCCGTGCGAACGACGATGACATCGAGCACGTCGTCATGCTCGATGGCCTCGATCGAGTCATCCGCGCGCAGCATGTTCTGGTTCAGCAGATAGCCGACGGCGAGGCAGTCCGGCCGGTCACCGATCGTCATCATCGTGACGATTTCCTGGCTATTGAGAAACAGCGTGAGCGCCCGCTCGACCGGCACGCGCGAGGTGACCGCGGCGCCGGTGTGATCGACGCCGGTGACCTCGCGGGTCAGCGTGGGGTCGTTCGGATCGGGCGCCACCAGGAACTCATCCCCGTGTTCAACCATGGAATTGGCCCATGGGAATGCAGGGCGCGAGGTCACCAATGGCAAGGTCGGTCATGTCCTCCGGCAATTCCATCATGGCGTCACTCTCCGTCAGGGAGGTCAGGATGCCCGCGCCCTCCTTGGGAAAACGCCGCGCCACGCCGCCGGCGATCTGGACGCGCACATATTCCCGCCGGCCGGCCTTCTTGCGGTAGGCGAAGCCGCTGGCGACCTCGAACCGGGGTGCGTCCAGCACGCGCGCGCCTGCCAGACGGTCGAGCAGCACGCGGCCCAGCGTGAAAAATGTCACCTGTGCGGCCACCGGGTTGCCGGGCAGGCCCAGCAGCGGCACGCCGCCGATCGCGCCGAGCGCCACGGGGCGGCCGGGCTTGATCGCGACGCGCCAGAATGTGAGCGTGCCGGCTGCCATGATGGCGTCGCGCACATGGTCCTCCTCGCCGGCGGAGACTCCGCCGGAGGTCAGGATCAGATCCGCCGTGTCCCCGATGCCCAGCAAGGCCGCCCGCGTGGCGCCGGCGTCATCGGGCAGGATGCCGCCATCGATGACGGTTGCGCCGAGCCGGTGCAGCAACGCCGCCAGCATGGGCCGGTTGGCGTCATAGACCCGGCCAGGCGCCAAGGCGTGGGGCGGCTCGGTCAGTTCGTCGCCGGTCGAAAACAGCACGACGCGCAGCCTCTTGCGGACATCGACCCGGGCCAAACCGATGGCCGCGAGCAGGCCGATATCCGGCGGCATCAGGCGGCGCCCGGCGGCCAATGCCAGCGCACCACGCGCCACATCCTCCCCCGCTTCACGCCGGTTCGCGCCGCGCCTGATGCCCGGCTGGATCACGACGCCCTCCGGCACAAGAACACAATCCTCCTGCATCATCACCGTGTCCGGCCCGTCCGGCATCACCGCCCCGGTGAAGATGCGCGCCGCGAACCCCGCGGGTATCGACTGGGTTGCGGCATGCCCGGCGACGACGCGGCCGAACAGCGGCAGCGTCGTCGGGCCATCCGGCCGCAAATCGGCGTGGCGGACCGCATAGCCATCGACGGCCGAATTGCTGTGCGGCGGCAGGTCGATGGGCGCGACCATGTCCCCGGCAAGCACTCGGCCGACCGCATCCGCGAGCGCGACGCGCTCCGTTCCCGCGACACAGGCGAACAAATCCACCACCCCAGCCTGCGCCTGGGCGAGCGAGAGCAGCGCGCCGCCGAACGCAAAGCAATCATCGCTCAGCTGCGCCACTCACCCTCCCGCACGACGTCGGCTTCAGTGAGTGCCGCACCGGCCAGCACTGTCAAGCGCGGCAACAAATAACAAAATTTCCGCTGTTCCTCAGAAATTTGGACGATCCGAGCACAAAACAAACATCGGACGCTCACAATCCCGTGAAGCAAACGCCCACCCTCAGGATCGGACTCGGGATATGAGGCACGCCCACATCACTTTCGCCGCCGCCGCGTGGCCATTCTTGCCTATGCCACGCCCGCCGCCGCGCGGTCGATCAACGTCACCAACGTGGCCCTCCCACTCAGCGCGGGCGGGGGTTCCCATCCGCCACCGCCTGCGCCACCTTGGGTCGAAGCCAACGTTGGAGACCCACGCATGACCTGGTCCATCCTCGCTCTCGACGCCGCAACCGGCGCGTTCGGCCTCGCCGTCGCGACGAAGAACTTCGCCGTCGGGGCCGGCGTGCCGTTCCTGCGCCCGGGCATCGGCGCCGCCGCGTCGCAGTCCATTTCCAACCGCTATCTCGGCCCACCAACGCTGGACGCTCTGGCGCGCGGCCTGCCGCCGGCGCTCGCGATCGCCTCGGCCCTGGCCGGCGACGTTGGCAGCGGGCTGCGCCAGCTTCATGCCATCGACCGGCACGGCGACACCGCCGCCCATACCGGCGCCAACTGCGTTCCGTGGTGCGGCAGCGCAAGCGCCCCGGGGGTCAGCGTGGCCGGAAACATGCTCGCCAATGGCGCGGTCGTTGCTGACACGCTGGCCGCCTATGTCGCCACGCCCGGACCAATCGCCGACCGCCTCATGGCCGCCATGGACGCTGGCCAGGCCGCCGGCGGAGACCGGCGCGGCCGTCAGTCCGCGGCCATGTTCGTCATCACCACCGAGGACTTCCCGGACCTCAACATCCGCGTCGACGACAACACGGACCCGTTGCCGGAGTTGCGCAGGTTGCTCGCTCTCTGGCGGCGGGACCGCGAGCCAGGACTGCGCCACGCGCCCAGCCGCGCGAACCCGGCAGGGCTCACGGACCTGGACGCGATCGAGGCGCCCTGGATCGCCGCGGGGCTCGACCTGCGGTTGCGCCGCTAGGCCAGCGGCGTCGGGCCGTAGACGGCGCGCGCGCGGGTGAGGAAGGCGTTGACCATGCGGCGCACCGCTTCGTGAAAAACGACGCCGATGGCGGCTTGCAGGATGCGGCTGCGGAATTCGAAATCGACGAAGAAATCCACCTTGCAGCCGGTCGGGTGGGGGCTGAAATCCCAGTGGTTGTTTAGATAGCGGAACGGGCCATTCTCGTAGCGCACGGTGACGCGGTTCGGGCGGTCGAGGGTGACGCGGCTGGTGAAGGACTCGCGGAACGGGCCGAACCCGACCGTGAGGTCGGCGGCGAGGTCGGTTTCGGTGCGGGATTTCACCCGTGCGCCGACGCACCAGGGCAGGAATTGCGGATAGCAGCCGACATCGGCGACGAGATCGAAGAGTTGTGCCGGCGTGTAGGCGACGATGCGGGTTTCGGCGTGGGTGGGCATCAGGCTGCGGCGCGGGCGGCCTGGAGGGCTGCGAAATCAGCGTCCGCGTGGTAGGAACTGCGGGTGAGCGGGGTGGCGGAGACGAGGAGGAAGCCTTTCGCGCGGGCCAAGGAGGCATAGTCCGCGAAAGCCTCGGGCGTGACGAATTCGGCAACCGCTGCGTGTTTAACGGTGGGTTGCAAGTATTGGCCAATGGTCAGGAAGTCGACATCGGCGATCCGCAAATCATCCATCACCTGCATGATCTCCGGCCTGGTTTCGCCGAGGCCGACCATGATGCCGGATTTTGTGAAGATGGTCGGCGCAAGGTGCTTGACGGTGTCGAGCAGGCGCAGTGACTGGAAGTAGCGCGCGCCCGGACGGATCGTCGGATAGAGGCGCGGGATGGTTTCGAGATTGTGGTTGAAGACGTCCGGATGGGCTTGTGCGAGTACCTCGGCGCCGCCGGGCTTGCGCAGGAAATCCGGTGTCAGCACCTCGATGGTTGTCGTCGGCGCGGCGTTGCGGATGGCGGCGATGACGGCGGCGAAATGGGCGGCACCACCATCGGCGAGGTCATCGCGATCGACCGAGGTAATGACGACATGGCGCAGTCCGAGCTTGGCCACCGCGTCGGCGACCCGGGTCGGCTCGGTGGCATCGAGTGGGTCAGGGTGGCCGGTGCGGACGTTGCAGAACGAGCACGCGCGGGTGCAGGTATCGCCCATGATCATCATGGTCGCGTGGCGTTGGGACCAGCATTCGCCGATGTTCGGGCAGGCCGCTTCCTCGCAGACCGTGACGAGACCGTTGGCGCGCATCAGTTCGCGCGTCTCGTGATAGACGGGGTGGTTTGGCGCCTTGACACGGATCCACGCCGGCTTGCGCTGGATGGGATTGTCCGGGCGGTTGGCCTTCTCCGGATGGCGCGCGGTGCGATGATCGATCGTGATGCGGGTGTTGGTCATGGCCTAGAAGTGGATAACCCGTTTGTAGGCGTCAAGCACCGCCTCGTGCATGGATTCCGAGATGGTGGGATGCGGAAATACCGTGTGCATAAGTTCGGTTTCGGTGGATTCCAGCGTGCGGGCGATGACGTAGCCTTGGATCATCTCGGTCACTTCGGCGCCGATCATGTGGGCGCCGAGGAGTTCGCCGGTTTTCGCATCGAAGATGGTTTTGACCATGCCCTCGGGTTCGCCCATGGCGATCGCCTTGCCATTGCCGATGAAGGGGAATTTTCCGACTTTGACGTCGTGGCCGGCGGCTTTTGCTTTCGCTTCGGTGAGCCCGACCGAGGCGATCTGCGGGCGGCAATAGGTGCAGCCGGGGATATTGGTCCAGTCGATGGGGTGGACATCCTTCACCCCAGCGATTTTCTCGACGCAGACGACGCCTTCGTGGCTGGCCTTGTGGGCGAGCCAGGGCGGGCCGGCGATGTCGCCGATCGCGTAGACGCCCGGCTCGCCGGTGCGGCACCATTCGTCGATGACGACATGAGTGCGGTCGACCTTCACGCCGGTGCCTTCGAGGCCGAGGCCTTCGACATTGCCGACGATGCCGACGGCGGAGATGACCCGATCCACGGTGATGTCCTGCGCCTTGCCGCCGGCCTCGATGGTGACGGTGACGCTGTCGGCGCCCTTCTTCGCACCCTTCACCGTCGCCGAAGTAATGATTTTCATGCCCTGTTTCTCAAAGGCCTTGCGCGCGTGGGCCGAAATCTCCTCGTCCTCGACGGGGAGAATGCGGTCCATCATCTCGATGACGGTGACCTGCGCGCCGAGGTTCAGGTAGAAGCTGGCGAACTCGATGCCGATGGCGCCGGAGCCGATGACGAGCAGGGATTTCGGCATCGCCGTGGGCACCATGGCACCGCGATAGGACCAGATGAGCTTTTCATCCGCTTCGAGACCCGGCAATTGGCGGGCCCGCGCGCCGGTGGCGAGGATGATGTGCGGCGCCTTGAGGGTGGCGACGGGCTTGCCATCCTGCTCCACCGCAACGGTATTCTTGCCGGCGAGGCGGCCGGCGCCGTCGAACACCGTGACTTTGTTCTTCTTGAGCAGATGGGCGACGCCGGAGGAGAGTTGCTTGGCCACACCCCGCGAACGCTTGACGATGGCGGCCAGGTCGAAGCGGATATTGTCGGCCGCAAAGCCGTAGTCTTTGAGGTTGTGCAGGAGGTGGTTGATCTCGGAGGACCGCAGCAGCGCCTTGGTGGGAATGCAGCCCCAGTTCAGGCAGATCCCGCCGAGATGGTCGCGCTCGACGACCGCGGCCTTCATGCCGAGTTGCGCCGCCCGGATCGCCGACACGTAGCCGCCGGGACCGCCGCCGAGGATGATGATGTCGAAGTTCTGGTCGGCCATCGGGAAACCCCCTTGGTTCAATGCTGGTCTAGCGCGCCAGCGCCCTCAGTGCGTCGCCGGTCAGCCTTTGCACCGTCCACTCATCCATCGGCCGTGCGCCGATGGCGTCGTAGAATTTGCGCGCGGGCTCGTTCCAATCAAGCACTGACCACTCCATGCGCACGCACCCCTCGGCGACGGCGCGGCGCGCAAGTTCGCTGAACAGGGCTTTGCCAATGCCCTGGCCGCGATATTCGGGTAATACGAAAACATCCTCGACATAGAGCCCATGGCGGCCGACGAAGGTGGAGAAATTATAGCACCACAGCGCAAAACCAAGCTGCTTGCCGTCGCGCTCGGCAAAGATCGCGTGGCAGCGCGGAGGCGTGCCGAACAGCGCCTCGGTATAGTCCGCCTCGGTCGCAACCGCCTCGTGCAGCAGCTTTTCGTAGTCAGCGAGGGCGCGGACGAACCAGGCGATCCGTGGTTCGTCGCCGGGGGCGGCCAAACGGAAGGTAAGAGTGCCGGTCAAAGCATCAAACTCAGGGGATCCTCGACGATGCGCTTGAACTCGGCCATCCACTCGGCGCCAAGCGCGCCATCGACCACGCGGTGATCGACGCTGAGCGTGCAGGTCATCACGGTCGCAACGGCAAGCGCGCCATCTTTCACGACGGGGCGCTGCTGTCCGGCGGCGACGGCGAGAATGGCCGCCTGTGGCGGATTGATGATGGCGGAGAAGCTGCTCACGCCGTACATCCCCATGTTGGAGATCGAGAAGCCGCCGCCCTGGAATTCGTCAGGCTTGAGCTTGCCGATCTTGGCCCGCCCGGCGAGGTCTTTCATTTCGTTGCTGATGGACGCAAGGCCTTTCTGATCGGCCTTGCGAATGATAGGCGTGATCAGGCCATCGGCGATGGAGACGGCGATGGAGATGTCGACGTCATCGTACAGAACGATCGCCTCGTCGGTCCAGGAGGCGTTGACCTTGGGGACGCGGCGCAGCGTGAGGGCGGCGGCCTTGATGATGAAATCGTTGACCGACAGCTTGAAGGCGCCGGCGCCATCCTTGGCGCTGCGCTCGTTGAGGTCGGCCCGGAATTTCAGCAGTGCGTCGATCTCGATGTCCATCGAGACATAGAAATGCGGGATCGTCGATTTCGCTTCGGTCAAGCGCCGGGCGATGACTTTGCGGATTGACGTATGCGGAATGAGCGTGTGCGGCGCGGTAATCGACGCGGCCGGCAGTCTCGGCGCGGGGGCTGCGACGGCGGCGGCGGGGGCCGGCTTGGGGCTGCCGGCGGCCGCTTCGATATCGGCGCGCACGATGCGGCCATTCGGGCCACTGCCGGCGACCGCGGCAAGGTCGATGCCGGCCTGCTTGGCCATGCGGCGCGCCAGCGGAGAGGCGAAAACACGTTCGCCGGCCGTGTGGCTGACCGCGAGCGGGGCCGCGGCGGCCGGCACGGGCGCGGCCATCGGTGCGGCGGCTTTCGGTGCGGCGACGGGTGCGGTGGCAGTCGGCACGGCCTCGCCGGCATCGACGAGAATGGCGATCGGCGCATTCACCTTCACGCCCTCGGTCCCATCGGCGACCAGGATTTTGCCGAGCACGCCTTCATCGACGGCCTCGACCTCCATCGTCGCCTTGTCCGTCTCGATCTCGGCGATGATGTCACCAGCCTTGACGGTGTCGCCTTCCTTCTTGAGCCAGCGCGCGAGCGTGCCCTCGGTCATCGTCGGGCTCAGTGCCGGCATCAGAATGTTCGTGGCCATGTCTGCCTCTCCTCTTCCCGCGACTTCAGATCAGCTTGCGTACCGCGGCGACGACCCATTCCGGTTTCGGAAGGGCTAGCTTCTCAAGATTGGCCGCATACGGCAGCGGCACATCCAGACCATGGACCCGCGCCGGCGGCGCGTCGAGCCAGTCGAAGCAATGCTCGATGATCTGCATATTCACTTCGGCACCGATCCCCGAGAACGGCCAGCCTTCCTCGATCGTGACGATGCGGCTGGTCTTCTTGACGCTCGCGACCACCGTATCGATATCGAGCGGGCGGAGGGTGCGCAGGTTGATTACCTCGGCACTGATGCCCTGCTCGGCCAGCGCCTCGGCGGCCTTCATGGCGACGCCGACCATGATGCTGAAGGCCACCAGCGTGACATCGGTGCCGGCGCGCTCGATCTTGGCCTTGCCGATCGGCAGGATGAAATCGGGATCAACAGGGCACTCGAAGGTCTGGCCGTAGAGGATTTCGTTTTCCAGGAAGATGATCGGGTTGGGGTCCTGGATGGCCGCGCGCAGCAGCCCCTTGGCGTCGGCCGACGACCACGGCGCGACCACCTTCAGGCCCGGGCAATGGGCGTACCACGACGCGTAGCACTGGCTGTGCTGGGCACCGACGCGGCTGGCGGCACCGTTCGGGCCGCGGAAGACGATCGGGCAGCCCATCTGGCCGCCGGACATATAGAGTGTTTTCGCCGCCGAGTTGACGATCTGGTCCATCGCCTGCATGGCGAAGTTGAACGTCATGAACTCGACGATCGGGCGCAAGCCGTTCATCGCGGCACCCACGGCCATGCCGGCGAAGCCATGCTCGGTAATCGGCGTGTCGATGACGCGCTTTGCACCGAATTCGTCGAGCAGGCCCTGGCTGATCTTGTAGGCGCCCTGGTACTGCGCGACCTCCTCGCCAAGCAGGAACACGTCCGCATTGCTGCGCATCTCGATGGCCATGGCGTCGCGCAAAGCCTCGCGCACCGTCAGCGGCGCGGTCGGGCCCCAGTCCTTTTCGGGGGCGAGGACGACGGAGGCCGGCGCCGACGATGCGGCGGGGGCGATGGTTTGTGTGGGCGCGGCGCGCGGCGCGGGGGCGGGGGCGGCGGTCTCGCCAGCGGCGCCGATGGTCGCGATCGGGGTGTTCACCGCCACACCCTCGGTGCCCTCCGGCACCAGGATCGCCGACAGCAGACCCTCATCGACCGCCTCGACCTCCATCGTCGCCTTATCCGTCTCGATCTCCGCGATCACGTCGCCGGCCTTGACCATGTCGCCGACGGATTTGAGCCAGCGCGACAGCTTGCCCTCGGTCATCGTCGGCGACAGCGCAGGCATGAGGATTTGCGTCATCGTCTCAGCCCTCCTTCAGAATATCGGTCCAAAGCTCGGACGCATCGGGTTCGGGGCTGGCCTGGGCGAAATCGGCGGCATCCTGGACGATGCGCTTCACCTCGTCGTCGATCTGCTTGAACGCGGCCTCACCGACATCGAACGCCGCCAGCCCGTGGCGCGCACTCTCGATGCAGTCGCGCTCGCTGCGCATCTTCTGCACCTCCTCACGGGTGCGGTAGCGCCCGGGGTCGGACATCGAATGCCCGCGGTAGCGGTAGGTTTTGACCTCGAGCAGGAACGGCCCCTTCCCTGCCCGGCAATGGGCGACGGCGATGTCGGCGGCGGCCTTCACGGCGCCCACATCCATACCGTCCACCTGGAGGCTCGGAATGCCCCAGGGGGCGCCGTTCTTCGACAGGTCCCGGCTGGCGGTGGCGCGGTCGACCGAGGTGCCCATGCCGTATTTGTTGTTCTCGATGACATAGATGCAGGGCAGCTTCATCAGCGCGGCGAGGTTGAAACTTTCGAACACCTGGCCCTGGTTGGAGGCGCCGTCGCCGAAATAGGTGACCGCCACACGATCCGAATTGCGATAGGCGTTGCTGAAGGCGAGCCCGGTGCCGAGGCTGACCTGGGCACCGACGATGCCATGGCCGCCGAAGAAATTGCGCTCCTTGCTGAACATGTGCATGGAGCCGCCCTTGCCGTGCGAATAGCCGCCCTCGCGTCCCGTCAATTCGGCCATCACGCCGCGCGCCTCCATGCCGGTGGCGAGCATATGGCCGTGGTCGCGATACGAGGTGATCACCTGGTCGCCCTCGCCGAGCGCCATCTGGATGCCGACGACGACGGCTTCCTGGCCGATATACAAGTGGCAGAAGCCGCCGATGAGCCCCATGCCGTAGAGCTGGCCGGCCTTTTCCTCGAAACGGCGAATGAGAAGCATGTCACGATAGGCGCGCAACAACGCTTCGCGGCCGAGCCCCTCGGGTTCGTTGGTGAGCCTGGACTTGCCGCGCTTCTTCGATTCTGCCGCCTGCGCCATGCTGCTCCCCCTTGCGGATTGCCACCACGTGAAGCCGAGAACTAGCGATCCAACAGGGTTCCGGCAAGCATGGAGTGCGTAAAACTGTTATTGTGCAATGCAATAGCATAAATTAACTGAAAAATGGTTAACCCGTTGGCGGAAGCGGTTTCGGCGGTTTCGCAATTCGCACTCCATTGCGCCGGGGCGACCTTCCGCGCATGAAAATTACGCCGGAAGGGAAGATTTCGCATCGAGATTGCGGCGCACATACCTGCTTTGCGGCGGGGAGCGAAGCCCTATACCGTCATGCCCGGACCGGAGTGATGATGTGATGACAGCAACGCCGCCCGGCTGCACCGGCATTTGCGGCCGCGTCGCTCTCTTGAGATCGGCACGCGCGACGGCACCTCGCTGCGTCTGGCCGATTGCGCGTCGATCGATCTCGCGTTTCTCGACGGCATGCCGACGGATTTGTATCTGGCCCGGCGGACGTCGCCAGCCGCTACTGGCTCTAGCCCGGATTTCTCACAGGCTCGGCGTCTTCATCCATGTATGCATCGTTTTGTGAGTATGGCTGGATGTTCCGTGCTTCTGGTTGGCTTTGCTGGC
>JAYTUU010000117.1:0-19248 GCA_043744375.1 Rhodospirillales bacterium | reverse complement strand
GGGTTCCAAGGGCCACTGGCCCTTGGCCGCCGGAGGCGCGCTTGCCGTCGCTGCAAACGCACGCCCTTCCGTTGGCCAACCTGCGAATCTCTGCTTAGGCAGGGTTGCCATGGTGAGGACTTGCGCCGGCGCCGGGGTGCCCGGACACTCGCGCCAACCAAGCGGGAGTGGGCAGATCATGGCACAGGGTGCGACGCGGCAGGCGGCGGACTGGCTGACGGCTTTCGAGGTGGCCCTCGCAAGCGGCGATCGCGATGCGGCCGTTGCGATGTTCGCGACCGCTGGATTCTGGCGCGACATCGTGGCTTTCACCTGGAATATCAAGACGATGGAAGGCCCCGCGGCGATCGCCGAGATGCTCGCGGCGACGCTGAACCAGACCCGCCCGACCGCCTGGCACGTTGATGGCGAGGCCACGCTGGCGGATGGGGTTACCAGCGCCTGGTTCACCTTCGAGACGGCGGTTGCCCGCGGCCGTGGCCATCTTCGGCTGCGCGACGGCAAGGCGTGGACGCTGTTCACCACCATGCGCGAACTCAAGGGCTTCGAGGAGCAGCGCGGCCCGACCCGCGAGGAGGGCGTCGTCCACGGCGCATTGAAGGGTGGCCGACAGGCCTGGCTGGAAAGGCGGCAGCAGGCGGCGGCGGAACTCGGCATCACGACGCAGCCGTACTGCCTGATCATCGGCGGCGGCCAGGGCGGCATCGGGCTGGGGGCGAGGATGAAGCGGATCGGCGTGCCCACGCTGATCATCGATGCGAACGCGCGGCCGGGCGACGCGTGGCGCAATCGCTACAAGTCGCTGTGCCTGCATGACCCCGTCTGGTACGACCATATGCCCTATCTGCCCTTCCCCGAGCATTGGCCGGTCTATACGCCGAAGGACAAGATGGGCGACTGGCTGGAGGCCTATACGACGCTGATGGAACTCGACTACTGGGCCTCCACCCCCTGCAAGAGCGCATGCTACGACGCGGCCAAGGGCGAATGGACGGTGGTCGTGGAGCGCGCCGGGCAGACAATGATCTTGCGGCCCAAGCACGTCGTGCTGGCGACCGGCATGTCCGGGGTGCCGGAAGTGCCGGCGATCAAGGGCGCCGAAACGTTTGCCGGCAAGCAGCACCATTCCTCCGCCCATCCCGGTGGCGATGGGTATGCCGGCAAGACCTGCATCGTCGTCGGCTCCAACAACTCCGCGCACGACATCGCCACCGATCTGTGGGAGCACGGCGCCACGGTGACGATGATCCAGCGTTCTTCGACCACCGTCGCGCGCGCCAGCACGCTGCGGCGCGGGGGCGATGCCGGGCTGTATTCGGAAGCGGCGGTGCGGCAGGGCATCAGCACGGACGAAGCCGATCTGACGGTCGCCTCGATGCCCTATGCGCTGTGGCCGCTGGCGCAGGCCCCCGCCTGCACGCGGATGCAGGAGGTCGACGCCGCGTTCTACGCCCGGCTGCGCGCCGTCGGCTTCATGCTGGATTTCGGCGAGGACGGCACGGGATTGTCGATGAAGTATCATCGTCGCGGCTCGGGCTATTACATCGACGTCGGCGGCTCCGACCTGGTGGCCAATGGCGATGTCGGCCTGCGCAGCGGCGTCGAGGTGGCGGAAATCCGGCCGCATTCGGTCGTGCTGACCAACGGCGAGGAATTGCCGGCCGACCTCATTGTCTACGCCACCGGCTATGGCTCGATGAACGGCTGGGCGGCGAAGCTGATGTCGCAGGAGGTCGCGGACAAGGTGGGCAAGTGCTGGGGCCTCGGCTCGGATACCAACAAGGACCCGGGGCCGTGGGAGGGCGAGTTGCGCAATATGTGGAAGCCGACGCGGCAGGAGGGGTTGTGGTTCCACGGGGGAAATCTCGCGCAGTCCCGCCATTTCTCGCGCTATCTGGCGTTGCAGGTCAAGGCGCGGATGGAGGGGATCGCGACGCCGGTCTATGCCCTCGCGCCGGTGCATCACCTCAGTTGAGGCGGCGCCTTACCGGCTGAGTTCCTTGGTCATCGTATCGAGCCCGCCGAGGGTGAGCGGGAACATCCGGCCCTCCATGATGTTGCGCATCATGCCGAGCGAATTCACATGGTCCCATGTGCGCTCCTGCTGCGGGTTGAGCCAGGCGCTGCGGCGGAAATGCCCGGTCAGGCGCTGCATCCAGACAATGCCGGCCTCGTCGTTGAAATGCTCGACGCTGCCGCCGGCGTGGGAGATTTCGTACGGGCTCATGGTGGCGTCGCCGACCATGATGAGCTTGTAGTCCGGGCCGTAGGTGCGCATCACCTCCAGCGTCGACAACTCGCTCTCCTTGCGCCGCCGGTTGGTCCGCCACAGCCGCTCGTACGGGCAGTTGTGGAAGTAGAACGACTCCATGTGCTTGAATTCGCTGCGGGCGGCCGAGAACAGTTCTTCGCAGATACGAATATGGTCGTCCATCGAGCCGCCGATATCCAGCAGCAGCAAAATCTTGATGTTGTTGCGCCGCTCCGGGATCATCTTCAGATCGAGATGGCCGGCGTTGTTGGCGGTTGAGCGGATGGTGTCGGGCATGTCTAGTTCGGTCGGCGTGCCCTGGCGGGCGAAGCGGCGCAGGCGGCGCAGCGCGAGCTTCATGTTGCGGGTGCCGAGTTCGACATTGTCGTCGAGATCGCGAAATTCGCGCTTGTCCCACACCTTCACCGCGCGGCGGTGGCGGCTTTCCTTCTGGCCGATGCGCACGCCTTCGGGGTTGTAGCCCTCGGCCCCGAATGGCGAGGTGCCGGCGGTGCCGATCCATTTCGAGCCGCCCTGGTGGCGCCCCTGCTGCTCGGCGAGGCGTTCGCGCAACGTCTCCATCAGCTTCTCGAAGCCGCCGAGCGCCTTGATCTCGGCCATCTCCTCGGGCGTCAGCAACTTCTCGGCGAGCTTGCGCAGCCACTCCTCAGGTAGTTCCTGGACCGCGTCGCCCGCCAGCGGTTCCAGGCCCTTGAAGACCTCGCCGAACACCCGATCGAATCGATCGAGGTGGCGCTCGTCCTTCACCAATGCCGCGCGGCACAGGTAGTAGAAATCCTCGACGTTATACTCCGCCACCCCCGCCTTCATCGCGCCGAGCAGCGACAGATACTCGGTCACCGAAGCGGGAACGCCGCCTTGCCGCAACGCGATGATGAAGGTGGCAAGCATGGCTAGCCTCCGCGGCGGGACAGGAAGGCGATGCGCTCGAACAGGTGTACATCCTGCTCGTTCTTGAGCAGCGCGCCGTGCAGCGGGGGGATGACCACATGCGGCTCGCGCGAGCGCAGCACTTCGGGGGAGAGGTCTTCGACCATCAGGAGCTTCAGCCAGTCCAGCAATTCAGAGGTCGCCGGCTTCTTCTTCAGGCCCGGCACTTCGCGCACCTTGAAGAACACGGTCAACGCGTCGCGGGCCAGGTCTTCCTTGATGTTCGGATAGTGGGACTGCACGATCCGCTCCATCGTTTCGCGATCGGGGAAGCGGATGTAGTGGAAGAAGCAGCGGCGCAGGAAGGCGTCCGGCAGTTCCTTCTCGTTGTTGGAGGTGATGATCACGATCGGGCGATGTTTCGCCATCACCGTCTTGCGGGTTTCGTAGACGAAGAACTGCATGCGATCGAGTTCGAGCAGCAGATCGTTGGGGAACTCGATATCGGCCTTGTCGATCTCGTCGATCAGCACCACCACCTGTTCATCCGCCTCGAAGGCGTCCCATAGTTTGCCGTGCACGATGTAGTTGCCGATCTCGTGCACGCGCGGATCGCCAAGCTGGCCATCGCGCAGGCGCGAGACGGCGTCGTACTCGTACAGCCCCTGCTGCGCCTTGGTGGTCGATTTGATGTGCCACTCGATCAGCGGCTTGCCGAGCGCCTTGGCCACCTCGTGGGCCAGCACCGTCTTGCCGGTCCCGGGCTCGCCCTTGACCAGCAACGGACGCTGCAAGGTGACCGCGGCATTGACGGCGACTTCGAGATCGCGCGAGGCGATGTAGTTTTTGGTGCTCTTGAACTGTGCCACGCAGACGTCTCCGGAATTGCTGGGCGCAGTTTCGCGGCATCGGCGTGGATCGGCAAGGGTGCCCTGGTTCATCGCCGTGCTTCTCGCAGTGGGCGGCTATTCTTGCCTCGGCACCGCAGTTGGTGGTCGTATGGGCGGGTAGGAAGCAACAAGAGCGAGAATTATGTGGCCCGTCCGTTTGACAAACTTCGTGTGATTGATTTGACCACGACGATCGCCGGCCCCTATTGCGCCCGCTTGATGGCCGATGCGGGGGCGGATGTCATCAAGATCGAGTCACCGGACGGCGATATGATGCGGACACGGGCGCCGATCCGCAACGGTGCAAGCACCGCATTCGGGCAGTTGAACGCCGGAAAACGCAGCCTGGTTCTCGATCTGAAGCAACCGGATGGGGTCGCTGTGGTGCGGAGACTGGTCGAGTCCGCCGATATATTGATCGAGAATTTTCGTCCCGATGTGATGGCGCGGTTTGGTTTGAACTACGATGTATTGCGCCAGGTCAACCCGAAGCTGATCTATACGGCTATTTCCGGTTTCGGGCAGACCGGTCCGTCATCGCGGCTGGCGGCCTATGCGCCGGCGGTGCACGCCTCCTCGGGTTACGACCTTGCGCATCTGACGGCCCAGGAGGGGCGTGAGCGGCCGGATAACTGTGGCATCTATATCGCCGATGTTCTGACCGGCACCTACGCCTATGCGGCGACGGTGACCGCCCTGGTGCAGCGCCACGCGACTGGCCTTGGCCAGATGGTCGATGTGTCCATGCTGGAAGCGATGCTGACATTGACGCTGACCGAAGTGCAGCAGGCGCAGTTCCCGCAACCCCCGCCGGGACGGCCGATGTTCGGGCCGGTTGCGACCGCGACGGGCTATATCATGCCGGCCGTCGCGAGCGAGCGCAGCTTTCAGAACCTCGCCCAGGCCGCGCAGCGCGAGGACTGGATCACCGATCCGCGGTTCGCGCGCTATGAGGATCGGCGTCGCAATTGGGGTCTGCTCATCGAGGAACTTGAGCAGTGGTCACGCGGTTTGACGACGGCCGAGTGCGAGGCCGCGCTGAAGCGGACGGGTGTTCCCTGCTCCGCCTACCGTACCGTGGCCGAGGCGCTGGCCGATCCGCAACTCGCGCATCGGGCGGCGCTGGCCGAGGTCCATGACGCCGGCGGAACCTTCAAGGCGGTCAATCCGCCATACCGGTTGTCGCAGGGGACCACGACGATCCGGGACTTCTGCGCGGCACTTGGAGAACACTCACGCGAGATATTGCAGGAAGCAGGCTATCCGCGGGCCGAGGTCGATCGGTTGATCGCGGCGGGCACGGTCATCGCGGCGACCTGACATCTTATCCGGGCCGCCCCCGATAGGTTTCGGGGGCGAGACGCGCGAACAGGGCGCCCACCACGACCATCAAGGCGGCGGCGGCCGAACCGATCGGCGATCTGACCAGCCGGCGCTGAGACCACCATGCGCGCCAAGCCGTAGATGCCGATCGCCAGTCCGATCGCGGACGCGGACACACCGAACGAGGCCGCGTAGAGCGGCAGTGCCGGCACGACACCGCCAAATCCCAACTGGTTCACGGCGACGAGCAGACACATCCAGACGAGAACGCGCTGCTCTGCCGATATGAGTGTGAAGGGAAAAGCGCTAGCGCGCCGCCGTCCAGCTTTCCGAGAAGGCGAGAGCCGAGGTGCTGAAGGGGCGGCCTTCACGCACGCGCGACCAGGATTGACCGGATGCCTGGACGCCGTTGCAGGTCAAGCGCGTGCCGAGCGCGGGAACCAGCACGGTGCACACGCCGTACGGCTTTTCCGGTACCGGCTGGGTGTGGATGAGCAGCGGGTCCCCGGTGTTGTACCAGGTCAACTCGATTTCCTCGTCAGACGTATCGACGCGCTCGGTCCAGAAATCGCGGAAGTCACCGGACTTGCTAAACTGGGCGTTGATGACGGGGATCGAGAGGTCCAGCAAATCCGGGTTCAACATCCCCTGCACGGTCGATTGCAGCCAGCGGGCCATGGCGATGTTGTCGGAATAGATCCGCCACGTGTCGTCGGTGAACTCGCTCTTGACGTAGAGGACATGCCCCGGGCCGGCCGGCGAAAACAGGATGCGCCAGAAGCTCGCATTGGTCGTGATCGGACCGGCATCCGACGCGCTGAGACGAATGAAGGGGTTCTCACCGGTCACAATAACGCGGTTTGGGTCTGCGGTACTCATCGTGATCAACTCCCTGAATGGCTCTCCGCCGAGAGAACGCCGTTCCGGGGCATCGCGCAAGCATGCAGCGGGCCAGACGCCGGGATGTCTCATGTGGTCCGGGTGATCTTTTGCAGAAGGCGCGGGTGATCGGGGTCAAACCCACGCAGGCACGCCGCGGCTTCGATCGCGAGATAACAGGGCAGCAGTATCGCCAGAAGGTCCGCGTCGGCATCCAGCGGCGCGAGAACAGGCAGCACGGTCGCGCCCGCGACATGGCCGCCGGCGGCGAAGATCGGCGTAGGACGTTTGGCGAGGCTGGCCAGGAATGCCTCGCTCAGGGGCAATGCCGCATCGCGCTGCAGGAAGGCGAGAATTGGAAACCCCTGCCCCGCCAGGGCCATCGGGCCGTGCGCGAGTTCCGCGGCGCTATAGGCGAGACCCGCGATGCCGCAGGTTTCCGCCAGCTTGAGCGCGGCCTCCTTCGCGATGCCCAGCGCCGGACCACGACCAACGGTGAAGATATGCCCGATGCCGGCGAGGCTCTCCACCAAGTCGGACCAGTCCAGCGCGGCCGACAATCGCAAGCGGTCCGGCAGATCGGCAAGGCCGTGCGGGACACCTTCCCAGGCGCGCACCAAGACGAGGGCTGCCGCGAGGGTCGCCAGCACGGTTTTCGTCGCCGCCACGCTGCGTTCGGGGCCGGCGGCGATGTCGATCACGTTCTCGCAGATTTGTGCGAGCGGTGAGCCGGCGTTGTTGACGATGGCCACCGTCAGGGCGCCGGCTTCGCGGGCCTGGGTGGCGCTGGCGAGGAGATCGGGCGAGCGGCCGGATTGGGAGATGGCGATGAATGCCGCTCCCTTGAGGCGCTGCGGACGATGGTAGACGGAGGCGAGCGAGGGCATCGCCGCCGCCGCGGTCAAGCCGAGTTGCTTGCCCAGCAACACCCGCAGGAAGGTTCCCGCATGGGACGAACTGCCGCGCGCCGCCACGACGACGAATGGCGGGTCGAGATCGCGCAACCGCCTGGCGATGGCGGCGATCTCCGTTTGGCCGGCAAGACAGCGCGCCACGGCATCGGGCGCTTCCAGCGTTTCCGCGCGCATCAGGCTCATTGCCGTCCTCTCAGGCGTGGGTCCAGGCGATCCTGCAGTCCATCACCGAGCAGATTGAAGCCGAGGGCGGCGAGCAGGATCGCGATCCCCGCGAAGGTCGCGGGCCACGGCGACAGGCTCAGGAAGTTGCGGCTCTCCGCCAGCATGCGCCCCAGCGATGCGGTCGGCGGCTGGGTGCCGAGGCCGAGGAATGACAGCGAGGCCTCGACCAGGATGGCCGTCGAGAGCGACAGGCTGGTTTGCACGATGATGATCGGGGAGAGATTGGGCACCAGATGCGCACGGATGATGCGCCAATCCGCGGCGCCGATCGCGCGCGCGGCGATGACGTATTCGGTGTCCTTCAGCAGCAGCGTGGGCGCCCGCAGGATGCGCGCGAAGATCGGCGTGTAGACGACGCCGATCGCAATGGCCGTGCCGAAGGCGCCGGGGCCGAGCACGGCGATGATGCCGATGGCGAGCAGGATGATGGGATAGGCGAACAGGATGTCCATCAGCCGCATCGCGACATCATCGAACCAGCCGCCGCGCCAGGCCGCCAGCACGCCGATGGTGCCGCCGACGGCGAGTGCGCCGAGCACCGAGACGGCGGAAATGGTGAATAAAGTACGGTAGCCGTAGAGCGCGCGGGTCAGCGTATCGCGGCCAAAATTATCGGTGCCGAGCCAATGCGCGGCGGTCGGGCCTTGCATGCGCGCCAGGATATCCTGGGCATTTGGTTCGTACGGCGTGATCCAGGGTGCCAGCAGTGCTGCCAGACCTTGCGCGACGACCAGCGCCAGCCCGAGCCAGAGAATGGGATTGCGGGTGCTCATCCGCGGGCCCGCGGGTCGATCGCCATGTAGAGCATGTCGACCAGGAAATTGACCAGCACGAAGACCACGGTCGCCAGCAGGATCGCCGCCTGGATGAGCGGGTAGTTGCGCTCGGTGATGGCACCGACGACCAGCCGCCCGAGGCCAGGCAGGGCGAATACCTGCTCGACCACGACCGATCCGCCGAACTGGTAGCCGAGCATGATGCCGACGGCGGTCGTGAAGGGAATCAGCGCATTGCGCAGAGCGTGCGAAAAGATCACGCGCAGTTCCGAAACCCCCTTGGCGCGCGCGGTGCGCACATAGTCCTGGGTCAGCGCCTCCAGCATCGCCGCGCGCACGACGCGCGAGAGGGCGGCGACAGCGGGCAGTGCGAGCGCGATCATGGGCAGGATCATGCGCTGGAGGTTGCCCACAGGGTTCTCCATGAACGGCACCCAACCGATCACCTGAACGCCCGGCAACAGGGCCGCCGTGCCATAGATCAGCATGGTGCCGAGCCAGAACGACGGGATCGTCACGCCGGCGATCGAGATGATCCGCACCGTGTAGTCGGCGACGGAGGACCGCAGCGTCGCCATCAGGCATCCCGCGGGAACGGCGATAACGATGGCGGTGGACAAGGCGAGCAGCGTCAGCTCCAGCGTCACCCCAACGCGCCCGACGATCTCGTCGAGCACAGGCCGGCCGGTCCAGATGGAGGTGCCGAGATCGCCGGTCAGCGCGTGGCCGATCCATAGCAGATATTGCACGACGAGGGCGCGGTCGAGGCCAAGCTTGCTGCGCAGGGCGGCGACTTTCTCCGGCGAGGCGTCGGCCGCGCCGAGCATGATCTGCGCCGCATCGCCGGGGATCAGGTGGATCATCAGGAAGGTCAGAACGGAGACGCCAAACACCACCAGGAGCAATTCGCCGAAGCGCACCAGAACCGCTCTGGTCATCGCGTCATGGCGTCCCGGCCCACAGGCTCCAGATGGCCAGAAGCGGCGCGGTCGTCGCGCGCGTGGCGTGGATGATATCTGGCGGGTTGTAGACCAGTCCGCCGATCCCGGGGGCATGCCACGGCGCCGCGCGGATCGCGGCACCAACGGCATCGACGAGGCGACGCAGCGTCACGGATTGATCGGGCTGCGTCATGGCGGCTCTACTTGGCCAGAGTTGCATCCCGCAGCGTGCGCAGCGAGCGGGTCGGCATTGGCGCGAAGTCCTTCAACTCATCGCGCACGGCGGAGAAGATCGTGCCATAGGCGATGTGCATGATCGGCCCCTGGCAGGCCAGGATGCGCTGGGCGGCATCGTAGATCGGCTTCCGCTTTGCGGCGTCAGTTTCGCTGCGCCCGGCGTCGAGCAGTTTGTCGAGTTCGGGGTTCGAGTAGGTGAACACGTTGGTCGAGCCGCCAGTCTGGAAGGTGCGGCCGAAGTAATCGTCGGGGTCGGGGTTGCCGCCGTTGATCGAGACGAACCCCTCGAAGCTGCGCGCCCGCCAGTCGGCGATGAACTTGCCCTGTTCCTGCACGTTCAGTGTCACGTCGAAACCGGCCTTGTTGAGTTGCACCTGGACGACCTGCGCCACGTCAACGACGGTCTGGATCGAGCCGAGCACGTTCAGCGTCAGCTTGAGTTTGCCGACGACACCGGCCTCGGCCAGCTTCTTCTGGGCGCCGGCGGGGTCGGGCTTGTAGCAGGGGAACGCATCGACCGGCAGCGCCCACTGGGCGAGCGCCGGCGACAACGGGCCGCCGGGGACACCGCGGCCGAAATAGACGGCCTGGACGAGTTGGGCGCGATCGATCGCCATGTTCAGCGCCTCGCGCACGGCGGGCTTGTCGAACGGCGCCTTCGTCGTGTTGATGCCGATCAGCGTGTAGGCGAGGTCCTGGGTTTCCAGCAGCCGCACCCCTGGCTTGCCCTTCAGCGCGGCGGCGAGGGCGGCGTCGGCGACGGGGACGAGCTTGTAGGTGCCGCCGGCGATGCCGGCTTCGCGGGTCGCTGAGTCCGGGACGATGTGGAATTTCAGGCCCTGGATCGCCGGCAGTCCCTTGTCCCAGTAGTCCGCGTTGCGATCGAGCGCGATATAGGTGTCGGGCACCCATTCCTTGAACTTGAACGGCCCGGTGCCGACCGGCTTGCGGCCGGCCTCGGCGATCGCCTCGGGTGCGACGATGCTGATCGTGCTGAGTTGGGAGACGAAGGGGGCCGTGGGGGTCGAGAGGGTGATACGGACGGAATCGGCACCATCGGCTTCCACCGACTTCACCGAGGCGACGCGCGAGGCGAGTGCCGAGCCGGTTTTGGGATCCCGCACGCGCTCGATATTGGCGATCACGTCCTGCGGCGTGACCGCCCGGCCGTTATGGAACACCGCGCCGGGGCGAAGGTGGAAGACATAGCTCAGCCCGTCCGCGGACACCGTCCAGCGATCGGCCAAGGCTGGGACGACGCGCAGATCCTTGTCGATCGCGCTCAGCCCTTCATAGATGCTGCTGACGACGACGAAGGTGGCGAAGGAGGTGGCGACATGCGGGTCCAGCCCGACCGGCGAGGCGTCGGTGGCGATGTCCAGCACCTGCGCGCGGGCGGGGGTTGCGAGCGGCAGCAGCAGCGCGAGCACGGCGGCGGCGGCTTTGCGGGCGAGTTTCTTTCCTTGGCTGGTCCCCTGGCTGGTCATGGCCTATTCCTCCGCGCGAATGAGGAGTTCCTCCTAGCAGACTTGGCGGGCGCCGGGAATGGTCGCCCCCCCTGCCCGCCCCCCCTGCCCGCCTCAGTCGCGCCGCCTCATTCCCGCCAGAGTTCCGGGAATTTCCCCGCCAGCCATTTCACCAATGCGGCGTTGACCGCGACCGGCTGCTCCTGTGCCATCCAGTGGCCGGACCTGACGACAACCTCGGTCAGATCCGAGCAGTCCTGGCGCATCGGCTCGGCGAGGCGGGACTCCATCGTTTCGCAGGTGTAGTCGTAGGCGCCGTGCAGGAACAGCACTGGCATGCTCAGGCGGCCGGCGTTGCGTGCGTGGGCGGCGAAGGCGACGTTGCGGTCGTGGTTCATATACCACGCATCGGGGCCGGCGAAGCCGGTGCGGGTGAGAGCGGCGACGTAGGCGGCGAGGTCGACCTCGGTCAGCACATCGGCGTCGCGCGGGAAATCCGGGCATTTCGCGGCGCCGCCAAACCAGCCGCCGTCGCGCCGCGTGGTCGATGTCCGGGAGGGTTGCTTGCGGCCGGCCGGATTACCTTTGCGGAAGAGCGCCTTGACGGTGGCGGTCACGTCGGCCTGCATGGTCGCGCAGGCTTTCGCGAAACTCTCCTGATAGTACAGCATGTAGTCCCACTGCCCCGCCGGATACTCGGCCGGCGGATACACCTCGCGATCGATCAATGGAAAAAAATTCACCGGTGCGAACCCGTTGGATATATAGGGCACGCAGAGATTGGCCACGCCATGGCAGCGGTCCGGATGGTGGCTGGCGATGCTCCATACCACCGGGGCACCCCAGTCATGACCGACCCAGACGGCACGTTCGGTGCCGAGATGGTCGAGCAGTTCGATCATGTCGGTGACGCTGTGTTCGAGTGCGTAGTCGGCATGCTCGGGATAGTTGCTCGAACGGCCATAACCCCGCATGTCCGGCGCGATGGCGCGGAAGCCGAGGGCGGCGAAGGCGGGAAGCTGGTGGCGCCAGGAAATGGCGAGTTCCGGCCAGCCGTGCACGAAGATGATCGGCGTGCCGTCCTGCGGGCCACAGGCGATGTAGGAGGTGGTGTGGCGGGGGCTGCGGGTGACGTGTTCGGTGATGGCGAACTTCATGGTCGTAGCTCCTCATTTGACCCCGGGTTTAGCGGGCCGAACCGGCGGCGTCGACTGCGGCATGACAGGGCGGGGCGGTTGGCCGTATGACAGCGGGATGAATGCGTCCCGCCCTTTCGTGGCGCGCCGGCTGAGCCGGGGCGCCGGCCCGCTCTACCGCCAGGCGGCGGCGCAGTTGCGCGCGGCCATCACCGGCGAGCGCATCGGTGTCGGCACCGAACTGCCGACCGAGGCGGCTCTGGCCGATGCCTTCACCGTCAGCCTCATCACGGTCCGCCACGCATTGCGGGAGTTGGAGCAGGAGGGCCTCATCCGCAAGCGCCCGGCCAAGGCCGCCGTCGTCGCGGCCAGCGCGCCGCGCCCGCCCGCCGCCCGCGCGCTCAACAGCATCGAGGACGTCGTCGCCGCCACCGAAGGCGCGGAACTGCGCGTCAGCGGCTACGGCCGCCGCCGCTCCGCCGAAGCCGCCGCCGTGTTCGGTCTCGATTCCGGCGAGGAACTTTATTGCCTGCGCGGTCGGCTGATCGCCGGCGGCGGGCCACTCAGCGAAATCACCATCTATTTCCCTCCGACCATCGGCGCGCGGCTGACGATGGCGGATTTCGACGACGTCGTGGTGTTCCGCTCCGTCGAGCGACGGCTCGGGCTCAAATTGTCGGGCGCCCATATCACCGTCACCGCCGAGCGCGCCGACGCCGCCCTGGCCCGCGCGCTCGACACCGAGGAGGGTGCGCCGGTGTTGGTTAGCCGGATGCTATGGCGGGCGGAAGACGGCTCGCCGGTGGAACTGACGATCGCCCGGCACCGGGGGGATCGTTATAGCCTAAGTTATGATTTTCCCTAGACTTGCGATAGTGCAGCTCCATGCCCCATGGCGACGGTATCCATTGACAAAATCGTAATTTGGCAGTATTCGTATAAATGCCATCTGGGAGCCATAGGGTACCGGCAGGCCTTGGAGGAAGCGTCAAACATCGCGAGAAGGAGAAAAACATGCCTCTCTACATGTATCAACTTTCCTACACCGCCGAATCGATGGCGGCGCAGATGAAGAAACCGCAGGACCGTATCAAGACCGTCGCAAAAGCCGCCGCCGAATCGGTGGGGGGCAAACTGGTCAACGGCTGGTATTGTTTCGGCGACTACGACCTCGTTTTCATCCTCGACCTGCCGGACAACGAAGCGATGACGGCGATTGCCGTCGCGGTCGCTGCCGGTGGTGCGCTCAAAGCGGGGAAAACGACGGTGCTGATGACCGGTGCCGAGGCGGTCGCCGGCATGATACGGGCATCCGACGTCGGCAAGGTCTACAAGCCGGCGAAGTGAGACGGCGCGGGGCGGCTTCCGGCCGTCCCGCCAGCCAAATCAATTGTTTTTTCGCAACAAATGCCCATTGACACAATTGGTCAACCGCCCGTCGCGCAAATAGTACAGCACCACCTCGGCGGCCTTGCGGCGGATGTCGAGATTGGCGGGCGGGCTGAAGAAGGCGGCGTGCGGCGTCAGGATCAGGCGGTCCTTGATCCAGGCCTCGCCGTTCTTGAGCGCCACCAGCAGCTTGTGCATCGGCACCGGCGGCTCGGCGGGCAGCACGTCGAGCGCCGCGCCGCCGATCTGACCGGATTTCAGCGCGTCATAGAGCGCATCGAGATCGACCAGCGGGCCGCGGGCGGTGTTGACGAGGATCATGTCCTTCTTCGCGTGGGCCAGCGAGTCGGCGTTGATGATGGCCCGCGTGGCGTCCGAGAGGGGCGCATGCAGGCTGACGGCGTCGCTCATCGCCATCAATTCGTTGAGGCTCTGCACCCGCTTGAAGCCGACGCCGAGTTCCGCCCCGTTCGGCAGATGCGGGTCGTAGA
Source organism: Rhodospirillales bacterium (assembly GCA_043744375.1). Lineage (GTDB taxonomy): Bacteria > Pseudomonadota > Alphaproteobacteria > Acetobacterales > Acetobacteraceae > CAIYPH01. The sequence continues at coordinate 5,439 of JAYTUU010000117.1, read as the reverse complement.
AGACCACCTCCATGTCGAAGCCACGCGCGCGCCGCGCCGCCGCCAGCCCGATCCGCCCGAGGCCGATGACGCCGAAGGTTGCACCGCGCAGGCGCCGCATCAGCGGTGCGCCGGGCGCCCAGCCCCAGTTGCCGACCGGATCGGCGGCGAGGCGGGAGGCGTAGTAGTGGGTGCCGCGCGCGAGGGTCAGCATCAGGCTGACGGCGTGGTCGGCGACTTCCGTCGTGCCGTAGTCGGGCACGTTGCAGACCGGCACGCCGCGCGCGGCCCAGGCGACGCTGTCGAGATTGTCGTAGCCGACGCCCATGCGGACGATGATCTTGCAATTCGGATACTGATCCACCGGCCCAACATCATGGTTCGCCGAGCCGGAGATGATGCCGTCCGCGGCCAGGCATTCGGCGACGGGCGGCACGTCGGAGACGCCGTAGCTGGTCAGCTTGGCGATATCGCCGAAGGTCGCTTGCTCAAGGCCGTCGGGCGAGGTGGGATAGTTCAGATACAGAACGTTCATGTCAGTTCGCTTTCACCACGCCAATGGTTGCACCCATCTTGACCACCACGCCGGCCTCCTTGACCACCTGGGCGACGATCCCGTCGGCCGGCGCCTCGATTTCCACCACCGCCTTGTCGGTCTCGATTTCCGCCACGAGGTCGCCCTTGGTGACTTTTGCGCCGTCCGCGACCGTCCAGCGCACGAACTTGCCGGAATCGACGGTCAGATCGCCGAAGGGCATGTTGATCAGCGCGCCCTTGAGGGTGCCGAGGCTCGGCGGCGGGGCTTTTGGCGCGGGCGCGACCGCGATCGCCTCGATCGGCGCCTGCACCCCGTCGGGGCGGCCCTTCCATCGCCAGGGCGGCGTGGCCTTGCCGGCGAGCACTTCCTTCACCCGGGCCACGACGCGATCGGCGTTGACGAGCATCGCGCGCTCCAGCGCAGGGCCGAACGGATGCGTTACCGGCGCGGTGTGCAGGCGCGCGACGGGTGCGTCCAACTGGTCGAAGGCGATCTCGTTCATCGCCTGGCCGAGTTCGGCGCCGACGCCCATCATCGGCCACCCCTCGTCTACGACGAGAAGATGGTGGGTCTTGGACACGCTTTCGGCGACCGTATCGACATCGAGCGGCTGGATCGTGCGCATGTCGATCACCTCGACCTCGATCCCCTCGGCGGCCAGCATTTCCGCCGCCTCCAGCGAGCGGTGGACCATTTGTCCGGTGGCCGCGATGGTGATGTGCGTGCCACTGCGGGCGATGCGGGCGAGGCCGAATGGCACGTAATGCTCGCCTTCGGGCACCGGCCCCTTGCTGGCGAACAGCGCCTTGGTCTCCAGCATCAGCACGGGATCGCCGGCCTGGAGTGCCGTCTTCATCAGGCCCTTGGCGTCCGCCGGCGTGGCGGGCATGCAGACGATCAGGCCGGGGATATGCGCCCATACCGGATGATAGGTGCCGCTGTGGTGCGGCCCCGTGCTGCGGACCGTGCCGCAGCCAACGCGAATGACCATCGGCGCGTTCATCTGGCCGTTGCTCATGTAGCGCAGTTTCGCCGCCTGCAACGCAATCTGGCCGCCGGCCTCAAACAAGAAATCCGCGAACATCAGGTCGGCGATGACGCGCACGCCGGTGGCGGAGCAGCCGAGCGCGGCACCGGTGAAGCCCTGCTCGCTGATCGGCATGTCTACAACCCGGTCGGCGCCGAATTCCTGGTACAGGCCCTTGGTGTGCGCGAACGTGCCGCCGCGTTCGCCGGTGCCCTCGCCGAAGTAGAGGACATTGCGGTTGGCGCGCATTTCCTCGGCAATGCCGTCGCGCACCGCATCGAGCCAGGAGGTCTCGACGGTTTTCGCCGCAGGGCGGGACTTGATCGCGATGGCCGGGTTGATCGGGTCCGCATAGGTGTGGCGCATCACGCTGGCCGGATCGGGTTCCGGCGAGGCGCGGGCGAAATCGACGCTCTCCTGCACCACGTCGTCGATGCGCTGCTCGATCGCGCCAAGCACCGCCTCGGTGGCGATGCCGAACTCCTCGACCAGGCGGGCGCGGAAGGTGGTAACCGGGCAGCGCGCCGTCCAGCTATCGACCTCGGCCTGCGAGCGGTAGGCGCCGGTGACCGGATCGCCCTCGTGATGGCCGACCGTGCGGTAGGTTTTTGCCTCGATCAAGGTCGGCCCGTCGCCACGGCGGGCGCGATCGACGGCCTCCTTCACGGCCGTCCACATGGCCACGACATCGTTGCCGTCGACGGCGACGCCGGGGATGCCGTAGGCGGCGGCACGGGTGGCAACCTCGGGGTTGAGGGTGACCGAACTGAGCGCGGTGGCCGTCGCGTACAGGTTGTTCTCGCAGACGAACACTACCGGAGCGCGCCGGAAGCCGGCGATGTTCAACGCCTCGTGGAAGCCGCCATGGTTGGTCGCGCCGTCGCCGAAGAAGGCCACGCCGACGTCGCCGGTGCCGCGGAACTGGGCGCTGATCGCCGCCCCCAGGGCATGGGGTGCGCCGGATGCCACCACGCCGTTGGTGCCGAAGAGGCCGATGCCGCGGTCATAGAGATGCATCGTGCCGCCGCGCCCGCCGACCGCGCCGCCGCCCTTGCCATAGAGTTCCGCCATCAGGGATTTCGGGTCCATGCCCTTGGCGAGCGCGTGGCCGTGGCCGCGGTGGGTGGAGGTGATCCAGTCGGCCGGGCGCAGATGCGCGCAGACGCCGGTGGCGACCGCCTCCTCGCCGATATAGAGATGCAGGAAGCCCGGCGTCTCGCCCGTACGACAGGCGATCTGGGCCGCCTGCTCGAACCGGCGCAGCAGGGTCATCTGCTCATAGAGCCGCAGCATCGCCTCGGCGGAGAGGCCTGGCGGCAGTGGCGGGTTGTTGCGGCCCGCTTGCGCGGCAGCTTTCTTGGCCATCGGTTCGTTCTCCCCCTTCGCCACCCCCTGGAGGAGGGACAAAGATTATAATAGCTTTACGCTACCCATGACCGGGCAAGCCTGCAAGGCGACGCCGCGCGTGGATAAGAAACCAAGCCTGCAAGGCGACGCCGCGCGTGGATAAGAAACAGGGCTGCACCGCCAAAGTTCGCCAAGCGGGAGGATATCATGCGGGTTGATCTCAGCGGCAAAGTGGCGCTCGTCACCGGCTCCGGCCGCGGCATTGGCCGGGCCATCGCGGGCTGCCTTGTTCCTGGCGGCACCCGATCCGGGGTATATCACCGGGCATGTCCTGACGGTGGACGGCGGCTGGACGGCGGGCTACTCACGAGACTTCTGAGGGTCAGATCATGCATGCAGATGATGCCGTCTATCCAAGCCTGAACGGCCGCGCCGTGTTCATTACGGGCGGCGCGACGGGCATCGGTGCGGCCCATGTCGCGCATTTCGCCGCGCAGGGTGCGCGGGTCGCCTTCGTGGACATCCAGGAGGACGCGGCGCGGGCATTGGTGGCCGGCATTGCGGCCAAGGGTCAGTTCGAACCGCTGTTCATTCCGTGCGATTTGCGGGACATCCCGGCCCTGCAAGCGGCAGTTGCGGCGGCGAACGACCAGATCGGTCCCATCCGGACGCTGGTCAACAACGCGGCCCATGACGAGCGCCATGACTGGAAGGACGTCACCGTCGCCTACTGGGAGGACCGGTTGCAGGTGAATTTGCGCCACCAGTTCTTCGCCATCCAGGCCGCGGCCCCGATCATGCAGGCCCATGGCGGCGGCTCGATTATCAATTTCGGGTCGATCTCCTGGCACCTCGCGATGGGCGGAATGCCGGGCTACACGACGGCCAAGGCGGGCGTCGAGGGCCTAACCCGCAGCTTTGCCAAGGATCTTGGCCCAGACAACATTCGGGTGAATTGCGTGATACCCGGGTGGATCCTCACCGAGCGCCAGAAGACATTGTGGCTGACCCCCGCGGCGGAGGCGGCAACCTTGGCCGCGCAGTGCCTGAAACGCATGCTGGTGCCCGACGATGTCGCTCGCCTCGTGCTATGGCTTGCCGCCGACGACAGCCGGATGTGCACGAGCCAGCTCTTCACGGTCGATGGCGGCTGGTGGTAGAAATCCTGATGCAGGGGGTTTATCGGGTGCTGGGTCGCCCTTCCGGATGATCCTTGTATTTGAAATGAATTGGACCGGGACTGTCCACGCACCGGGCAACGCTGCGACCTTGCAGACCTTCGTTCATGGGTGCCCGGAGCAGCAGATACGGGTGTTCGCCGAGCAGGCGCATATCGACGAATTGCAGCGCGATCCCGCGCTGAACGGGTTGCGGACGATCAGCTACGGCCCGATTGCGATATACCCTCACCATCAGGGCAAGCCGGGAATCGTTTCCTGGGGCCGTTTTTGTCTCGAATTCCGCACAATCCGCACCGCCGTTCAGGCCGTTCCGGCTGGAACTCCATGCCTGATCGTTCTCATCTCGACAACCAGCACGGGGATCTACGCGGCCGCTCTCGCGGCGTCGCTACGGCGCAACACCTATGTGCAGATCGGGCTGCATGGCGATCTCAACGAAATCAATACACACCGATCGCGCAACCCGTTGAGCCGGGCATTCGACCTCACGTCGGCAATGACACGGAATTGGCGAACTCTACGATTTCTAGTTCTCGAGGAGGCCATAAAGGACGAGCTTGCCACGATGGCGCCGGCCGCCGCCGCCCGGACGGACGTCTTGCCGCTGCCGATCAATATCTCAGAAGTATCGGCGGATATTGAGGTGAGCCTGAGTTATCCATTGCGAATTGGCTTCGTTGGCCAGGCGACGCTCGCAAAAGGCATCGATATATTCCTGGAAATTGCCCGGGAAATGACCGAACGCCATCCGGGGCGGCTGGAATTCTTCGTCATTGGCCGCGCCTATCCAGGTGCCGAGATGCCGGATTTCTCTGTACTCGCGCATCCGATCGCGACCGACTACCTGGCACGTGAACAGTTCATGCGGATGATTTCGGAGCTACACTATGTGTTTCTGCCGTTTCAGGGGGACTACTACCGGTTGGCCGCGAGCGGCGCGCTGATCGATGCGGTAACCTGGCTCAAGCCGATCATTGCCGGTGAACTGCCTATTGTGGCGAACTGGTTCAATACATTCGGGGATATCGGGTATCTCTGTGTTGATCCGGCTGCAATGCGCGACCAGATCGACAACATTGTCCAAACGCTGGATTCCGAGCACTACAGACGGCAAGTCGACGCGCTTCGTCATGCACGCGGCAGCCGGACGCCAGAACTGTTGGGACGCAGATATCGGGACATTGTCGCTGCGGCTTTTCCGAAGCTGATTGCCCGGCGCTGATTGGAAGCCAAGCGATGGCGTCGCGACGCCATCGCCCAGACATGGTTCGCGGTGGAACTAAGGCGAAACCCAAAGACTACCGCTTCATTTCGGCCTTCGCGGTGAGATTGTATAATTCCATTCCGGATGGAATATGTCGCCCTTG
>JAYTUU010000116.1:0-19278 GCA_043744375.1 Rhodospirillales bacterium | reverse complement strand
GCTCACCGAAGGCCGTCCGTCCAGCCGCGAGCAGTCCAGGGTTCCAAGGGCCCCCGGCCCTTGGCCGCCGGAGGCGCGCTTGCCGTCGCTGCAAACGCGTGCCCTTGCGCTGGCCAGCCTGCGAATCGTTGCTTAGATCATCGAGCCGGGATACAGCGGGTACGGCTCCTCGGACAGGATGATCATGTGGCTCTGCACGGATTTCACCCCGGGAATGCCAGTGGCGGCAAGCTCCATCGCGCGCTGCTCCTCGCGGTTGGTCACGAGGCCCCAGAGATGCACCACCCCATCGGTGACGACGACGCTGTTGTCGCTGCGCCGGCTCCAGGGCTGGGCGGCCAGTTCCTTGAGCAGAGCGGCGCGGATCGCATCGTCACTGCTGCTGGTTGCGGCGGGGGTGGCGGCCGGCAGCATCGAGGCAAACGCCCGCAGCAGGTTCGAACGGCTGACGATGCCAACGAGACGTTCGCCATCCACGACCGGTACCCGCTTGATCCGCCGGTCCTCCATGAGGTCAGCGATCTCCGCGATCGGCGTTCCCGGGGCAACACAGGCCACGTCGCGTGTCATGATGTCGGCCGCGCAGGCGCCGTGGGCGCGCACGTAGTCCTTGGCCAGGCTCGCGGTGCCGGTGAAGAAGATGCGCCAGGCACCGCGTCGCTTCTGGGTTCCCAACTCGGCGCGACGCAGCAGATCGCCTTCGCTGACCACGCCGACCACGGCATTGTTGGCGTCCACCACCGGCACGCCGCTGATCCCGCGCGCCAGCAAAAGCTTGACGACCTGCGGCACCGGCGTCTCCGCAGTGACGGTGACCACGTCGCGCGTCATGATGTCGATGGCGTTCATGGCATGGCTCCTGTCTGGGTGAGTGCCCGCCCAGATTGTGTCTGCCAGCCTCGCGCTGCATTGATCCAGATCAGTGTCTGATTGACTTTCGGCCTTAGTTTGTCGTTGTGAAGGAGACCCAGATGTTCAAACACATAGTCGTGCCCGCAACCGGAACGGCGATCGACGCATCGGTGTTTCAGACGGCGCTGCTGGCCGCGCGCCCGTTCGGCGCCCATATCGGTTTCCTGCACGCCCGCATTGACGTCACCGAAGTCGTCGTCGCGATGTCCGCCGGCGGCATCGGCGGCGGCAGCGGCGTTCAAACCATGATCGATCGCCTGGAATCCGACAGCAAGGCCCAGGAGCAGAAGGCCTGGACCGGCTTCACCGCCTTCTGCGAAAGCGCCGGCCTGTCCACCGCCGGGGCCGTCCCGGGCACCGGGCTGTGTGCCGACATGACCGTGGAAACCGGCAGCGAGGCGCAATGGCTGACCGAGCACGGCCGCTTCGCCGACCTCGTCGTGGTCGGTCGCACCCGCGACGGCGAAGACGTCGCGATGGACGTGCTGGAGGCCGCCCTGATGGACACCGCCCGGCCATTGCTGATCGCACCACGCACGCCGCCGCAATCGCTGCTCGGCACCGTCGTCATCGCCTGGAAGGACACCACCGAGGCCGCCCGCGCGGTCGCCGCCGCCCTGCCGCTGATCGACCATGCCGAGCGCGTCGTCATCCTCTCCGTCGGCGAGGCCGATGACGCCGAGGAGTTGAGCGCCCAGCATTTGCAGCGGGCCCTGCGCTGGCACAACGCGGCAACCTCGGTGCAGCTCCTCAAGCCCGACAGCCGCGCGCCGGTCGAACTGCTGCTCGACACCGCCGCGTCACTCGGGGCGACGCTGCTCGTGATGGGCGGCTACGGTCACAGCCCGCTGCGCGAAGTGGTGTTCGGCGGATTTACCCAGCGCATCCTCAACCAGGCCGACCTGCCTGTTCTGCTGGCGCATTGATGGGCAAGTTGCCGCTAGTCCAGATCGCCTGGGCGGTCGCGCTGGCATTTCTGGTGGCAAGCTACCTCGGGCAAGTCGGGGGAACCAGCGAGGTGATCTCCTACAGCCGGTTCCAGACACTTCTGGACGAGGGCAAGATCGCCAAGGTTGTCGTCGCCGGCGAGCAACTGCGCGGTGACTTCAAGGACAAGCAAGCGGACGGCGCGACGAGCTTCATCACCCAGCGCGTCGCCCCCGATCTGGCCGGCGAACTCGCCCGCCGCGGTGTCGAATTCAGCGCCACCCCGGCGAGCGGCGCGTTCTCGACGCTGCTGAGCTGGATACTGCCACCGTTGCTCTTCGTCGGCATCTGGCTCGGCGCCTCCCGGCTGATGAACAAGGGCGGCGGCGGCGGCATGTTCGGCGGCGGCCTGCTCTCGGTCGGGCGCAGCAAGGCCAAGCTGGTGGCCGAGACCGACATCAAGGTGAGCTTCGACGACGTCGCCGGCGTCGACGAAGCCAAGGACGAACTGCACGAGATCGTCGATTTCCTCAAGAAGCCCGACGAATACAGCCGCCTCGGCGCCCATATCCCGCGCGGCATCCTCCTCGTCGGCCCGCCCGGCACCGGCAAAACCCTGCTGGCCCGCGCGGTAGCTGGCGAAGCCGGAGTGCCGTTCTTCTCCACCAACGGCGCCGAATTCGTCGAAATGTTCGTCGGCGTCGGCGCCGCCCGCGTGCGCGACCTGTTCGAGCAGGCCCGCCTCAAGGCCCCCTGCATCATCTTCATCGACGAACTCGACGCCCTCGGCCGCGCCCGCGGCGCCTCGCCCATGCAAGGCCAGGACGAGAAGGAACAGACGCTCAACCAGCTACTGGCCGAAATGGACGGCTTCGACCGCTCGGTCGCCATCGTCATCCTCGCCGCCACCAACCGCCCGGAAATCCTCGACCCCGCTTTGCTCCGCGCCGGCCGCTTCGATCGCCAAGTCCTCGTGGATCGGCCGGAGAAGAAGGGGCGCGTGCAGATCCTCAAAGTCCACGTCAAGAAACTGAAACTCGCCGACGACATCGACTTCGACGCCATCGCCGCCCTCACCCCCGGCTTCACCGGCGCCGACCTTGCTAACCTCGCCAACGAGGCGGCAGTTCGCGCCACGCGGCGCGGCGCCGACGCGGTCGCCATGGAGGACTTCGCCGAATCGGTCGAACGCATCGTCGCCGGACTGGAAAAACGCTCCCGCGTGCTCATCCCCCGCGAGCGCCGCATCGTCGCCTACCACGAAATGGGCCACGCCCTCGTCGCCCTCGCCATCCCCGGCACCGACGGCGTGCAGAAAATCTCCATCATCCCCCGCGGCATCGCCGCCCTCGGCTACACCCTCCAGCAACCCACCGAAGACCGCTTCCTGATGGGCGAAATCGAACTGCGCGCCCGCATGGCCGTCCTGATGGGCGGCCGCGCCGCCGAGACCCTGCTCGGGCCGGACGTGTCGACCGGCGCCTCTGACGACCTCGCCAAAGCCACCGACATCGCCCGCGGCATGGTCCTCCGCTTCGGCATGGATGGCAGCCTCGGGCCGGTGGCATGGGACACCGAACCAGGCCGCTTCCTCGACCAGCCCGGCGCCTTCTGGCGCCCCCGCCACTACAGCGAAGCCACCGCCCGCGAAATCGACGACGCCGTCCGCACCCTGCTGCGCGACGCCCTCGCCCGCGCCGTGGCCATCCTGACCACCAACCGCGCCGTTCTCGATACGGGAGCGGAAAGCCTGCTCGCGCATGAAACGCTCACAGGCGACGAAATCCCCCGCCCGGTGCGCGAGGCCAGTTAAGCAGGAAAGCGCTTTCTTTTTTGCAAAAAAGAAACAAAAAACTCTTATCCGTTGCTGCTTGCGCCGCAGGCAATCGACATCGCCGGCCGCGCGGGTGTCTGGGCTTCGCCAGCGACTGCGGCGAGATCGAAGGTCCCCAACCGCAAGCAGTCGGGGGGATCAAAGGGGCATGCCCCTTTGCCGCCGGAGGCGCGCTGCGCCTTTACCGCTTCAGTTGACTGCGAAATCCCTGAGCACCTCCGGCTTGAACGCCAGCCCGTGCCCCGGCCGCTCCGGCGCGCGGATCATGCCGTTGGTGATCGGCACCGGCTCCACCCACAGATCATCGATCAGCCCCATCTGCTCGATCCACAGCCCGTTCGGGATCGACGCCAGTAGCTGCACGTTCAACTCGGGAAACAGATGCGGCGCCATCAGCATCCCCGCCGCGTCCGCCAGCACCGCGATCTTGCGCAATTCGGTCAGCCCGCCCCGCATCGGATCGGGCTGCAATATCGGCAGCCGGGGATCGTCCAGGAACGGCTTCAGATCATGCCGCCCGAAATGCGTCTCCCCGCCAACCACCCGCATATCCAGCGCCCCGGCAATCCGCTGATACCCGGCGAAATCATCCGGCAACACCGGCTCCTCCAGCCAGTACACGTCGAATTCCTCGAATTTCCGCCCCATCAGGATCGCCACATCCGCCGTCCAGCCCATGTTCACGTCGATCATGATGGCCACATCCGGCCCGACGGCGTCACGCATCGCCCGGACATTGGCCAGGTCCGTCGCGAGATCGCCAACATGCGCCACCTGCATCTTGATCGCCTTGTAGCCCTGCGACACGTAATGCCGCGCCTTGGCAATCATCCCCTCGCCGCCCGACCCACGAAAACAGCCGGAGCCATACACCGGCATTTCGGTGCGGAAATTCCCCCACAAACGATGCAACGGCAGCCCGGCCCGCTTGCCGACGATATCCCACAGCGCAATGTCCAGCGCCGAAATCGCCATCATCGCGATCCCCCCACGCCCCGCCGTGATCGTCGCCCGCCAGCAATCGTACCAGATGCCCTCAACGGCGGTCGCATCCTTGCCGATCACCCGCGGCGCGATCATCTCCTTGATGCAGGCCGCAATCGTCTCCACCCCCGGCGAGAGCAGATGCAGATACCCCATCCCGACGATCCCGCCGGCCGTCTCCACTTCCAGCACCAGCAGATTGCGCATCGCCCCCAGCGCATGCCCCGCCAGCCACGGATCATCCGCCCAGGGCAGCCGCAATTTCGTCACACGCAACGCGCGGATGGTCATGTCGGTCATGGATACTCTCCCCTGGTGCGCCATTCTGCGTCCCCCGCCTGCCGCCTGCAACGCAGCACCCCGTACATCCCCCTTGCCACGGCGCACCCCATTATCCGACCATAGGGGCCGAACAGGAGCGTGCGATGGGTACAAAGACAATCTTCATCGATGGCGAAGCCGGCACCACGGGCCTGGGCATCCGCGAGCGCCTGCTCCGCGTGCCCGGCGTCGAACTGCGCAGCATCGCCGACGACCGCCGCAAGGACCCCTCGGCCCGCCGCGACCTGATGGCCGAAGTGGACCTCGTCGTCCTCTGTCTGCCCGACGCCGCCGCCCGCGAAAGCACCGCCCTCGCCGACAGCCTCGCCAACCTGGCCCCCAAACTCGTCGACGCCAGCACCGCCCACCGCGTCGATCCCGCCTGGGTCTACGGCTTCCCCGAAATGGAACCCGGACAAGCCGCGCGCATCGCCGCGTCGAGAAAAGTCTCCAACCCCGGCTGCTACCCCACCGGCGCCATCGCCCTGCTGCGCCCCCTGATCGACGCCGGCGTGATGCCCGCCAGCACCCCGATCACCATCAACGCGGTCAGCGGCTATTCCGGCGGCGGCAAATCCATGATCGCCGATCATGACGCGTCCGGCGGCCCCGCCTTCGAGCTTTACGCCCTCGCCCTCGAACACAAGCACGTGCCGGAAACCCAGAAATACAGCGGCCTCACCATCCGCCCGCTGTTCGCCCCCTCCGTCGGCCATTACCGCCAGGGCATGATCGTCTCGATCCCCCTGCATCTGGACACGCTGCCCGGCGCCCCGAAAGCCGCCGACCTGCACGAAATCCTCGCCGCCCGCTACGCCGGCCAGCGCCTCGTCCGCGTGCTGCCGCCGAGCACCGACGGCAAGCTGGAGCCGGAAGCCCTGAACGACACCGACCTGCTGGAACTCCGCGTCTACGGCAACGAGACCCACCGCCAGGCCATCCTCGTCGCCCGCCTCGACAATCTCGGCAAGGGCGCGTCCGGCGCCGCCGTGCAGAATATCGGCCTGATGCTCGGCCTCGGCGATATCGCCCAAGGCGCCACTACCAGAGAGCCGGCGCATGCGTGACGCCCTCTACCCGTTCGAGGGCAAGTCGCCGGTCATCGCGCCGGACGCCTTCATCGCCCCCACCGCCGCCCTCATCGGCGACGTCCAGGTCGGCCCGCTCGCCGGCATCTGGTTCCATTGCGTGCTGCGCGGCGACACCAACTTCATCCGCATCGGCGCCCGCACGAACATCCAGGACGGCACCATCATCCACGTCAACGCCGGCAGCTTTCCGACAATCATCGGCGACGACGTCACCGTCGGCCACGCCTGCATCATCCACGCCTGCACGCTGAAAGACCGCTCCTTCGTCGGCATGGGCGCCACCGTGCTGGACGGCGCGATCATCGAGGAAGGCGGCATGCTCGCCGCCGGCGCCCTGCTCACCCCAGGCAAGCGCATCGGCCCGAACGAACTCTGGTCCGGCTCCCCCGCCAAACTCTGGCGCGTCATGGACGCCGCGGAGAGCGCCAAATTCGCCCGCACCGCCGAACACTACGTCGAACTCGGCCAGCGCTTCCGGGCGGATCAGCGCGGCTGATCCGCCGTTCAGTCCGCGAGACGCACCCCACGCGCTGTTCCGGCAAGGCTGCATGCTCTACGACCTCATCCCCAACATGCCAGAGCACAGGCTGGCACCGCTGATGAAAAACTTCAGGCCGTCTCAAACGCCGGTGTGTTCGCACCAAAAATTGCCGACACGAAATGAGGGGATGGCTGAGGTTCGCTGCCGGTTCACACATGGACGATAAACGTGGTACCGTGGAGTGCAGAAGGGAGTCCGCAGGCGTGGTGGCGAAGCGCGCGGTCAGGATTGCCGATGAGCGGGGAGGGCGAAGGTGATGTCGGGCATGGCGATCGGCGACCAGCTGCACCCACCGCGGGAGGTGTGCCTGGTATGTGGCGCCGTGCAATGCGGCTTCTGCACACCGGGTTTTCTGTATGACAAGATCGTGCCTGCCCCCCGGGACGCCGCTGGCGTTATGCAAGGAGTCTGATGATGGGATTCGATCCAAGCTACTCAGTTCGGACGTTCAAATCGGTCGGTACCCGTCCTGTTCGTCCCGACGGGGTCGACAAGGTGACGGGACGCGCGCGCTACGGCGCGGATTTCAATATGCCCGGGCAGTTGGTGGCGGGCATTCTCAGAAGCCCGCATGCCCACGCCGTGATCAAACGGATCGACACGTCGAAGGCCGAGGCGCTGAGCGGCGTCAAGGCGGTGATCACTGCGGCGGATCTGCCCGATCTCACCAACGGCGATTCCGACCTGTACGACATGCTCGACAACTGCATGGCACGCACGAAGGCGCTGTACGATGGCCATGCGGTGGCCGCGGTGGCCGCGATCGATGCCCAGACGGTGAGGGAAGCCCTGGCCCTCATTGTGGTCGAGTACGAGGTGCTGCCGCATGTCACGGATGTCGACGAGGCGATGAAGGCCTCTGCGCCCCTGTTGCATGCGGCGATGTTCACCGGCGGTGTCGAGCCCAAACCCACCAAGCCCTCCAACGTCGCGAACCGCACCCAGTACGGTCACGGCGACATCGAGGCAGGCTTCGGGGATGCCGACGTCATCGTGGAACGCTCGTTCAAGACCGAGCAGACGCACCAGGGCTATATCGAGCCGCACGCCTGCGTCGCCAACATCAATGCCGACGGCAGTGGCGAGTTGTGGGTGTGCACCCAGGGCCATTTCGTTTTCCGCCAGCAATGTGCGGCACTGCTCGGCATGGACGTCTCGAAGCTGCGCGTCACCTCGTCGGAGATCGGCGGCGGGTTCGGCGGCAAGACCCATATCTGGGCCGAACCGGTCGCGCTCGCGCTGTCGCGCAAGGCGGGCCGGCCGGTCAAGCTCGTCATGTCGCGCGAGGAGGTCTTCCGCGCCTCGGGCCCGACCAGCGCCACGTCGATCGACGTCAAGATCGGCGCCCGCAAGGACGGCACCATCACGGCGGCTTCAGCGATGTTGCGCTATTCCTGCGGCCCATACACGGGCCCCTGGGCGATGCTCGGCGCCATGACCGCGTTTGCCTGCTACGACCTCAAGAACGTCAAATCGGTCGGCTATGAGGTGCTGGTCAATCGGCCGAAGACGGCGGCCTATCGCGCGCCTTCGGCGCCGATGGCCGCCTTCGCGGTGGAAAGCGTCATTGATGAACTGGCGCAGAAGATCGGCATGAACGCGCTGGCATTCCGCATCAAGAACGCGGCCAAGGAAGGTACCCAGTCGTCCTATGGTCCGGTCTATGGCCCGATCGGCATCGGGCCCGCGTTGGAGGCGGCGAGGGATCATCCGCACATGAAGGCGCCACTCGGCAAGAACCAGGGGCGCGGCCTGGCCTGCGGCTTCTGGTTCAACTTCGGTGGCCAGACCTGCACCGATCTCAACATCGGCATCGACGGTACCGTGACGCTGGCAGTTGGCACGGTCGACGTGGGCGGATCGCGCGCCGCGCTGTCGCTGGTGGCGGCGGAGGAGCTCGGCATTTCCTACGCGCAGGTCCAGGCAGTGATCGCCGATACCGGGACCCTCGGTTACAACGACATGACCGACGGCAGCCGCGGCACGTTCTCCACGTCGATGGCGACGATCTCCGCCGCCCGCAACGCCATCACGGTGATGCGGGGCCGGGCGGCCATCATGTGGTCGATCCCGCTCGCGGATGTCGCCTGGGAGAACGGCCATGCCGTGGCGAAGGGCGACACGCACGGCAATCTTGCGCCGTTGTCGGTCAAGGACATCGCGGCGGCGGCGGCCAAGACGGGCGGACCGATCGCCGGCCACAGCGAACTCGTGGCCGATGGCGCCGGCGTCTCGTTTGCCACCCATATCTGCGACGTCGAAGTCGATCCGGAGACCGGCGGCACCAGGGTGGTGCGCTATACTGTCGTGCAGGACGCGGGGAAGGCGGTGCATCCGACCTACGTGGAGGGGCAGTACCAGGGGGGCGCCGCGCAGGGCATCGGGTGGGCCCTCAACGAGGAGTATTACTACGGTGACGACGGACGCCTTGCGAACCCCGGGTTCCTCGACTACCGGATCCCGGTCTGCTCGGATCTGCCGATGATCGACACGCTGATCCTCGAAATCCCCAATCCGAACCACCCCTATGGGGTGCGTGGCGTGGGCGAGACGTCGATCGTGCCGCCCTTGGGGGCGATCGCGAATGCGGTGTCCAATGCGGTCGGCGTTCGCATGACCCATATCCCGATGTCGCCCCCGCGCATCCTGGCGGCATTGGAGGCCGAACGGGCGGGCTGATGGTGGAGGTGATGCTCTGGAGTTCGCTCCGCGCGGCCGTCGGCGGCAGGGAGAAACTCGACGTTGAGGCCAAGGACATCCGGGAGCTATTCCGCAATCTGGCGGAACAGTATCCCGGACTCGCGCCCTTCATCGAGCGGGGCATCGCCGTCTCCATCGATGGGGTCATCTATCGCGACAACTGGTCCAAGGAACTGCCCGAGGGCGCCGAGATCTTCCTGCTCCCGCGCCTCGCGGGTGGATAGCAGGGAAGAGCGGGTCAAGGCGCTTCGCCTGGCTTCGGAGGGGTGCCGGGGCTGCGGAATGGGGTGGATCGTCAGTGCCAGCCGCCCCCATGCCCGCCGCCACCATACCCGTCGCCGCCATGCCCGTCGCCGCCGCCACTGCTGGCAATCACGGTGATGCTCTTGAGGTCGTTGATGCTCAACCCGCTGAACGTGATGACGGTATGGTCGCTGAGGCTGACCATGGTGCCACCAGGGGTCTGGACGGCGCGCAGCAGGTCGTCGGCGAATTCGGTCCGGCCGTAGCCGTTCAGGACCAGAATGTCCGCGGTCTTCGAGAAGTCGCTGATCACGTCGACACCGCCGGCCCCGCCACGGCTGAATACGAAGCGATCGGCCCCACCGCCACCCATCATCGTTGCGCGTCCGCTGGCGGCGATCAGGGTATCGGCCCCGGCGCCGGCCAGCATGAAGTCGTTGCCCGCTCCGGCTCGCAACATCGTGGCACCGCCCATGGCGATCAGGGTTTCGTTGCCGGAGCCCGCCGCCAGCAGGTCGCCACTGGCCGCGAAGCCGAACAACTGGTCGCCGTTGCCGGCACCGAACAGCGTGCTCGCGCCAGCGCCGCCGATCAGGACATTGTGACCCGCCGAGCCGCCACCGAAGACGCCGCCGCCGGCGCCACCGACGGCCGTCACCGGCCCGCTGCCGCCCAGTACCGTCGAACTCAACGCGCCGCCGATGAACGAGAGCGGGCCGCCGCCGCCCTGCAGCAGGGCGCGGCCATGGGAGGCGTCAACGGTCGCACTGCCGCTGCCGCCGAAGATGATGTCCAGACCCGTCGTCGTCACAACGGCCTGGTCGGTGCCGAGCTGGCCGGTGCCGAGCTGGATGATGTTGGTGCCGCCACCTGCGGAGATCGTGGCGTTGCCGCTCGTTACGAGGATACGATCGTCGCCCGCGTCCGTATAGATCACATGAGGGCCGGGCGCCGCGGAAGGGCCGCCGTGCCCATGTTCGCTGTCGCCATGCCCGCTGTTGTCGGGAGATGAGCCGCTGCCAACGATGATGATGTTGTTGCCGCCGCCGGCGATCACCGTGCCCGCGCCGGTGTTGGCAAAATACGTGATGCCCCCGGTGCCCGATACGACAAGCTGGCTCGCGCCCGTCCCACCGAACAGCACGTCGCGCTGGGTGGAATTGACTACCACCGTTCCCGTCGTCGCCGGGATCGTGACCGCGCCCGGCCCGGTGAGGACCATCATCGAGGGGCCGCCCGGCGGGGTTACCTGGCTGCCGCCGGCGACCGTATAGGGCGCGATCGTGCCGCCGTTGACACCCTGCGAGATTGCGTCAAGCAGCTGCTGCGCGATCTGCGCATTGGCCAAAGAAGTGACTGGAATAGAAACGGTGGTTCCGCCCCCACCACTGACTGTCACAATTGTCATGAATTCTACCCCGATGGTTTCATTTTATGTGATCCTTCTTGATCACCGTAATTCCATGACCACAAGTTATAATTTGTCAGCTCTCGGTTTTGTGAAGTAACCATAGTTATTAGTTCGTGAAATTATTAAATAAAGAGTTAATTTAATTATCACGATCTCGTAGTTTTGATCAAAATAATGATCAACTCCGAGTGAAGGTCGTTTCATGAAGCCCCAATTGATATTGACTTGTCGACGAAAACCGGATCGGACGCTGCCTTCTCCGTTGCATCACACGGCGCGCCCGAACGGCGTGACCGTGAAGAGTTCCTGTGTGCTGGCGAGCAACGGGCCAGCCGCCGATCCGATGCGGCATATGGGTGCCGC
Organism: Rhodospirillales bacterium; assembly: GCA_043744375.1. Lineage (GTDB taxonomy): Bacteria > Pseudomonadota > Alphaproteobacteria > Acetobacterales > Acetobacteraceae > CAIYPH01. Next base: position 7,951 of record JAYTUU010000116.1, on the reverse strand, counting down.
TACCAATTCCGTCCGATCGTGAGCGCGCCTTGCCGGCTCAGGGGGGTGCCCAGCGGCGGCGGGTCTCGGCCTGGTCGTCGAAGATGGCCTCGAAGAAGGGGGCAGCGAGCAGGGCGTGGACGTGGAGTGTCGTCTCGCCGGCATTCGTGAAGCCGTGCCTGATGCCGGCGGGGACGATGACGGACTGGCCGGCGATCAGGGTCGCACGGTCGTTGTCGAGCCAAACCTCAGCGGTACCGGCCATCACCGTCAGCACCTCCTCGACACTGTGCCGGTGGGTGGGCGCGCCTTTGCCGGGGTCGACGAACTGCTCGAAGAGGCACAGTGACCTGGCGCCGTTCTGGGCGGAAATCAGCATGCGGGTCATCACGCCGGGGCGCCATTGGTCGAGCGGTTCGGCATTGGGGTCAATCGGGGTCATGGCTGGGCCCTGCTGGCTGTGATGGCGGTCGCGGGAGGTTCGATGTTTGCGGGCAGTGTGGCAAGGGCGATGCCGGACCGACAGTTGCACCACAACCGGCGCCAGCAGCGTCGGCATGACGCCGATCTAATACCAAGGCTCCGAGGCTGTGACTCTGAGGGGAATTCCGCGACGCGGTGCGGATGTGATTCTCTATGCGGCGAACGATGGAGGTTCGCCATGCCGGTCGCGCTTCGGGTTGATTTTGCTGCTGCAGGGCTGCTGTAATGCTAACGCATCACTGGATATCGCCACCCGCCGAATGGCTCAACCGCTGATCGTATTCGACCGCACTGACGGTGTTAAACGTCCTCTCTGAATTTCCGGAGAGGCACGCGTTTGCGAACCGTAATCGCCACAAAAATGAGGGCGGGACAGGCGAGGTCATGTCCCTCAAGTGGTTTGAAACGGATAAGCGATTGCGGCTGCCGCGTCAGGCGCCCGGACAACCAGAGACCGGACAACCAGAGACCGGACAACCAGAGACCGCACCGCCATCGATGGGCGCACTAAATGGCGGCGCTGGGCAACGGCTCCCGCCCGCGCACGAGGTCCGCACCCTTCTCCCCGATCATCATCGTCGCGGCATTCAGGTTCGCCGAAGGCATCGTCGGCATGATCGAGGCATCGATCACCCGTAGGCGCTCTATGCCGTGGACACGCAGCTGGTCGTCCACGACAGCCTGAGGATTTGTAGCAGGGGCCATCTTGCAGGTCCCCATTGGGTGGAAAGTCGTCGTCCCGCGCGCCTTCGCGATAGCCAGGAGTTCATCGTCGGTTTGCACATGCGGGCCCGGGACATCCTCGCGCGCGTAATAGGGCTTCAGCGGATCGGAGGCGAGCAGCTTGCGCGCCAGCCTCATGGCCGCCACGAGAACCCGGCGGTCATGCTCTGCGGCGAGATAGTTTGGCTGGATCATCGGCTGCACGAAAGGATTGCTCGAACCGATGCGAACGTATCCGCTGCTTTCCGGCCGCTGCTGCCAGGCTGCCACCGTCATTCCGGGTTCGCGTTCGAGCTCACCCTGCACGCCGTCGTTGTAACTCGCCGGCGTGAATGTCATCTGGATGTCCGAGCTTTCCGCACTCTCGCCTGAATGCCAGAAGCAGTAGACCAGTGTCGGGTTCAGCGACAGAATACCTTTGCGCGTCGTCATCCACTTCAGGACTTCCCACGCTAGGCGGGGGCCGCGCGACTTCTCGTTGATCGTCGCGATGTTCTTCACCCGAGCGACCAGACGCGGCGCGTAGTGATCCCGCAGATTCTCGCCGACGCCGGGCAGTGCATGGCGGACTTCGATGCCATGCGATCGCAGCAAATCCGCCGGGCCTATGCCCGACAGTTGCAGAAGCTGCGGGGAATTATATGCTCCGCCCGAGAGAATGACTTCACGGGCGGCGCGCACTTCCTTGTCGACGCCATTGCGTCCGCCTAGCCGGTAGCGGACGCCGACTGCCGTCTTGCCATCGAGAATGATGCTCGAGGCATGCGCGTGTGTGATCACCCTCAGGTTCGGCCGCTTCATGGCGGGGCGCAGATAGGCACCCGCGGTGCTCACGCGCCGTCCGTTGAATGTCGTCCGCTGAACGTAGGATACGCCCTCCTGCTTCTCGCCGTTGTAGTCGGGGTTGCGCGGGATGCCGTTCTGGATGCAGCCCTCGATGAAGGCGTCGCAGAGCGGATGGCGCCATTCGAGATCGGTGACCCGTACCTGGCCTTCGCGTCCGCGGTAGGTGGCGTCCCCCGGCCCGATCCGCCGTTCGGTCCGCTGGAAGTAGGGCAGGACATCGGTGTATCCCCAGCCACGGTTGCCGAATTGCGCCCAGGTGTCGAAATCGAGGCGCTGGCCGCGGTTGTAGACGTGGCCATTGATCGAACTGGACCCGCCGAGCGTCTTGCCGCGCGGGGCATAGATGCGCCGTCCACCCGTCCAGGCGCCTTCCTCCATCTCGTATTTCCAGTTCACGCGTGCGTCGTAGAACGTCTTGATGAATCCGGCGGGGATGTGGATGAAGGGGTTCCAGTCATAGCCACCCGCTTCAAGGACCGCGACCGTGACGTTCGGATCCTCGCTCAATCTGTTTGCCACGATACTGCCGGCCGAGCCGGCACCAACGATGACGTAGTCGAAGGTTTCCAAGCCTGCCTCCTCAATTCGTTCGCCACTTATAACGTAGCATATCCAGCCACCCCGAAGCGAGCGGCAAGCTGGCTAGGTTAGTTCGGCTGGCGCTTTGATGCCAGCGCGGGTGCGGACAGCATGTTGGCGTAGCAAATGCTGTGCGGAAGTGATCCTGGCGCCGGCGTTGCAGGCTATCTAGAATAGCAAGCTCGCCGGTCAACAGCGCCTTGCAGGCATATGTTGCCGGTGAGTGCGATGAGATCGCACTCCGCTGACAGGTGAGTGCGATGAGATCGCACTACGCTGACAATCGCCGAAGGGGTTGCAACAGACATGGCGCCACGTCCTCAGATACTGACAGTCACCCACCGCGCGTGGGCGCTCGCGCGTCCATTTGCGACAGCGCAAGGCGTCAACACCACGACCGACGTCGTTGTCGCCGAAATCTCCGACGGCGACTCACGCGGCCGCGGCGAATGTGTGCCTCTTATCCGCTACGGTGAAACTGCTGCCAGCGTCGTAGCCGCGCTCAATGCGATGAAAGGTGCGATCTTCTCGGGCCTCAACCGGGACACGCTGCAACACGCGATGCCGCCGGGCGCGGCGCGCAACGCTCTCGATTGCGCATTCTGGGATCTGGATGCGAACCGCCTTTATCGAAACGTCGCGGAAATCGTCGGACTCGGCGCTGTGAAGCCAGTCACGACGGCCTTCACGCTTGCTTTCGACACGCCGGTAAAGATGGCCGAGCAGGCAGCCGCCAATTCCGCCAGGCCGATCTTCAGATTGGAACTAGGGGGCGCCGACGATGTCGAACGGGTGCGCGCAGTACGGCACGTGGCACCGACGTCCAGACTCATCGTCGATGCCAACGAGAGCTGGACTGAAACCCAGCTTAACGCGTTCATGCCGGTGTTGTTCGACTTGAGGGTCGAATTGATCGAGCAGCCGCTGTCGGCCAATGCTGATGGTGCGCTGACGCGGTTGGAGGGTCCGGTTCGGATTTGCGCCGACGAAGCTTGCCGAACGCGCGCCGATCTGGACCGGCTCGACGGAAAATATGCGGCCATCAATATAAAGCTCGACAAGGTCGGCGGGCTGACCGAAGCGCTCGCGTTGGCGGCGGAAGCAAGGCGGCGCGGCTTCCAGATCATGGTCAGTGGCATGATGGGTACGTCGCTCGGGGTTGCGCCGGCGCTGATTGTCGCGCAGCAGGCCAACATCGTCGATCTGGAGGGACCGCTGCATTTGTCGTTCGATCGCGGTTCGGCACTCCGCTATGAGGGCAGTATCATCCATCCGCCCAATCCGAACCTCTGGGGTGGACCTGGTTGATGGACGCTGGGCTATCCAAAGCCTGCGGCATCTCATTCCGGTGTTGTTGTCGTGGGGTTCCCCGACGCTCGCCAGGCCGGCGCGCCGCTATAGCAGGCTGCCTCTCGCCTCTGCCGCGTCGCAGCGTGAAGTCCAGTCCTATCGTGGGTGGGAAGAGCGGCCAGCGAAGGTGACAAGTCCAACGGCCACGGTGGCGGCGAAGATCAGTGCGGTTGCTACCGCCTGTGTGACCGCGAGCGAGGTCATAGTGAGGGTCGCGCTCGTCAGGACGACACCGAGCGAGTTCGCCGTTCTGGACAGCGCGAACACCTCGGTTTTCTGATGGTGAGATGCCAAGGCGTCGAGCGTCAGCGAATAGGCCGTGCTCAATGGCGCGAGAAAGCACCCGATCATGACTGCACCCACGAGCGTGACCGCAACCGACAGATGCGACGCAATGAGGGCGGCCCCCGTGCTCATCAGGACCAGATAGACCAGAATGGTCGAGCGGCGCGGCATTCGATTGCGAACGCTCACCCACACGCCCCCAGCGACCGACGCCAGACACAAGGCCACCGTAAAAATGAAACCCATTGCCGGGGGGAAGCCATAGTCCATCGCGAGAGATACGGCGCCGATTTCGATCGACGAGACCACGGCGCCACTCGCCATCGTGCAGGCCAGCCACAGGAGGATCGTGGGCTTCAGCAGGCTGCCGCTCCCGGCGACTGGTACAGAACCCCGTGCGTGAGGTAAGCTTGGCATCAGCACCACGGGCGCGGCACCGAGGACGCTCAGCATCACCAGCGCGAAGACCGGGTTGATCGTTCCCAGCACGGAGGCGAGAACCGGTGCCGCGACGAAGGTGAACTCGCTCAGGGTCGCCGCCATGCCGAGGGCCCGCGGCATGCGGGATCGCGCGACGAGATAGTTCAGAACGGAGCGCAGGTAGGCGAATGCTGCGCCATTGACCAGGCCGGCCAGCGCCGCGGCAATGAGGAGAAAGGGGAAGGGGGCTCCGGCCGCCGCCAGGATCGCAACGGCCGCGAATGCCAACGTTCTTGTGGCCACAAGCACCTTCAGGAAGGAGACCGCGTTCTTGTCGCGGCCGAGGCGGGCGACCGGCACCGCGCCGACGACTTGCGCGATCGTGATCGCCAGCACGATAGCCGCACCGCTGCCCGGGTCCCCGGTCAGGGGTATCGCGAGCAGAGCATAGACGATCGGGCCGGCGGCTTGCGGCACACTGAACGTGCCATACGACAGGAGCCAGCGAACCAGTGCTCCACGCGCGATGTTGCGTGGGATAGGATCGGAATCGGTTCGATCTGACAGAGGATTATGGTCGTTCATGAGGACAGCCAAATGGATAGAAGTTTTTTGGTTCTTTTTTTCAAAAAAGAACAGCGCTTCTTTTTGAAAAAAGAAGCAAAAACTTTTTGTCCATTTTGCTTCGGCGGGCAAGGATCAGGCCGAGGCGGTAGACCTCCCCTTCGCCGCCGCCGGCGCGCTTGGGTCTTCGCTTGATCCGCGCTACGTCTGGGCGATGGCACAACCCCCCTGGCATCCTGAGCAGTTGGCGGCACGGCTGCCGTTTCTCGTGCGTCGCGGCCGGTTGGCGCAGGCGGCTCGGGCGTTTTTTGCGGCGCGGGGGTATCTGGAGGTGGAGACGCCGTATGCGGTGACGGCGCCGGGGGAGGAGGTTCATCTCGACGCGTTTCGCACGGAGCGGGTGACGCCGGAGGGGGAGCGGCGGGCTTTGTGGCTGCATACCAGTCCGGAGTTTGCGATGAAGCGGCTGTTGGTCGGGGGGGCCGGGCCGATTTTTCAGTTTGCGCGGGTGTGGCGGAATGGCGAGGGGAGCGACCGGCATGCGCGGGAGTTCACGATGCTGGAGTGGTATCGTCCCGGTGCGGACATGGCGTCGTTGATCGCAGAGACGCAGGCGTTACTGCGGGCGGTGCTGCCTCCCGTGGTGGCGTGTCGAGGGGTGACGACGGATTTGTCGGAGGTCGAGATTTTGACGGTGGCGGAGGCGTTCGCGCGGTATGTGGGGGCGGATGTGCTGGGGACGGCGGATGATCCGGCGGCGTTGGCGCGGCAGGCGGGGGTGCGGTTGCGGGATGGCGAGGGCTGGGAGGATTTGTTCTTTCGGCTGCTGCTCGACCGGGTCGAGCCGGCGATCGGGCAAGGGCGGCCGACGTTTCTGACGCATTGGCCGGCGGCGCAGGCGGCGTTGGCGCGGCGTGATCCGGCGGACCTGCGGGTGGCGGAGCGGTTCGAGTTGTTCGTCTGTGGGATGGAGTTGGCGAATGCGTTCGTAGAGTTGACGGATGCGGCGGAGCAGCGGGCGCGGTTTGTCGAGGATCGGGCGCGGCGGGCGGCGTTGTATGGGGATGTCGGGTGGGAAATGGACGAGGATTTTCTGGCGGCGCTGGAGTTTGGCATGCCGGCGTCGGCGGGGATTGCTTTGGGGTTTGATCGGTTGGCGATGATCGCAGTGGGGGCGGATCGGATTGACCAGGTATTATGGCTCCCATCGCCCTAGGGAATTGCGGTAAGCTGCGGGTGATGGAGGGTTTCATGCGGACGATCATTCTTGCCCTGCTGCTGGCGGGTTGTGTGCAGACGGCGCCGGTTGACCGGGAGGCGATGCTGGCGCGGTTTGTCGGACAGACCGAGGAGGTGCTGGTGCGCGAAATGGGCGTGCCGGCGCGAGTGGTGGAGACGGGGGGGCGGAAGTTCTTCGCCTATGTGGAGAAGCGCGCCGAATACTACCAGCCGCCGCCGCTGTTCATGGGTTACGGGCGCGGGCCGTTTGGCGGCATGCCGCATTTCCAGGCGGGGGAGACGATCGAGCGGGTGTGTGAGACGACGTTCGAACTGGCCGAGGGCAAGGTGGTGAGCGCGCGGATGCGGGGCGACCTCTGCAATTGAGGGTGCGTTACGCCGCGTCGATGGCGGCGTTGAGGGCGCGGATGCCGGCGGCGGGGCCGTCGGGGTGGTTCCAGACGGCGCCGACGACGGCCAGCATGTCGGCGCCGGCGCGCACCAGCGGAGCGCAGTTGGCCGCGGTAATGCCGCCGATGGCGACCACGGGGATTTCCATCATCTCGGCCCACCATTGCAGGGTTTCGAGGCTGGCTTGGGTGGTGGCGTCCTTGGTGGCGGTCGGGAAATAGGCGCCGAAGGCGACGTAGTCGGCACCGGCCTCGCCGGCTTCCATGGCGAAATGGCGGCTGTCGTGGCAGGTGACGCCCATGGTGAGGTCGCCGAGGAGTTTGCGGGCGATTTCCGCGGGGGTGTCGGTCTGGCCGACATGGGCGCCGTCGCAGCCGGTGCTGACGGCGAGATCGGGGCGGTCGTTCAGCAGGAAGGCGACGTCGCGGGATTGGGCGACGGGGCGCAGGGTGTCGATGGCGCGCTTGAGGGCGTCGTCGTCGAGGTCTTTGAGGCGGAGTTGGACGGCGGCGACGTCGCCGGCATCCAGGGCGGATGCCAGCGTGCCGGCGAAGACGGTCGGATCAAGTGTCGGCGGGGTGATCAGATAGATACGGCATCGCTCCCCGCCGGACATGGGGATCAGGCCTTGCCCTGGTAGATCTCGATGATCTTGGCGAGCATGGCGAGGGCCTCGGCTTTCGGGCGCTGGAAGGTGTTGCGGCCGATGATCGAGCCGTTGGCGCCGCCGTCGCGCAGACCGCGGATCTCGCTGTAGAGACCCTCGAGATCCTTCGCCTCGCCGCCGGAGAAGACGACGATGCGGCGGCCGGCGAAGGTCGCCTGCATGACGTGCTTGATGCGCGCGGCCATGGTGGAGACATCGACCTTGGCCTTCTCATAGGCGGCCTTCGCTTCGGGCTGCCACAGAACGCCGGTCGGCGGCTTGACCTTGATGATATGCGCGCCGAGCAGGGCGGCGATATGGGCGGCGTAGGCGCAGACGTCGAGCGCCGTCTCGCCGGCCTTGTCGAGCTTGCCGCCGCGCGGATAGGACCACATGACGACGGCGAGGCCGACCGACTTGGCCTCTTCCGCCATCTCGCGGATTTCT
>JAYTUU010000115.1:0-19352 GCA_043744375.1 Rhodospirillales bacterium | reverse complement strand
TCAGGCGGCTTCCGATCCAACGCCGGTGCCGAGGATTTCGGGATCATCCGAACGATGATATCCACCGCGAGAAAGCAGGGCTGGGACCTCCTTCAGGCCCTGATCGGGAATCCCGCAAGGTGGATACCCGAACTGCGTCTCGCGTAGTGCCAAAAGGGATACCTGGGCAGTTACCAAAAAAGAAACAAAAAACTCTTACTCGTTAAGCAGGCGCCCCTCGGCGTCGCGGATTTCCGGGCCGTCGACGCGGGCGCGGCCGTCGCCGAACAGGGCGTCGCGTTCGCGCAGGGCGACGCGGAGGCCCTGTTCCTTGGCGCGTTTGCGGAAGCTGGCGGTGCCTGGGGCGAGGTGGGCGCGTCCGTCGTTTTCGGCGGCGAGGCGTTGCAGGGTGCGGGCGCCCATCAGTTCGAGGCCGAGATTGACGACGCGCTTGTTGGCGGCCAGCAGGTCGGGGTCGATCAGCGCGAAGCGGTCGGCGAGGCCTTCGACCTCGGCTTCCAGGAGGTCGGGCGGAACGGATTTCATCGCCAGGCCGATCATCGCGGCCTCGCGGCCGGTGACGGTGTCGCCGGTCATCAGCAGGCGCTTGGCCCATTGGGGGCCGCAATTATAGATCCACATGTGATTTGGGAGTGCGCCGAGGTCGCGCGCCGGGGGGAAGCCGAAGATGGCGTCGTCGGCGGCGATGACGATGTCGCTGAGCAGGGCGATGTCGGTGCCGCCGGCGATGCAGAAGCCGTGCACCTGGGCGACCACGGGCTTGTGCATGTCGAACAAGGCCATGCGCAGGCGCTGGCTGCGTTCGAGGCGCCAGATGTCGTCGTCGATGGTGGGGTTGTCGTAGATGCCGCCGCCGCGGCGGGGGATGTCGCCGGCGGTTTGGGCGTTCAGGCCGGGCGTGATGTCGTAGCCGGCGCAGAAGGCCTTGCCGGCGCCGCGCAGGATGACGCTGTGGACGCGCTTGTCGTCATCGGCGTCCCACAACGCGTCGGAGAGTTCCGTCAGCAGCGCGTAGGACAGGGCATTGCGTTTTTCCGGGCGGTTCAGCGTGATCCGCGCGCGTCCGCGTTCGACTTCGACGGTGATGTGTTCGTAGGTTGCCATGTTCGTTTTCCCCGGTAATGCGTCCTAGACGTCAACCACGACGTAATCCTCCTCGACGCGGACTGGAATGGTTTCGGCGACGTAGGGGCCTTCGACGACGGTGCTGCCATGCTCGACGCCGACCGTGTAGGCGCGCGCGCGGATTTTTTCGGGGTCGCAGTAGCTCTGGCCGGTGCGGATGTCGAACTCCCAGCCATGCCAGGGGCAGCGCAGGATTTCGCCCTTGCGGGTGTAGGTGTACTGGCCCGGCGTGGGTGATTCGAGCAGCCCGGTGAGCACGCCCTCGCAAAGATTGCCGCCCTGGTGCGGGCAGCGGTTGAGCAGGCCGAAATATTCGCCGGCGATGTTGAACACGGCGATCGGGCGTCCGCGCACGGTCACGAGTTTGCGGCCGCCGGGCGGGATTTCGCTGACGGGGGCGACGACGTGCCAGCTCATGCCACCGTCTCCTTGATGCGCCCATAGGTGGCGCGGGGGTTGTCGATCATGATCTTGCGGGCCAAAGCGGGGGAAATGCCGGCGGGCATCGCGTCGGTGCCGTCGAACTGCCAATGGGGGTAGTCAGTCGAGAACAGCAGCAACTCGTCGGACTGCATGTGCTCGATCAGGCGCGCCAGGCTGGCGGCGTCCGGCGGGCCATCGACGGGTTGCAGGGAGAAGCGGACATTGCTGCGCACGATGTCCATCGGCGCGCGATCGACCCAGGGGATTTCCATCCGCAGGCCGCGCCAGAATTTTGTCAGTCGCCAGATATGGGCGGGCAGCCAGGTGAAGCCGGATTCGAGCAGGACGACTTTCAGCGCGGGGTAGCGGTTGAACACGCCCTCGCAGATCAGGCTCGATAGCTGGGACTGGAAGGCCTGGGACTGGTTCACGTAGTCCTCGGTATGGGTCGAGGACCAGCCGACCGGGGTGGGCGGGTTGTGGTAGCTCGAACCGGCATGGATGCCGACGGCGAGGCCGTGGCGCTCGGCGGCCGCGTAGATCGGCCAGTAGGCGCGCTTGCCCAGCGGCATGTCGCCGCCGACGAGCATCAGCACCTGGACGAAGCGCGGATCGCCGGCCCAGCGCTCGATCTCGGCGACGGCCAGTTCGGGGCTTTGGACGGGCAGCACGATGGAGGCGCGCAGGCGGGGGTCGCGGTCGAGCCACTCGGCGGCGATCCAGGCGTTGAGTGCGCGCGCGAAGGCGGCACCCATGTCCTCGCTGAAGAATAACTGCACACCATAGAGGCAGTTGATAATCGCGATCGAGGTGCCGAATCCGTCCAGCGCCTCGCGCTGCACCTGGATCAGCGACGACCCTGGCCGCCCCGTCGCCGGCCGCCAGTCGGGCCGGCAGGTGAGGGGGGAATTGTTGGGGTAGCTGATGCTGTTGAGTTCATCGATGCCACGGGTGATCGCCATGTCCCGCCAGTGGTCTTCGAGATAGGGCAAGAGCGCTTGGATGCTGGGCACTGCCGCGTGGATGTCGCAGTCGATGGTTCCTGGCAAGACCGGGTTCATGGCATTCCTCCGTCGTTCGTGGAGGGAGTCGTCCACTACCTCGGCGGAAGGCGCAAGCCCCCAGGCGACAAATGAGGGGTGCTACTTCGCGAGTTTCAGCCCCTGGAGTCGTACGATGCCGTCAGGTACCGGGCGGAAGCCGGAGAGTTTGGCGCTGGAGACGACGATCAGCGAGGGCGTGGAGAGATAGAGGATCGGCAAATCCGCGTGCACCTGCGCCGTGACTTTGGCGTAGAGCGCCAGCCGCGCGGCGGCGTCGGTGGTGGCGCGGGCGGCGTCGAGCCAGCCGTCGACCTCCTTGTTGGCGTAGTGCGTCTCGTTCAGGGAGCCGCCGGAATGGATGCCGTTATAGAGGTTGCCGTCCGGATCGATCCGGCCGGACCAGCCGATCGCCGAGGCCTCGAAGTCGCCGCGGCTCTGGGCGGCCAGGGCGGAGGCGAATTCGGTGGCGCGCACCTTCACGTCGAAGCCGGCCTCGGCGGCCATGGACTGGATCATCTCGCCGGTCTGCAACTGCTCGGGAACCGTGGTGACAGTGAGGTTGATGACCACAGGGAGGGTGACGCCGGCTTCCTTCAGCAGCGCGCGCGCCTTGGCGACGTCGCGCGCCGGTGGTGGCAGGGCTTTGTTGTAGAACGGATTTCCGGGTGGTAGGCCCTGGGCGTTGGGTGCAAAAAGCCCGGCGAAAACGACCTGGTTGATCGCCTCGCGGTCGATTGACAGTTCGAACGCCTTGCGCACCAGCGCGCTGCGGCCGAGTGGCGTGTTGGCCCGTGGGCCATGGCCGACATTGAGGCTGATGCTCTGGTAGCCCAGGCCCGGATAGACATCGACCTTCAGGCGCTGGTCGGTGCGGGCCCGCGCGACGTCGGTGGCGGCGATGCGCTCGCCGATGTCGATGGCGCCGGCCTGGATGTTGGTGAACCGCACGGAGCTATCGACGATGGGGCGGTAGATCACCCGGGCGAAGTGGATGTTTGCGGCATCCCAGTAGGCAGGAAAACGATCCAGCACGAAGCGGTCCTGGGCGACGCGCTCGGTCAGTTTGAACGGGCCGGCGCATACCGGGGCATTGCCGAATTCCTTGCCGGCGGCTTCCGCGGCCTTGGGCGAGACGATCATGCCGGAGCGGTCGGTCAGGTGGGTGACGAAGGGCGAGGACGCGGTCTTGAGGACGAGGCGGACTGTCAGCGGATCGACGATCTCGACGCGATCGAGCGAGCTGATTTCCCCTCGCCGGGTGCTGCCGGGCATGGTGAGGTGGCGTTCGAGGCTGTATTTTACGGCGGCGGCGTCCATCGCGGTGCCATCGTGGAACTGCACACCGGGGCGGAGCTTGATGACGAGGGTGCGGGAGTCGGCCCATTCATAGGCGGTTGCGAGTTGTGGGACGATGTCGAGTTTTTCGTTTATATCAAATAACTTGTCGCATATTCCTGCGAAGACGATGCGGCCGGTATAGGTGCGCGCGATCGTCGGATCCATGATATCGGCGTCGTCGGCGATGGCGACCCGCAGCGTGCCGTCCTGCGCGGCGGCCTGGTGCGGCAGGGCCATCAGAGCAAACGCTGCAAGCATGTAGCGCACTGGACGCATGGGAAGAGACCTCCGTCGGGATGTGTCTTTGCGGCGCTTGGGACTAATACTAGCACGCGCCGTGCCATTGGCGGAAGCGAGTCGGGTCCGGGTTGAATGTTGGTGACCGGCGGGGTTAGCGATTTGTTGGTGAATACCGGTGTACAGCGGCATGGGCGGGTGGGCATTTTGCTGCATGCGCGAAGGTTGCGCGTTGGGCGCGGCGGGAATAGGGTCACCCTCGAACGGCTATGGGCGAGGGCAGCAAAAATTCTGCCTCGGGAAGGACAGACAGATGAGCGCATCCGCGAAGAACGATGCCGGCGGGATCACAGTCACGCTGCAGGGATCGAACAAATCGGCGACATTGCCGTTGCTGACCGGCTCGATCGGGCCATCGGTGTTCGATATCCGAAAGCTCTACGACCAGCTTGGCGTGTTCACCTTCGATCCGGGCTATGGTGGGACCGCGGCGTGCGAGAGCAAGATCACCTATATCGACGGCGATGCCGGCATTCTGCTGCACCGCGGCTATCCGATCGAGCAGCTGGCCGAGCAGTCGACGTTTCTGGAGGTGGCGCATCTGCTGCTGTGGGGCGAGTTGCCGAACGCCAAGCAGAAGCAGGAGTTCGAGCGCGATGTGCTCCGCCACACCATGCTGCACGAGCAGATCCGCCGCTTTTTCGACGGTTTCCGTCGCGATGCGCACCCGATGGCGGTGATGTGCGGTGTCGTCGGCGCGTTGTCGGCGTTTTATCATGACAGCCTGGATATCAATGATGCGGAAGTGCGGCGGATCAGCGCGTTCCGCCTGATCGCCAAGCTGCCGACGATCGCGGCCTGGGCCTATAAGTACTCGATCGGCCAGCCGTTCATGTATCCGCGCAACGACCTCGGCTACGTCGACAATTTCCTCTATATGATGAACGCGGTGCCGGCCGAGCCGTATGTGGTGTCTCCCGTGCTGTCGCGGGCGATGGAGCGCTGGTTCATCCTGCATGCCGATCACGAGCAAAATGCGTCGTCGAGCACGGTGCGCCTGGCTGGGTCTTCGGGCGCCAATCCGTTTGCGTGCATCGCCGCCGGCATTGCCAGCCTGTGGGGCCCCGCGCATGGCGGCGCCAATGAGGCGGTGTTGAAGATGCTGGCGGATATCGGCCATGTCGACAACATTCCGGCGTTCCTGGCGGATGTGAAGGACAAGAACAACCACACGCGGCTGATGGGCTTCGGGCATCGCGTCTATAAGAACTACGACCCGCGGGCGAAGATCATGCAGCAAAGCTGCCATGAGGTGCTGGCCGAACTCGGCATCAAGGACGACCCGCTGCTCGACCTTGCGATGGCGTTGGAGAAGATCGCGCTGCATGACGAGTATTTCGTCAGCCGCAAGCTCTACCCGAACGTCGATTTTTACTCGGGGATCATCCTCAAGGCGATGGGGTTCCCGACCAGCATGTTCACGGTGCTGTTCGCCGTCTCCCGGACGGTTGGCTGGATCAGCCAGTGGAAAGAGATGATCGAGGACCCCTCGCAGCGTATCGGCCGTCCGCGGCAGATCTATACCGGGCCCACACATCGGGATTTCGTGCCGCTCGACAAGCGCTGATCCTCTCCGAGCTATGATCTGAACGCCCGGCGCGGGTTCTGCGCCGGGCGTTTTTGTGATCACGGGTTCGTGATCGATGGGTGCGCTATGGAATCGTATCCAGGCTGTGAATGATTTTATCCACAGGCTGTGGATAAGCGATGCGTTCATGCTCATAACGCGCTGATAGTATTGAATTTGCTGGAAGGAGGATTTGTCAAATAACGAATATATTAAGAAATATTTTATGAACTATTAACGATAAAAATATGCGTTAAAATTTAGTAAAGAAATGTTGACTCTGTGTCGTAAAACATTGATTTTCTGAACAAAGTCGAACGAAACGCGATGGCGAGAGCGGCAGCATTTGGATGGAAACGCTTGAAAAATCTTATTTCGATCGCGTTGGAGAATTTTACATGACCAGCATTCCGTCCCTGGATTCCCTGGTCCGCGCGAGACTTCGGCAATGGCCCCAACGGCCACCGGGAATCAGCCAGCAAAGGAATGGAACTTGGCGGTGGCTTCGAGGTAGACCGACTGATGAAACAATGGCTTCTCACCCTTTCCTGAAGTATCCCGGCAGCACGACGATGCGGACGCTTCCGGATGGTCTGTGGCTGAACTTCGGCGGGACACCGGCGGAACCGTTTGTGGATATCTTTGCGGTCGAGGCGTGCTCAACGCTGACGAACCTGCTGGACAAGCGCTCCCGCTTCGCTCCATCGACCCATTCGCTGATGGCCGTCTGCCCGGTGCCCTGGCTGCTCGCCCCGATCACGCCCAACGACCCGACGGCGCGCTGGGTCGCCACTGGTGTTCTGCGCGCGCTGCCGGAAACGGCGTTGGTGCTCCCGGTGCGCGACATCCGCGTGCTCTATGCCCTCACCGCGGGGCATTACCAGGGGTTCGCCGAAAGCCAGGTGCCGCACCCGCATGAGTATTTCATGCCGATGGAAAAATTGACGGAGAAGGATGCCCACGAGGATCCGAAGCTTCAGGCGCTCGTCTCACGGGCGTCGGCGAGTTCGAATTTCTTCGAATCCTCCTGAGCGCGCGCCGCTGTCAGGCGCGCGGCGGTGGTGTGACGATGCCAGCCTCGTGCATCGCGATCCGCACGAGGTCGGGCCGATCCGAACACAGGCCGTCGACGCCCCAGGCGATCAGCCGGCTCATGTCGGCCGGCTCGTTGACGGTCCAGGGCAGAACCTTCAGGCCGAGGGCGTGGGCCTCGGCAATGTCCGCCGGCGTCACGCTGGCATGCTGGGGCGCCCAGCCTGGGGTCCAACAGCACGTCGTGCCGGCGGCGGT
The DNA here is from genome assembly GCA_043744375.1 of Rhodospirillales bacterium. GTDB lineage: Bacteria > Pseudomonadota > Alphaproteobacteria > Acetobacterales > Acetobacteraceae > CAIYPH01. The sequence continues at coordinate 12,269 of JAYTUU010000115.1, read as the reverse complement.
GGCCACGGCCTGCGCGACGGAGCCGGTGAAGCCTGGCATGTCCCACCACAGCCCGCGCGCCGCGGCCTCGGTCGGGCTGGTCAGCCAGACAAGGGGGATTTCGGGGCGAGTGCGGCGCAGATGGGCCAGGCCGCGCCAGTCGAAGGAGCGCACGACGAGCCGGGCCAGCGCGCCGGCCGCCTCCGCCGCGGCGACGATGGCGTCGGCCATCACCGCCGGGGCGACGGTGAGCGTAGGACGGTCGGGCAGGGTTTTGCTTTCGGCGTCGATGCGCACGCCCGGGGTGGCGCGGAACACCGCCTCCAGCGTCGGCATACGGGCGCCGTCATGGGGGGTCTGGGCGGGGAACAGGGTCGCCGCCCGGCTGCCGGGGCGCAGGCGGCCGATGTCGAAACGCTGCGTCTCGGCGAAGGTCAAATGGCGGATGACCGGGCCGGTGTCGGTGAGCCAGGCGCCGTTCGCATCACGCGTCAGGTCGCCATGCAGCAGGGCGTCGTGGCTGACTACTGCTACTCCGTCGGCGGTGATGGCGACGTCGAGTTCGAGGCTGTCGACGCCGAGCGCGCGGGTGGCGATGAAGCCTTCCAGCGTGTTTTCCGGAAACAGGCCGCGGGCGCCGCGGTGGCCCTGAAGGTCAAAAGGGCGGGGGAGATCAAAGGAACGGGTCATGGTCGGCCTGCGGTAGGCTGGCCCTTGCCCTGCCGTCAAGTTCCGGCAGAGTGGGCGGTGAAGGAGAGCGCATGGAAGACAAACTGCTTGGCGTGCTCGGCGGCATGGGTCCGTTGGCGAGTGCGCATTTCATGGCGAGGATGACGCTGCTGACGCCGGCCACGCGCGATCAGGAGCATGTTCCGGCCGTACTGTGGTCCGATCCCCGTGTGCCTGACCGCACGCGCGGCAAGCTGGAGGGTGGCGAGGACCCGCTGCCCTGGCTGCTGCGCGGCATTCGCGGGCTGAAGGCGGCCGGCTGCGGGGCGATCGCCATTCCCTGCAATACCGCCCATGGCTGGTACGACGAACTGGCGGCGGAGGGTCTGCCGATCCTGCACATCGTCGATGCGGCGGCGGCGGAACTGATCAAGATCGTGCCAGGCGGGACCATTGGGCTGATGGGCACGGCGGCGACGCTGAAGATGCGGCTCTACCAGGATCGGTTGGAGAGCAACGGCTGGCGCTGCCTGGTGCCGAGCGAAGGGGAGATGCTGACGATGGTCACCCCGGCGATTGCCATGGTCAAAGCCAACCGGCTGGAAGAGGCGTATGCACCGCTGTCGATGGTCGTGAAGTCTCTGACCGCGCGCGGCGCCCGGGCGGTGGTGCTGGGGTGCACGGAAATCCCGCTGGGGATGCAGGCGGGGCCGTGGCGCTCGCTGAACGCGCATCTGGTCGATACCGTCGATGCGTTGGCCCTGGCGGCGATTGCCTGGGCCGGGAAAGCTCAGCGGCCGACCGCGTAGCCCTGCATGCCCCTTGGGTTGGCGCCGGCGAACATCTGTCCGTCGGCTTCCAGCCGCGCGGCGGACAGGCGCCCCTCGCTCCAGTCGTCGCCCATTTCTGCCTTGTGGCCGCGACGATTGAGTTCGGCGAGCACGGCCGCGCCATAGCGGCCCTCGATGACCACCTTGCCGGGGCGGGCGATGCGTGGCCAGAAGCTGCTCGGCCAGTGCTCGGTGTGGAAGGACGGCGCGTCGATCGCCTGCTGGATCGTCATGTTGTGGTGCAGCATGCGCAGGAACATGATCGGCTGCCACTGGTCCTGCTGCTCGCCGCCGGGGGTGCCGAAGGACAGCCAGGCCTTGCCGTCGCGCAGGGCCATGCTCGGGGAGAGCGTGGTGCGCGGGCGCTTGCGCGGGGCTACCGAGTTCGGGTGGCCCTTCTTGGCCCAGAACATCTGGCCGCGCGTGGAGATGGGGAAGCCGAGTTCGGGGATGACGGGCGAGGATTGCAGCCAGCCGCCCGAGGGGGTGGCGCTGACCATGTTGCCCCAGCGGTCGATGACGTCGACATGGCAGGTATCGCCGCCGATGGCGCCGAGGCGGGCGACGGTGGGTTCGCCCACGCCGGGGGCGGCGGAGAGCATTGCGGCGCGCTTCCAGGCGTCATGATCGACGTCCGCGGCGAAGCCGGGGATCGTGCCGGGGCGGAGATCGTGGCTGGCGGTCGCGCCGATCAGTTGGCGGCGTTCGTCGTTGTAGGCGTCCGACAGCAGCGTTTCGAGCGGCACCTGGACGTGCTCGGGGTCGCCATAATAGGCCTCGCGATCGGCGAAGGCGAGTTTGGCGGCCTCGATGACCGTGTGGGCGAAATCGGCGCCGAGCGGGTCCATGGCGGCGAGGTCGATGCCCTTGAGGAGTGCCAGTTGTTGCAGGAAGGTCGGCCCCTGGCTCCAGGCGCCGACCTTGAGGAGGCGGGTGCCGTGGTAGTCGATGCCGACGGGTTCCTCGACGCTGGCGGCCCAGCGCGCCATGTCGTCGGACGTCAGCAGGCCGCGATGGCGGCGGCCGGAGGCGTCGAGAATTTCGTTGTTCTGGTAGAAATTGCCGATCGCCTCGGCGACGAAGCCGCGATACCAGGCGTTGCGGGCGCTGTCGATGCGCGCTTCGCGGGTGCTGCCGGTGGCGGCGCCGCAGAGCTTCTGCCAGGTGGCGGCGAGGGCGGGGCGGGCGAACAGGCTGCCGGGCTGGGGGACTCGGCCGTTGCGCAGGAACACGGCCGCCGAGGTTGTCCATTCCGCCTCGAACAGCGGGCGCACGCTTTCGATGGCGGCGGGAATGCGCGGGACGAGATGGATGCCCTTGACGGCATAGCCGATGGCGAAGGACAGGACCTCCGCCAGTTCCCAGGTGCCGAAATCGCGCAGCATCAGCGCCCAGGCGTCGAAGGCGCCGGGGACGACGGCGGGCAGCAGGCCGGTGCCGGGAATGAGGTCCAGGCCGAGTTCGGCGAATTTTTCCGGGGTGGCGGCATCGGGCGCGCCGCCCTGGCCGCAGATGACGTGCTGGGTGTTGGACATCGCGTCATGGATGATGATCGGCACGTCGCCGCCGGGGCCGTTCAGGTGTGGTTCGGCGACCTGCAAGGTGAAGCCGGCGGCGACGGCGGCGTCGAACGCGTTGCCGCCGCGCTCGAGCACGGCCATGCCGACCTGCGAGGCGATCCAGTGGGTGGTCGCGACGACGCCGAAGGTGCCGGCGATTTCGGGGCGGGTGGTGAACATAATTGCAACTTTCCCTGTGGGCGGATCTGCGGTGAAACTAGTCGCTTGAGACGGCGTGTCAAAACGGGGTGACGAAATGCTGGTGCTGGTGGTTGGGCCGTCGGGGGCGGGGAAGGACACGTTGATGGCGGCGGCGCGGGAAATCCTGCCGGAGCCCGAGCGGTTTCGCTTTGTCCGGCGTGAAATCACCCGGCCCGCCGAGGCCGGGGGAGAGGATCATTTGGCGGTCGATGTGACGCGGTTTGCCGCGCGACGGGCGGCGGGGGGGTATGCGCTGGCGTGGGAGGCGCATGGTCTGTTCTATGGCATTCCCGCGGATATCGCCGAGGATGTTGCCGAGGGGCGGGTGGTGGTGGCGAATGTGTCGCGCGCCGTGATCGCCGAGGCGGCGGCGCGGTTTGCGGTGATTGGGCTGGAAATCACCGCGCCGGCCGAGGTTCTGGCGCGACGGCTGGCGGCGCGCGGGCGGGAGGATCCGGCGGATGTGGCGCGTCGGCTGGCGCGCAGCGTCGACCTGCCAGAGGGCGTGGACGTCGCGCGGGTGATGAACGATGGCAGCGTCGCGGACGGCGCGGCGCGGGTGGTCGCGGTGCTCAGCCGCGCAGCAGAATGCGCTCGGCGAGCACGAACGGCGCATCGAGGCCGGCCTGGGTGAACAGGCAGAGGTCGCTGACGCGGCGGGGGAGGGGGAGCACGTCGGCGAAATGGGCCTCGGCCGCCGGGCGCCAGACGGGGTGCTGCTCGGCTGCGAGACGGCGGGTCAACGTCATGTGGAAGAACCAGGTGGCGAAGACGTAGGGGTAGCCCCAGCGCACGAGGTTGGCGTTCTGTGCCGGGGGTAATCCGTTGCGGCGACGTTTCGTCAGCTCGGCGGAGTCGGGCGGGGCGCGCAAATGGTCGGCGCCGGCGACGCAGGCATCGGCGAGGGCTTGCAGTTCGGGGCTGGGCGTCGTCTCGCGCAGCGCGAGGAAGCCGTGGATGTCGCTGACGGCCAGGCGCGGGAGATCGAAGGGGGGAATGCCGGCGCCGATTTGCCGTGCTGTTTCCAGAACGTCACCCCAAGACGCGCGCTCGTGCAGGCGCATCGGTGGCTTCAGCGTGGCGTGGAAGGCGTAGTGGCGTGCATCCGCGGTGATGGCGGCGATATCCGGCAGACCGGGCTGCGCGACCGGTGCATTCGTTGCCGGGTCGCGGCCGAGCCATTGCGCGGCGCGCTGCCACAGCGGATCGTCAAGCTGCGGCGCGTAGTAGAGGGCGACCCGCGCGTCGGGGGACATCAGGCGACGCGCTCGCCGGCGCGATAGACCTCGCGCACGACTGGCAGTTTTTCGTGCAGGCGGACGCGCACGATGTCGGCCCGCAGGCCGGTGGCAAGCTGGCCGCGATCGGTGAGGCCGGCCATGCGGGCGGCGTTGTCGGTGATCAGTGCGACCGCGTCGGGCAATGAAATGCCGGTGGTATCTGCACAGATGAAGGCGGCCTCGATGAGGGCGGCTGGCACGTAGTCTGACGCCAGCGCGTCGACGTGGCCGGCGCGGACGAGGTCGGCGGCGTTGACGTTGCCGGAATGGCTGCCGCCGCGCACGATGTTCGGGGCGCCGGCGATCACCGTCATGCCGCAGGCGTGCGCGGCGGCGGCGGCGATGGCGGTGACCGGGAATTCGCTGATGCGGATGCCGTCGGCATAATTTTCTGCGATCTCGGCCGTGGTTTCGTCGTCATGGCTGACCAGCGTGATCTCGCCGGCGGCGACGCGGGCGGCCACGCGGGCCAGGATGGCGTGGCGGTTCGGCGTGCGCAGGCGGGCGCGTTGGGTGAGGAGCTCGTCGATGCGTTCTTCGATCCTCTCGGGCGCCATGCCGGCTTTCAGACGCATGGCGCGGTATCGGTCCATGTTGCTGTACTGGCCGACGCCAGGGCTGTGGTCCATCAGGCTGAGCATGCGCACGCGCGGGTTGTCGGCGACGGGATCGAGATGGTCGAGCACGTCCATGGCCGGCATCTCGCAGCGCAGGTGCAGGATGTGTTCGCCCTTGAGCAGGCCGGTATCGGCGAGGGCGTCCAGGTCGGCGACGCCGTCGCGGAAGGTGCGCATGCGGCTTTCATCGAAGCCTAGATCGCCGAGGCAGAGCGAGTCGAAGATGGTGGTGACGCCGGTGCAGACGCATTGCGCGTCATGGGCGACGAAGGCGGAGCGCGACGGCCAGCGGGCGAGGATGCGGGGCTGGACCTGGCGTTCCAGATTGTCCGTGTGCAGATCTATCACACCGGGGATGATAAAATCGCCGCCGCAGTCGATCGCGCCGGGGGCGGCACTCGGGCCGGGGGCGACGGCGTGGATGACGCCTCCGCGCAGCACGATGGTGCCGGTGATGACGGCGTTGCGCAGGACGAGGTGGGCGTTGGTCAGTATCGTTTCGTTCATATTCCGTAACCGCTTACGCGGCGTCCTGTAGGGGGAGCACGTGATAGAGCCGATCGGCCACTGCGTCACGCACTGTTGTGTCATGGAAGATGCCGACGATGGCCGTGCCGCGTGCCTTGGCCTCGCGGATCATGCCGATCACCACATCGCGGTTGGCGGCGTCAAGCGAGGCGGTGGGTTCGTCGAGCAGCAGGATCGGATGGCCGCCGATGAAGCCGCGGGCGAGGTTGATGCGCTGCTGCTCGCCGCCGGAGAAGGTGGCCGGCGGCAGTGCGTGCAGGCGGGCTGGGATATTGAGGCGGTGCAGCAGGGCGGCGGCCTGGTGGCGGGCTTCGTCGGGCGACAGATTATGTGCGGCTTCGGCAACGATATCGATGGCGGCGACGCGGGGCACGACGCGCAGGAACTGGCTGACGTAGCCGAGGGTCTCGGCGCGCACGCGGACGATCTGGCGCGGCGGCGCGGCGGCGAGGTCGATCGTTTCTTGGCCGTGGCGGATGAGGATGCGGCCGGTATCGGCGCGGTAGTTGCCGTAGAGGCTGCGCAGGAGCGTGGTTTTGCCCGCGCCGGAGGGGCCGACGAGGGCTACGCATTCGCCGGCGTTGACGCCGAGATCGACATGTTCGAGCACGGGCAGTTCCAGGCCGCCTTGCAGGTGCAGCACGAAACGCTTGCCGAGGTCGATGGTTTGCAGCATCGCGCTCATGCTTGCAGCACCGAGCTTACGAGCAGTTGCGTGTAGGGGTGGCGCGGGTCGTCGAGCACCTGATCGGTCAACCCGGCCTCCACCACGACGCCGCGCTGCATGACCATGATGCGGTCGGCCAGCAGGCGGGCGACGGCGAGATCGTGGGTGACCAGGACGGCGGCGATGTCGAGCCGGCGGACCAGGCTGCGGATGAGGTCGAGCAGGCGGGCCTGGACGGAGACGTCGAGCCCGCCGGTCGGTTCGTCCATGAACACGAGGCGTGGGTGGGTGACCAGCGTGCGGGCGATTTGCAGGCGTTGCAGCATGCCGCCCGAGAAGGTGCGCGGCATGTCGTCGACACGATCGGCGTCGATTTCGACTTGTTGCAGCCAGTCTATGGCGGCTTCGCGAATGCTGCCGTAGTGGCGGCGGCCCTGTGCCATCAGGCGCTCGCCGACATTGCCGCCGGCGGTGACGGTCATGCGCAGATTCTCACGCGGGTTCTGGTGCACGAACCCCCAGTCGGAACGGTGCAGCGCCCGCAACGCCGGTTGTGGCATCACGTGCACGTCATGCAGGCGGCCGGCGGGATCGCGATACCAGACGACGCCGTTCTGCGGGCGCATCTTGCCCGAGAGCACGTTCAGCAGCGTGGTTTTGCCGGAGCCGGATTCGCCGACGATGGCGAGCATTTCCCCGGGCCACAAATCGGCATCGACGTTGATCAGAGCGGGGATCGTGCCGAATGACAGATCGAGCCCGCGAGCCGAGAGCAGGGCGTCAGGGGGGGTCATTCGGCGGCCTCCTCGAGCACGCCGTCCGCGCCGACATGGCCGGCGGCGCGGCGGGTCTCGCAATGATCGGTATCGGAACAGACGAACAGGCGCCCGCCGCGATCATCGGTGACGACTTCGTCGAGATAGCTGTCATCGGCACCGCACAGGCCGCAGGCATGCGGCGCGCGCGTGGTGCGGAACGGATGGTCGTCGAAGTCGAGGCTTTGCACCGAGGTATACGGCGGGATCGCGTAGATGCGCTTCTCGCGGCCGGCGCCGAAAAGTTGCAAGGCGGGCATCATGTCCATCTTCGGATTGTCGAAGGCCGGGATCGGGCTGGGTGCCATCAAGTGCCGTCCGTTGACCATCACCGGATAGTCGTAGCTGATGGCGATGTGGCCAAACCTTGTGATGTCCTCATAGAGTTTGACATGCATCAGACCGTATTCGGCGAGCGCGTGCATGCGCCGTGTCTCGGCCCGTGACGGCTCCAGGCGGGAGAGCGGTTCGGGCTGGGGCACCTGGTAGACGATGATCTGGTCGTCGCGCAGGCGCTGTTCGGGAATGCGGTGGCGGGTCTGGATGATCGTCGCCTCGGCCGTTTTGGTCGTGGTGCGCACGCCGGCGGTGCGGGCGAAGAAGCGGCGGATGGAGACTGCGTTGGTGGTGTCGTCGGCGCCCTGATCGATCACTTTCAGCACGTCCTGCGCGCCGAGGACGGCGGCGGTCACCTGGATGCCGCCGGTGCCCCAGCCATAGGGCAGCGGCATTTCGCGTGAACCAAACGGGATCTGATGGCCGGGAATGGCGACCGCCTTGAGCAGCGCGCGGCGGATCATCCGCTTGGTCTGTTCGTCGAGATAGGCGAAGTTGTAGCCTTCGGTCGTGCTCATTGCGCCGCCTCCTGGAGGGCTTCGGCGCGCATCCGGCGGATGGTTTCAAGCTCGCTCTGGAAGTCCACGTAGTGCGGCAGCTTGAGGTGCTCGACGAAACCGGTGCCCTCGATATTGTCGCTGTGGTAAAGCACGAACTCGATGTTCTGGGCCGGCGCCGTTACCTCCTCGCCGAACTCGCCGACACGCATGGCGCGATCGACCAGGGCCATGGCCATCGCCTTGCGCTCGGCATGCCCGAACACCAGCCCATAGCCACGGGTGAATTGCGGTGGGGCTGCTTTCGAGCCCTGGAATTGGTTGATCATCTGGCATTCGGTCAAAGTAACGTCGCCGATGTCGATAGAAAAACCAAGTTCTGGCGGGGTTATTTCAATCGATACTTCACCGACCCGGATTTCCCCGGCGAACGGATGCGTGCCGCCCCAGCCGCGCTGCGTCGAATAGCCGAGTGCGAGCAGGAAGCCCTCGTCGCCGCGGGCCAGCGCTTGCAGGCGGATGTCGCGCCCGGCGGGGAAGGCGAGCGGCTCGCGGGTGAGATCGCCCGGCTCGCCGTCGGCCGCGCCGTCGGGTTCGATCAGGCCCTCATGGCGCAGGACGTCATTGACCCGCTGCATCGGTGCCGGATCGCTCGCCGCTTCGGGGGCGCCCGCCGGGGCGGTGCCAGCGAGCAATGAAAAATCGAGCAGCCGGTGCGTGTAGTCGTAGGTTGGGCCGAGCACCTGGCCGCCCGGGAGGTCCTTGAACACCGAGGAGATGCGGCGGCGGATTGCCATGGAAGCGGTGTCCATGGGGCTCGCATAGGCGAAGCGTGGGAGCGTGGTGCGGTAGGCGCGCAGGAGGAAGGCCGCCTCGATCAGGTCGCCCTGGGACTGTTTGATGGCGAGTGCGGCGAGTTCACGGTCATACAGTCCGCCCTCCGCCATCACCCGATCGACGGCGCGGCCGAGTTGTTCGCTGATCTGGGCGGTGGTGATCTCGGCCACCCCTGGGTCTCCGCGCCGGTCCGCTGCGAGCCAGGCATGGGCGTTGTCGATCGCCGCTTCGCCGCCTTTGACGGCTACATAGGCCATGGGTCTAGCCCTCCCCGACAGGGCTAGGCACGATGCGCAGGCTGCGTGGGAATGCGGCGATGCGGGTGCCGGCGCACAGGATGAGATCGACGCCGCGCGGATACAGCGCGTGGTTGGCCGCCCAGATGTCGGCGAAACCGGTGGGCAGGCCCTGTAGGTGAACGCGCACTGGCTGTTCGAGGCCGGGTCCCGACAGCAGAAAGGGCGTGCCGGCATCGACGGCGGCGATCTGGAGGATGATGGTGGCGGAGTCTTCCGGTCCCTCATCGGTGCCGGCGTTGACGGTCGCGAGGTCTGGCAGTGCGTCGCACAGCAGGAAGCCGCCGCGCGACCCGGCCTCGCCTGGAAGGGCGCCGCAATGGAAGGCGATCCAGTCGCGAGCGCCGGCGAAGGCGGTGGCGATATGCAGCGGGGTTTCGGCATCGACGAGGGTGAGCAGCACGGCGGCGGTCGCGGCGTCGAGGCCGGGCGGCGGCGTTAATCCGCGTCCGGCATCATGGACCGAGCCCGGGCGGGACAGGGCCTGGAGCACGGCGCGAAAACAGGCCTGGGACTCGCGGACAGGGTCGGTGAAGCCGGGGAGATCGAGGGTCATGAGGTGCGCATCGTCGCGAGGGTGAAGAAATTGACCCGCGTGGCGGCGGCCTTGCGTGCGGTGGCCTCGCGGCGCGTGGCCTGGGCGGTGGCGAGCGGGACGATGACGGCCTCATGCAAGGCGGCATGTGCGCTGGCATCCTGCAACGCGGCGTCGAGCCGGGCGGCCAGCAGCGCCTGCGCGGCAATCCGGCCGGTGACATAGGCGTGGCCGAGTTGGCCGCCGGCGCGCACCGTGCATCGGGTGACGGTGATTTCGCCGAGATTGAACGCAGCGCCGCCGCCGCCGGCCCGCCCGCGTGTCATCACCAACCCGGTCTCCGGCCCGCGCAGGACGACGTGTGGCGGCAAGGCGGGTGCGTCGGCGAGATGCGCCTGCATCTCCTCGGCGGTGGCGCGGGCGAGAACCGCCATCCAATGCTGTCGGGCGGGATCGGGGGGAGGGGGCATGACCGGCACCGCGTTGTTGTCTAGATGTCTGGACAAATAATATCCGCCTCGCTTATCGTCAAGCCGCATAGACCGTTCGGGGCGTGCGCAAGGGTGACACTGCTATGACAAGTGAGAAGGCTGGTGAGAAGGCTGGTGAGAAGGCTCGGACAACTGATCCGGCTGGCACGGCGCTGCGACGCCAGGGCGTGTCGCTGTGGCGGCAGATCGCCGCCGTGATTGAAGGCGAGATCGGCGAGGGGAGCCGCCTGCCCGGCAGCCAGTTGCCAACCGAGGCGCAGCTTTCCGCCCGTTTTGCCGTGAACCGCCATACTGTTCGTCGTGCGTTGGAGGAGTTGTCCCGCAACGGCCTCGTGCGGGTGGAGCAGGGGCGCGGCAGTTTCGTCGCCGAGGATATGCTCGATTTCGCTGTCACCGCCCGCACGCGGCTCTCCGAGACCGTGCGGCGCCACAACAAGGAGCCATCCGGGCGGATTCTCGATTTGCGGGAGGTCGCCGCCGACGCCGCGGTTGCGGCGGGGTTGGGGCTTCCCGACGGTGCGCCGGTCATCCGTCTGGAGCGGCTCGGCATGGCCGATGGGCGGCCGGTGACGCTGGGTGCGCATCATTTCTCCGCCGCGCGTTTTCCCGGCCTGCTGGCCGCCCTGCGTGCGGTCCCGACGATCTCCGAGGCACTGGCGCTGTGCGGCGTGTCCGACTATCGCCGGCTGGTCACCCGCGTCACCGCTCGGTTGCCGCAGCCGCCTGAGGCCGAGTTGTTGGCGATGCCGCGCAACCGGCCGGTGCTGGTGGCTGAGAACGTCAATGTCGACCAGGATGGCGTGGTGGTCGAGTTCGGCATCACCCGCTATCCAACTCCGCGCGTGCAACTCGTTTTTGAACCCTGAAGGTGCCCATGCGACCCTTGCGGATAACCGGCGGCCAGATATTGGTGAATGGCGCATTGCGGGTGGGTGATCTCGCCATTGCGGACGGCAAGATTGCGGCGCTCGGCGGCGGCGCTGGCGGCGATAGCCTGGGCATCGATGCCACCGGCCTGCTCGTGCTTCCTGGCATCGTCGATCTGCATGGCGATGCCTTCGAGCGGCAGATGCAGCCGCGCCCGGGCATCGGCTTCCCGATTGACCTTGCGCTGGAGGAGACCGAGCGGCAGCTGCTCGCCAACGGCATCACGACGGCTTTCCATGGCGTCACCTTGTCGTGGGAGCCTGGGTTGCGCAGCCTGGAAAGCTGGAATGCGCTGCTTGCCGCCCTCGGTGCGCGCGCATGGACCTGCGACATGCGGGTTCACTTGCGCTGGGAGGCTTATAATATCGCGGCGCTCGACACGGCGCTGGCGGATATCGCCGCGGGCCGGGTGCATCTGCTCGCCTTCAACGATCACACCCCGGCCATCCTGCGCCGGCTCGGCGACCCCGTGGCAGCCGCGAAGTACAGCGACCGCGCCGGGATGAAACTGGCGGACCTCCGCACGCTCGCCGATGCCGTGGGCGCGCGGGAGGCCGAGGTGGCACCGGCGCTGGACCGGCTCGCCGCCGCCGCCACCGCGGCTGGTCTGCCGATGGCCAGCCATGACGACGCGAGCATCGCCATGCGCGACGGGTTCCGTGCGATGGGCGCGCGCATCTGCGAGTTTCCGATGGCCGAGGATGTCGGCCAGGCCGCGCGTGATGCCGGTGATGCGGTGGTGATGGGCAGCCCGAACGTGGTGCGCGGTGGCTCCCATCTCGGCTGGGCGTCGGCGGCGCGGCTGGCGGAGGCGAGTATCTGCACGGTGCTGTCGAGCGATTACTTTTATCCGTGCCTGCTGCGCGCGGCTTTCGTGCTGGCTGGGCGTGGCGTGCTGGATCTGGCTGCGTCGTGGGCGCTGGTGTCGGCGAATCCAGCGGCGGCGGCTTCTCTGTCCGACCGTGGCACGATTGCGACGGGCCGACGGGCCGATGTGCTGCTGGTTGCCCAGGAAGCAGGGATGCCACGGCTTGTTGCGACGATTTCCGGCGGAAAACTGGCATATATCGGTGCGGATGGAGCGGCCCGGCTCGGCGCAGACTAGCGGTCAGACTAGCGGTCAGAGTGGGGCGCAGACTGGGGCGCAACGCAAACAGGCCGCCGGGTTTGCCGGCGGCCTGCGCGCAATTGGCTCCCGGAGTAGG
>JAYTUU010000114.1:0-19373 GCA_043744375.1 Rhodospirillales bacterium | reverse complement strand
CCGGTCTTGCCAATGCGGCACAAACCAACCCATGAATTCAACGGCCACCCCGCCAACCCCCACCGATGCCGCCGCGCACTTCGCCTGGTGGCTCGATGCCGTCTTCGCCCCCCTCGCGATCCTCGTCGCCGCCCGCTTCCGCCTGCTCGGGCACTGGACTGTCCCCCTCTGGACCCGCCTCACCCGCGCCAATCGCCGCCTCGCGAAACTCCTCGCCCACCTCGCCGCCGGCGGCACCTTCCGGCCCGCCACACCCCGCAACCGCGCCCCGCGCAGCGGCCGCCATCCCCCCATCCGCATCCCAACCCGCCGCGCCTGGCTCGTCATCCTCCTCCGCCACGAGGCCGCCGCCTACATGCTCCGGCTCGAAACCGTCCTGAACCACCCCGCCACATCAGCCCTCCTCGCCGCCAACCCCGCCGCCGCCCGCCGCATCGCCCGAACCCTCGCCCCCTTCTGCCACCTCCTCGGCGTCACCAACCCGCACGCCCCGCCCCGCGCGCCACGCGCCCCACGGCGCCGCCGGCCCAGGCCCCGCGCCGCCACCATCCCCAAACCAGCACGATCCCGCGCGCGCGCGGAACCTCCGCCCGCCCTGACCGCGGACGGCTACATGATCCCCCCATCCGCCTCACCCCCCGCCTGGCCGCCAACCCCCCGCCTCGCGCCTAATTTCCTCTTGAAACTACCGCCCGCACCGCCACCCAAGCCGCCGCCTACGCGATCACGAGACCGCCCGCCGGCATCGCCGAGTCGTGGAACTCGTCCTCGCTGACCCCATAGATGTCGCGCACCTTCTCGGCCGTCAGCTCCGCTGGCGTGCCGTCGAACACGATGCGCCCAAGCTGCATCGCCACGATCCGGTCGCAATAAGCCCGCGCCGTGTCGAGATGGTGCAGATTGCACAGCACCGTCAGCCCGTCCTCCCGGTTGATCCGCCGCAGCGCGTCCATCACCACCTGCGCATTGCGCGGATCGAGGCTGGCGATCGGCTCATCCGCCAACAACAACCGCGGCTCCTGTAGCAACGCCCGGCAAATCGCCACCCGCTGCTGCTGCCCGCCCGACGCCTGGCCCGCCCGCATCAACGCCGCGTCCAGCAGATCGAACCGCTCCAGCGTCTTCAACGCCACCGCCCGCTCCGCCGCGCTGAACAGCCCGAACAGCGACGGCAAGGTCCCGCGATGGTTCAGCCGGCCCATCAGCACATTCGTCAACACATCCAGCCGCGGGATCAGATTGAACTGCTGGAAAATCATCGCACACGACGTCCGCCAATCCCGCAGCGCCCGCCCCGTCAGCGCCGTCACCTCCGTCTCGCCATACCAGACAACCCCGCCCGAAGGCTCGATCAAACGATTGATCATCCGCAACAACGTCGACTTCCCGGCCCCCGAACGCCCGAGAATGCCAAGCATTTGCCCAGGCGGAACACTGAGCGTCACATCATCAACCGCGACCTTGTCGCCAAACCGACGCGTCAAGCCGCGTATTTCGAGAGTTGCCTGGGTCATGGGGCACGACAATGGACCGGCGAAGGGAAACACAGCAAGGCTCCGCCGCGCGCAGTCGGGGGTTCCCACGGGCCTCAGGCCCATAGGCGCTCACATAAGGAAGGCGAGGGCTCTGCCCTCAACCCGCCAAAGGCCTGAGGCCTTTGGAAACCCGCGACTTTTCTTGGCTGCGTCAGCAGCCTTTGAACGATCGCCGAATTTGACTAAAGGCTGCTCGCGCAGCCAAGAAAGGTAATGGGATCAAAGGGTCCCTGACCCTTTGCGGGTCGCGGGCAGAGCCCTCGCCTTCCTTATGTTAGCGCCAAGGGCCTGAGGCCCTTGGCCGGCGGAGCCTTGATTGCCTTGGCCTGACCTCTCCCGTGCGTTGACACCGGCACCCCCTTCCCCGACCGTAGCGCCAACACGGATGGCAAGGAGAGCTCCCATGACCGGATCAGCGGATGTCACGGCGGCCGATCGGCGCAACTGGCGCGAGGGCAATCTTTCTTTCGACGCCAGTCGCCGCCGCATCGCCGAGGCGTCGCAGTATCTCGCCGGCGGCGTTTCCAGCAATTTCCGCCTCGGCATATCCCCCACGCCCCTGGTGTTCGACCGTGCCGACGGCGCCTATCTGTTCGACGCCGATGGCAACCGCCTGATCGACTACTATCTCGGCATGGGCCCGATGATCCTGGGCCACACGCCCCCGGACGTCATCGCCGCCGCCACCGCGCAGATGCAGAAGGGCCTGCTCTACGGCGGCCAGTCCGGCCCGGAAACCGAGGCCGCGCGGCTGTTCTGCGAAATGGTGCCATGCGCCGAGCGCATGCGCTTCTGCTCGTCGGGCAGCGAGGCCGTGCAATGCGCGCTCCGCCTCGCGCGCACCAGCACCGGGCGCCGCATCGTGATCAAATTCGCCGGCCACTACCATGGCTGGTTCGACAACATCCTGTGGTCCACGACGCCCCCCGCCGGCGCCACCGCCGCCGTTCCCGGCAGCCGCGGCCAGCCGGAGGAGACCAGCGAAATCGAAGTGCTGCCCTGGAACGATCTCGCCGCCCTCACGGCCCGCCTCGCGCGCGGCGATGTGGCCGGGATCATCATGGAGTCGATCATGTGCAACCAGGGCGCCATCTACCCGGCCCCCGGCTACCTCGAAGGCGTCCGCGAGGCCTGCACGAAAACCGGCACGATCTTGATCTTCGACGAGGTGATCACCGGCTTTCGCGTCGCACCCGGCGGCGCCCAGCAACTCCTCGGCATCACGCCGGACCTCGCCACCTTCGCCAAGGCGATCGCCAACGGCTTCCCCGTCGCCGCCCTCGGCGGCCGGCAGGACCTGATGGAACTGATGACCCAGGGCGTCGTCCATGGCGGCACCTATAACGGCCAGGCCGTCACCATGGCCGCCACCGTCGCCGTGCTCAACCGCCTGAAAAAGCCCGCAACCCACGCCCTCATGGCCACCCGTGGAACCCGCCTGATGGACGGCATGCGCGAGGCCTTCGCCCGCGCCGGCATCCCCGCCATCGTCGCCGGCCCGCCGCAGATCTTCCACGTTGCCATCGGTCTCACCGAAAAACCGCGCAACTGGACCGACCTGCTGGCCATGGACCGCCCGCGCTACGTGAAATTCACCACCGCCCTGCTGCGCCACGGCGTCCGCGCCCTCGAACGTGGCGCCTGGTTCCTCTCCACCGAACACGATGACGACGTCATCGACGCCACACTCGAAGCCGTAGGATTGGCACTGAAAGAAATCTGACCATGCCCGCGGACAACGCCGCCCAGAAACAATCCAGCAGCTACAAACTCCCGGTTGAGGACACAGAGTTCCTGCTGCGTGACGAAATGCGCGACATCCGCTTCGCGCTCGAATACTCCAAGGCCGAACTGCTGCTGCGCGACTGGGGCATCCGCTCCACCGTCATCGTGTTCGGCAGCGCCCGCACCCCGTCCCCCGAGCAATTGGCGGCGGCCGAGGCGGGCGCCACGACGGAGGACGATCACCGAACCCTGCTCCAACTCCGCCGCCACGCCGCCTACTACGACGCGGCGCGGGCGTTCGGCCAGATCGTGTCCCGGCGCGGCGGAGCCTTCGCGCCGCGCAACCGCTGGCGCGATAACGTGATCGCCACCGGCGGCGGCGGCGGCATCATGGAGGCCGCCAATCGCGGCGCGCATGACGCCGGCGCGCCGAGCATCGGCTTCAACATCACCCTGCCGCGCGAGCAGGAGCCGAACCCCTATTCCACCCCCGAGCTGACCTTCCGCTTCCACTACTTCGCCATGCGCAAAATGCACTTGGCCATGCGCGCAAACGCCCTCGTCGTCTTCCCCGGCGGCTTCGGCACCATGGACGAACTCTTCGAAATCCTCACCCTCGTGCAAACCGGCAAGGCCCCGAAGATCCCGATCGTCCTGTTCGGCGAACCTTACTGGCGCCGCATCATGAACTTCGAAGCCCTGGTCGAGGAAGGCATGATCGCCCGCGCCGACCTCGCCACCTTCGATTTCGCGGACACCGCCGAGGACGTCTGGTCCCTCCTCGTCCGCCGCGGCATCACCGCCCACACACCGCCCGAAGCCTGACCTACCCCGGCGGCGCCGGCACAAACCCGAACATCGCCTCGAACCGCGCCGCATAGGCCGGCCAGACCTCCGGGTTCAACACCCGCGACGGCGGCCGGCCATCGAGAATATCCAGCATCTGCTCGGCCGCGATCGTCGCGATGTTCGCCCGCGACTCCCGCGTCACCCCCGCCGTGTGCGGGCTGACCAGCACGTTGTCGAACGCCATCAGCGGATGGTCATGCGCCGGCGGCTCCCTGAACCACACATCCAGCCCCGCCCCGGCAATCCGCCCCGACCGCAACGCCTCCGCCAACGCCGCCTCGTCATGAATGCCGCCACGCGCCGTCGTCACGAAATACGCGCCCGGCTTCATCAGCCCGAACGTCCGCGCATTCATCAAATTCATCGTCGACTTGATGCGAGGGCAATTGATCGAAACGAAATCGGCCCGCGGCAACATCTCGTCCAGCGTAACCTTCTCCGCCCCCTTGGCCGCCACCTGCGCCGCCGACAACACCGGATCGACCGCCAGCACACGCATCCCGAACAGCCCGATGCACAACTCCGCCAACCGCCCGCCAACATGGCCCAGCCCGACAATCCCCAGCGTCTTGCCCTTCAACTCCGTGCCCATGAACGCATTGCGCTCAATCCCCGAAGCCCGCCGCATCGCCCGGTCCGTCTCGATGATCCGCTTGGCCAAACACAGCATCATCGCCAACGCATGCTCCGCCACCGCCTCCTTGTTCCCGCCAGCCTGGTTGACCACGAGAATGCCCGCACGCGTGCAATCCTCCAGATCGACCGTGTCATACCCAGCCCCATTGGACGACACGACCAACAAATTCGGCGCCCGCGCAATCAACCCCGCATGCGCATGAAACTGCGGATCAATCTCGTCCCGCGCCGCGCCGATCTGATACGCATGCGCCGCCGCCAGCACGGGATCAACGACATCGGCCGGACTGTCATTCTCCAACCTGTCGAGCCGAACATCCGGCCTGGTCGCGATCACATCATGGAAATTACTGGCGGCGACATACTTCACGAAGAAGACGCGCTTGGTGTTGACGGCCATGGCTCGGGCTTTCGTTACGTTGCAATCGCCCGAGCCTAGCGCAATCAAGGCTCCGCCGGCAAAGGGCCGAGGGCCCTTTGAACCCATTACTGCTCGCGGCTGGATCAGCAACCTTCGGATGATACGACCGTTCTTGCTTGCGCCGCAGGCAATCAACATCGCGGATCGCGACGAGTTTGGGGCTTCGCCCGCCCACCCGGCGAGAAGTCGGGGGGATCAAAGGGGCGTGCCCCTTTGCCGCCGGAGGCGCGCTTGCCTGCCCTACGGTTTGACCCGACGCGCCCGCTAGTGCGCATCTGTGTCTTCGCAGTTCGGAACACGCATGAAATCCTACGACCTCATCGTCATTGGCGGCGGCCTGGTGGGTGGTGCGATCGCCTGGGGTGCGGCGCGTCGGGGGGCGTCGGTGGCGTTGCTCGATGAGGGCGATGTCGCCTACCGCGCCGCGCGCGGCAATTTTGGCCTCGTCTGGGTGCAGAGCAAGGGCGCGGGCATGCCGCCTTACGCGCATTGGACGCGCCATTCCGCCGAGCTGTGGCCCGAGTTGGCAACGGCCTTGTCCACCACCACCGGCATCGACGTGGCGCTGCGTCAGAACGGTGGCATTTCGATTTGCCTGGATGATCAGGAGATGCAGGAGCGCGCCGACCTGATCGCGCGCATGCACAACGAAAGCGGCGGCATCGGCACCCGCATGATTGATCGTGCCGAACTCCGCGCGATGATCCCCGCGATCGGCGACAGCGTGGCCGGCGCCTCGTTCTGCCCGGTCGACGGCCACGCCAACCCGCTGAAACTCCTGCGCGCGCTGCACGCTGCCCTGCCGCAATCCGGCGGCGCCTATCTGCCCGGCCGCACCGTCGATGCGATCGCGCATGACGGCAACTTCATCGTGCGTGCCGGCGCCGAGCGGATCGCCGGCGCCAAACTCGTCATCGCCGCCGGTCTCGGCAGCCGCCATCTCGCGCCGATGGTTGGGCTGGATATGCCGGTCAACCCGTTGCGCGGCCAAATCGTCGTCACCGAACGCCTGCGCCCTTTTGTCGATTACGCCACCATCCATCTGCGCCAGACCGACGAGGGCAGCGTGATGATGGGCACCAGCCAGGAGGATGTCGGCTTCAACAACGCCACCAGCTTCCCGGTGATGCGCGACATCGCCGCCCGCAATCTCGCCGCCTTCCCCGCGTTACGGGACGCCAATATCGTGCGCGTCTGGGGCGCCCTGCGGGTGATGTCGCCGGACGGCTTCCCGATCTACGAACAGTCGAAAACCCACCCGGGCGCCTTCGCCGCGACATGCCACAGCGGCGTCACCCTCGCCGGTGCCCATGCGATGGCCCTGGCCCCCGCCATTCTCGCCGGCACGCTGCCCCCCTCCCTCGACGCTTTCACCGCGGAGCGCTTCCATGTTCCACCGGCTTGAAGACGCCCGCCGCGAGATCGAGTTCGACTTCGAGGGCCGCCTGGTCACGGCGCGCGAGGGCGAGTCCGTCGCCGCCGCCTTGCTCGCCGCCGGCCTGCGCGGCTTCCGTGCCACCCCCGTCTCCGGCGCCCCGCGCGCGCCCTGGTGCATGATGGGCGTGTGCTTCGATTGCCTGCTGGAAATCGACGGGATCGGCAGCCGGCAATCCTGCATGACCATCGTCGCCGCCGGCATGCGCGTGCGCCGCCAGCGCGGTGCCAAGGCGATCGGACCCGTGGACGACACGGCCGATGACCCGGAGGACGAGGAATGACCGCGCATATTTTCGATGCCGTCATCATCGGCGCCGGCCCCGCCGGCATCGCCGCCGCGACCCTGCTCGCCGATCACCATGCCAGCGTCCTCGTGCTCGACGAGCAGCCGACGCCGGGCGGGCAGATCTATCGCGGCGTCGAATCGATGTCCGCGCAGATGCCCGAACTCTTCCACAAGATGGGTCCGGACTACGCCCATGGCGACGAACTCGTCGTCCGCTTCCGCACCTGCGGCGCCGGCTACGAGCCGCGCAGCACGGTCTGGCAGGTAGTCCCCGCCGTTGAACCGGGCGACCCCCACGAAATCTGGATCAGCCGCGACGGCGCCTCGCGCTCCGTCCTCGCCCGCATTATCCTCGTCGCCACCGGCGCCATGGAGCGCCCCGTCCCCGTGCCCGGCTGGACGCTGCCGGGCGTGATGAGCGCGGGCGCCGTGCAGACCATGCTGAAATCCGCCGCCGTCGTGCCCGAAGGCATGGTCCTCGCCGGCGCCGGCCCGCTGCTCTATCTGCTCGCCGCCCAGATCCTCTCCGTCGGCGCCCGCCTGATGGCCGTGCTCGACACCACGCCGCGCGGAAATCTGATGGCCGCCCTGCCCTTCCTCCCCGCCGGCCTGCGCGGCGCCGGCCCGTCCTACCTCTGGAAAGGCATCACGCTCAAAACCGCCCTCAAACGCGAAGGCGTGCCGGTGTTCAAGCACGTCACCGACATCGCACTACAGGGCACCTCGGAAGTCACCGACATCGCCTTCACCAGCCGCGGCCGCCCGCTCTGGCTCAGCGCCGGCATCGTCGCCCTGCACGAAGGCGTCATCCCCGCCCAGCAGATGACCCGCGCACTCGGTTGCGAGCACGACTGGGATGCCGTCCAGCACTGCTTCCGCCCACGCACCGACACCTTCGGCAACACCACCCAGCCGAACATCCTGGTCGCCGGCGACAGCGGCGGCATCGGCGGTGCCCGCGCCGCCGAATACCAGGGCCGCATCGCCGCCGCCGCCATCCTGCATCGCATCGGCACACTCGACACCGCCGCCCGGGACCGCCTGGCCGCCCCCGAACGCCGGCACCTCGCCGCCCACCTCGCCATCCGCCCCTTCCTCGACCGCCTCTTCGCCCCGCCACCCTGGATCACCACCCCGCCCGATGACGTCACGATCTGCCGCTGCGAAGAAGTCACCGCCGGCGCCGTCCGCGCCGTCGCCCGCAACGGCGCGCAGGGCCCGAACCAGGCCAAATCCTTCCTGCGCGCCGGCATGGGCCCCTGCCAAGGCCGCCTCTGCGGCCCGATCGTCACCGAACTGATGGCCGAAATCCACGGCCGCCCACCCGCCGAAATCGGCTATTACCGCATTCGCCCGCCGCTCAAGCCGATCACAGTCGGGGAACTCGCCGGCAGCGAGGGTTAGGCAAGCGCGCCTCCCCCTTTCGGAACCGGCCGGAATCCGGCAGGTAGAGTGCCATGACCCCAGCCCTCGCCAGCCTTGCCGTGCCGCTGATGCGGTTGATGGACCCCGAGCGCGCCCACCGCCTGGCCTTGCGTGCCCTCGCCGCCGGCCTCGTCGGCGCCGATCGCAGCACCGACGACCCTGCCCTCGCGATCGACGTGCTCGGCCTGCGCTTGCGCAACCCCATCGGCCTCGCCGCCGGGTTCGACAAGGACGCCGTCGCCCTCACCCCGCTCGCCCGCCTCGGCTTCGGCTTCGTCGAGGCCGGCACCGTCACCCCCCGCCCACAGGCCGGCAACCCGACGCCCCGCCTGTTCCGCCTCACCGAGGACGGCGCGGTGATCAACCGCATGGGCTTCAACAACGCCGGCCTCGCCACCTACCTCGCCAACCTGAAACGCTACACCCGCGGCGCGGTGCCGGTCGGCGCCAACGTCGGCATCAACAAGGACGGCGCCGAACCCGAGCGCGACTACCCCGCCCTCATCGCCGCCGTCGCCCCGCACGCCGACTACGTGGTGATCAACGTCTCCTCCCCCAACACGCCCGGCCTGCGCGACCTGCAAAGCGAGGCCCGGCTGCGCGCCATCCTGCAGGCCGTCAACGCCGCCGTCCCCTCCCACCCGCCGCTGCTGGTGAAAATCGCCCCGGACCTCTCGGATGCCGGCCTCGAATCGGTCGTCGAAACCTGCATCGCCGCCAGCGTCCAGGGCCTGATCGTCAGCAACACCACCATCGCCCGCCCGCCCAACCTGCGCTCCGGCGAGGCCCGCCAGGCCGGCGGCCTGTCCGGGCGCCCGCTCCTCGCCCCCTCGACCCGCGTGCTCGCCAGCGCCGCCCGCCTCGCCCGCGGTCGCCTGGTACTGATCGGCGTCGGCGGCATCTTCTCCGCGGCCGACGCACTGCAAAAAATTCGAGCCGGCGCCAGCCTGGTGCAGCTCTACACCGGCTTCGCCTATGAAGGCCCCGCCCTGATCGGCCGCCTCCGCCGCGACCTGCCCGGTTTGCTGGCGCAACAAGGCTTCCCCACCATCGCCGACGCCATCGGCGCCGACATCCGATGAGATCCATGCATCATCTGCACCATTTCGCCGAACTCGCCGCCCGCTACGACGGCTTCATCCTCGACCTCTGGGGCGTCATCCACGACGGCGTCACCCCCTACCCCGGCGCCATCGCCTGCCTGAACCACCTCAAGGCCGCCGGCAAACCCACCATCCTGCTGTCCAACGCGCCCCGCCGCGCCCACGTCGCCCAGGCCGCCATGCGTGGCATGGGCATCGCCGACGACCGCTACACGGGCATCCTCACCAGCGGCGAAGCCACCCACCGCATGCTACGCGACCGCACCGACCCCTTCTTCGCCGCGCTGGGTAAACGCGTCTTTCACCTCGGCCCCGAACGCGACCATAACGTCATCGAAAACCTCGACCTCACCATGGTCGCCACCCCCGCTGAAGCCGATTTCGTCCTGAACACCGGCCCCGATGACCTCGGCAGCACAACCGAAGTCTCCGCCTGGCACCCCCTCCTCGCCGAATGCCTCGCCGCCCGCCTGCCCATGGTCTGCGCCAACCCAGACCTCGAAGTCATTCGCGGCGGCAACCGCCTCATCTGCGCCGGAGCCCTCACCGAACACTACGAAACCCTCGGCGGAACCACCCGCTGGATCGGCAAACCAGACCCCGCCATCTACACCCCCGTCCTCCAAATGCTCGGCCTCGACCGCTCCCGAGTCCTCGCCGTCGGCGACGCCCTGCGCACCGATATCGCCGGCGCCACATCCGCCAACATCGACTCCTGCTGGATCCTCGGCGGCATCCACTCCGCCGAACTCGGCAATAGCCCCACCGCAATCGATGCCGCCGCCGCCGCCGCAGGACTCAGGCCCGTTGCATGCCTGCCGGCGTTCGTCTGGTAAGGCAAGCAAACCTCCGGTGGCAAAGGGGCACGCCCCTTTGATCCCCCCGACTTATGGCGGCTGATGTACGATCTCACCGCGTTGGTCGGCGAAGCCCAGCATTCCACGCGACCGCTGGACGGGTCTGGCAAGCCGCAATGTTGATTGCCTGCGGCGCAAGCAAGGATGTCGATATCGCCCGAAGGCTGGTGCCGCAGCCGCGAGCAGTCGGGGGGATCAAAGGGGCATGCCCCTTTGCCGCCGGAGGCGCGCTGCGCACGACGCCGCCGGAGGCGCGCTTGCTACGCCGCCGCCACCTGCGCCCGAGCGCTGGTGCCGTCCCGATACATATAATCCCGTGTGCGGGGTGCCGTCGATTGTTGGCGGGTGAGTTGGATCTGGAAGATCATTTGCCCTTCCCGCCGGAACGCGATTTCGCTGCCGCAGAGGTAGAACTCGAACATGCGGCAGAACCGTTCGTCGTAGAGGTTTTCGATGGCGGTTCGGTTGGCGGCGAAGCGGCGGCGCCAGTGGTGCAGGGTTTCGGCGTAGTGGAGCCGCAGGATTTCGATATCGGTGGTGGCCAGTCCGGCGCGTTCGATGGCGGGCGTCACTTCCGACAGTGCCGGGCAGTAGCCGCCGGGGAAGATGTATTTCGTGATCCACGGGTTGGTGGCGGCTGGCGGGGTATTGCGGCCGATGGCGTGGACGAGGGCGATGCCGTCATGCGCCAGGCTGCGTTTCACCACGTCGAAGAATTCCCGGTAGTGATTGACGCCGACATGTTCGAACATGCCGACGGAGACGATGCGGTCGAAACGCCGATCGAGTGCCCGGTAGTCGCGCAGTTCGAACTGCACGCGATCGGCGAGGCCTTCCGCTTCCGCGCGTGCCCGGGCCGCGGCGAGTTGCTCCTGCGAGAGGGTGATGCCGGTGACGCGGGCGCCGTAATCGCGCGCCAGTGTGAGCGCCATGCCGCCCCAACCGCAGCCGATATCGAGCACCTCAAGATCGGGGCGGTCGAGCATGAGCTTGCTGGCGATGTGGTGTTTCTTGGCGATCTGGGCGGCTTCGAGGCTTTCCGCGCCGGTCGGGAAGTAGGCGCAGGAGTATTGCCGGTCGGCGTCGAGGAACAGGCTGTAGAGCTGGCCGTTGAGGTCGTAGTGGTGGGCGGCGTTGCGTCGCGCGCGGGTGGCGGGGTTGAACTGTGCGAGGCGGCGGGTGAGCCGCCCCACCATGGCGCCGAGGGCGAGTGCGGGATGCCCCGCGGGTTCGGCGGCGAGGTTGGTGATCAGCGTGTCCAGCGCCTCGTAGATGCTGCACCCGATCGGCTCCAGCCCGCCGTCCATATAGGCCTCGCCGGTTGCGAGCCCTGGCCGCAGCGTCAGCCGGCGCACGGTGGCCCAGTCGCGCAGGGCAATCTCGGCTTCGGGGCCGGGGGTGCCCGCATATGTGGTACTATGGCCATCGGGCCAGCGGACGGTCAGACGTCCGATGCCGATGAGGCGTCCGAGGATACGATCCAATACCGTGCGCATATTCCCCCTCATTTCGTCAGGTGGAACGTCAACGCAGAAGTGTGCTACAGGTTCAACGAATAATTCAAGCCCCCATCCCGGCGCGGGAATGGGGGCTTGGATCACGGATCAGTGAGCGTCAGGCGTGGAGCCTCAGCTGTCCTGGGCCGCCGACAATTCGCCGTCGAGCAGGTCTTCGAGGCTCACCTCGGCTTCCTCCTCGGCCGCCTGGCCGACCGCTTCGCCGCGCATCTGCTTCTCGGCTTCCTCGATGCTGCGCGCCACGTTGACGGTGACGGAGATCGAGACTTCCGGGTGCAGCACGACCGAGACCTTGGATAGCCCGAGCGTCTTGATCGGGTTGCCGAGGATGACCTGGCCGCGATTGACTGACAGCCCGCCGGCGGTGCAGCCCTCGGCGATGTCGCGCGAGGAGACGGAGCCGTAGAGAATGCCCGACTCGCCGGCTTGGCGGACGATCACGACCGACAGGCCACCGACGCGTTCGGCCACCCGTTCGGCTTCGTCGCGCCGTTTGATGTTCTGTGCTTCGAGCTGGGCGCGCTGGGTCTCGAACTTCGCGAGATTGTCCTTGTTCGCCCGGATCGCCTTCTTCTGCGGCAGCAGGAAGTTACGGGCATAGCCCGGCTTCACGCGCACGCGCTCGCCCATCTGGCCGAGCTTGTCGACGCGCTGGAGCAGGATCAGTTCGACGGTTTGTGCCATGGTGGTGCTCCCCTCAGGCGAGAATATAGGGCAGCAGCGCCAGGAAGCGGGCGCGCTTGATGGCATTGGCCAGCAGGCGCTGCTTCTTGGCCGAAACCGCGGTGATCCGGCTCGGCACGATCTTGCCGCGCTCGGACAGGAAGCGCGACAGCAGGCGCACGTCCTTGTAGTCGATCACCGGCGCGCCGGCGCCCGAGAACGGGCAGGACTTGCGGCGGCGGTAGAACGGCCGGCGCGCGCCCACGGCGGAGCGGCGGGTGGCGGGGTTCACATCGTCGTTATTGATGTCGGACATGAATGATTACTCCTCGATGCCGCGGAATTCGCCGCGTGAATCGTCGCGCGGCGACTCGTCACGGGCGCGGAACTCCTCGCGGTCGTCATAGCCGCGCTTGCGCCCGCTATCGAAGCGGCCGGCGGGCTTGGGGCCACGGAAGCTGCGCTCGCGATCGTCGGATTTGCGCGACAGGATGGCGCTCGGGTTCTCGTCGATGGTTTCCAGACGGATCGTCATGAACCGCAGCACGTCCTCGTTGAGGCCAAGCTGGCGCTCCATTTCGACGATGGCAGCGGGCTTCGCTTCCATGGCGAGGAGCATGTAGTGGCCCTTGCGGTTCTTCTTGATCCGGTAGGCGAGGCTACGCAGGCCCCAGTATTCGCGCTTCTTGACGGAAACCGAAACCGGCTTCTCGCCCTCGGCGACCGCTGCGGGCGTGAGGCCGGCATCGGCATCCACCTGGGCGCCGATGGTATCGGCAATCGCCTCAACCTGTTGTTGCGTAACGTCATTGCGTGCGATGAACACGACTTCATATAGCGGCATGCTTCCCCCTATGGCTTGTCTCTGCCCCAGACCCGGATGAGGTCTCGCGCCACCATGGCGCGTGGACATAGCCGGAAAAGGCCGTCTCTCCCGGCAGGGAGCGGCGGCTTATACAGGGAAGTGCCGGGCATGCAAGGCGCTTTGGGTTGCGCGGCGAGCGGGGCGGACAATTGTTCGTGATATGTTCGATTTTTCACTTGAAACGGCTTTTCAGAAAAGATACCTAGTACGTACTCCTTTTTTAGTACAAACACCGGCCGAACGATGCGCCATAAGCCCCGCCGAAGGCGGGGCTTATGGCGCAGTACGGAGCGATTTATCCGAGTACGTATTTATCCGAGTACGTACAGGGACCGCGCCAATTCTGCGCCATTCAGTGCGCCAATTGAATTTCCCGGAATTCCGCCAAAAACACCCAAAATGCGCCAATTTCGCGCCAATTATTGCGCCATACTCCGCGCCATACCCTGCGCCATACCTGCGCCATTCAAACCGCCTCCGCCATCAGGCTCCCCACCCGCACCCGTTGCCCCGGCGCCGCCATCAGGCAGCCGCCCGCCGGCACCGCGTGCCAGTCCGCCCGGCGATCGTCGATCGGTTCGGAGACGATGATCAGCCCCGCCGCGTCCTCGCGCCAGTACAACGTCGGCGGCTTGCCGTCGGACGCCCAGCGGAACGCCCATAGCGTCGCCCCATCGGTCAGCGCCGCACATTGGCGTATCTCCTGTCCCAGGTCCGGACCAGCATGCACCGCCAACCGTTACGCAGGCCTTACCGAACTGCCGCTGCGGCAAGAAAAGCAAGCAAGCGTGGGCACAGAGGACACAGAGAAGACAAGGCAAGCCACTGAGGAAGAGGAGAAGCAAGCCTGGAGCGCGCTGGCGCGGGCCGCGAGGATGATGCGCTGCGCGCCATCTCCACGTCTCCTCTCCCTGCACTTCTCCTCTACCCAGGGCAATCGGGTGAAGGGGAAAGGCGGTGCTCAACCGTCATTGCGAGCCCTTGCGAAGCAATCCAGAGCCGCCCAAACGGTCTCATGGCGATGCGGGATTGCTTCGCAAGGGCTCGCAATGACGCCATCCGGGGAAAGATGAGGGCAGAGACCTGCAATGCAGTGCTTCACCCGATTGCACTTCTCCTCTACCCTCTGTGGCTTGCCTTGCCTTTCTCCTCTGTGTCCTCTGTGCCCACGCTTGCCTGCCGCGCCGACCCACGGACATCGGGTGAAGGGCAACGCGATGCGCAACCGTCAGAGGCAGGATGAGTGCCGAGACCTGCAAGGCCGGGCTTCACCCGATGGCCCTGGCCTTGCCGGCAGTAACAATTGACACCTTCGGCCCCCGCCATTACCCCGCCACTCAAAATCCAGCGGAGAGTCCATCATGGCCGTGCACGCCTTCATCTTCCCCGGCCAAGGCAGCCAGGCGCCGGGCATGGGCCGCGACCTCGCGACCGCCTTCCTCGCCGCCCGTGAAGTGTTCCAGGAAGTCGACGACACGCTCGAACAGAAGCTTTCCAAGCTGATGTTCGAAGGCCCGCCCGAGGAGTTGACCCTCACCGAAAACGCCCAGCCCGCGCTGATGGCGCATTCGCTCGCCGTGCTGCGCGTGCTCGAAACCGAGGGCGGCTTCAAGCTCGCCAACCGCGCCGTCGTCGTCGCCGGCCACTCGCTCGGCGAATACTCGGCCCTCGCCGCCGCCGGCAGTTTTTCCATTCCCGAAGCGGCCCGCCTGCTGAAACTGCGCGGCCAGGCGATGCAGAAAGCCGTCCCCGCCGGCGAGGGCGCGATGGCCGCCCTGCTCGGCTGCGAGCTTGATCTCGCCCGCGAAATCTGCGCCGAAGCCGCCATCGGCCCGGATGGCAAGAAAGAAGTGATCGACCCCGCCAACGACAATGGCGGCAGCCAGGTCGTCGTCTCCGGCGCCAAGGCGGCCGTCGAACGCGCCTGCGAACTGGCCCGCGCCAAAGGCGTCAAGCGCGCCATGCTGCTGCCGGTCTCGGCCCCCTTCCACTGCGCGCTGATGGCCCCCGCCGCCGACGCGATGGCCGCCGCCCTCGAACGCACCCGCCCGCGCGCGCCCAGCGTGCCCGTGATCGCCAACGTCGCCGCTGCCAAGGTGACCGACCCCGACGAGATCGTCCGCTGCCTGATCGAACAGGTGACCGCGACCGTGCGCTGGCGCGAATGCATGCAGGCCATGGCCATAATCGGCGTAAACAGTTTCATTGAACTCGGCTCCGGCAAGGTCCTTTCCGGCCTCGTCAAGCGCATCGCACCGGAGGCCACAGGCGCGTCCGCGAGCACGCCGGCCGACATCGAAGCCTTGCTGAAAACATTCTGAGGCATCATAAAATGTTCCGTCTCGACGGCAAGACCGCCCTCGTCACCGGCGCCTCCGGCGGCATCGGCGCCGCCATCGCCCGCACCCTGCACGCCCAGGGCGCCATCGTCGCCCTCTCGGGCACCCGCCGCGACGCGCTCGACAGCCTCGCCGCCGAACTCGGCGACCGCGCGCATGTCTGCCCCGCCAATCTCAGCGACCCCGCCGCCCCCGACGCCCTCGTCGCCGCCGCCGAACAGGCCGCCGGCCCGCTCTCCATCCTGGTCAACAACGCCGGCCTGACGCGGGACATGCTGGCGTTGCGCATGAAAGACGAAGACTGGCAGGCCGTCATCGACGTCGATCTCACCGCCCCCTTCCGCCTCGCCCGCGCCGCCCTCAAAGGCATGCTGCGCCGCCGCGCCGGCCGCATCATCGGCATTGGCTCGATCGTCGGCGCCACCGGCAACCCCGGCCAGGCCAACTACGCCGCCGCCAAGGCCGGCCTGGTCGGCATGACCAAAGCCCTCGCCCAGGAAGTCGCCAGCCGCGGCATCACCGTCAACATGGTCGCCCCCGGCTTCATCGCGACCCCGATGACACACGCCCTCACCGACGCCCAGAAAGCCAAACTCAACGAACAAATCCCGCTCGGCCGCATGGGAGACCCCGCCGATATCGCCGCCGCCGTGCTCTATCTCGCCAGCACCGAAGCCGGATGGGTCACCGGGGCGACACTGCATGTGAACGGCGGGATGGCGATGATCTGAAGCGCACCTCCGGCGGCGTCGTGCGCAGCGCGCATTCGCGCGACGGGGCACGCCCCTTGCCGCCGGCGGAGCCTTGATTGCGGCTTGAGCCTTCACCCGATTGCCCTGTGGCGGTTCCGCGTGCTTGTAGCGGCGCGGCCCAATATGGATTAGTCGGGGGAGCACTGGCGCGAATCGGGGCTTGCCTTGGTTAGCGTGGCGGAGGAAACCATGCTAAGCGCCGCGCGGTTTCGGCCTGCGGCTGGACAAGAGTTTTGAAACACGAGCCGGGCGCGTGGACCGGCAGGCGGGAAAAGGAAGACCTATGAGCGATATCGCCGAGCGGGTGAAGCAGATCGTCGTCGAGCATCTCGGCGTCGAGGAGAGCAAGGTGACCGCGGACGCGTCGTTCATCGACGATCTCGGTGCCGACAGCCTCGACACCGTTGAGTTGGTGATGGCTTTCGAGGAGGCGTTCAACGTCGAGATCCCCGAGGATGCCGCCGAGAAGATCAACACCGTCAAGGATGCGGTCGAGTACATCGAGAAGCAGAAAGCCGCCTAGCCCACCCCGCATATCCGGCGGCAAGTAAGGATTCGAGCGATGCGACGCGTTGTTGTCACTGGTATGGGTATCGCCTGCCCTCTTGGGCTGGGCGTCGAGCATGTCTGGAAACGCCTGATCAACGGCGAGTCCGGCATCTCGGCCATTCAATCCTTCGATGTGAAGGACATGCCGGCCAAGATCGCCGGCACGATCCCGCAGGGCACGCGCGCCGATGGCAAGCTCGATGTCGCCGAGTGGGTGTCCTCCAAGGACGTCAAGAAGATGGACCGCTTCATCCAGTACGCGATCGTCGCGGCCACCGAGGCGGTCGAGGATAGCGGCTGGATGCCCGAGGACGAGGAGAACCGCTGCAACACCGGCGTGATGATCGGCAGCGGTGTCGGCGGGCTGGAGACGATCTACGAGGCGGCCGTTCAGATCCATGAGGGCAAGCTCCGCCGCGTCTCGCCGTTCTTCATTCCGGCCGCCCTGATCAACCTGGCTTCCGGTCATGTCTCGATCAAATACGGCTTCAAAGGCCCCAACCACAGCGCCGTCACCGCCTGCGCCACCGGCGTGCATGCGATCGGCGATGCCGCGCGCCTCATCATGTTCGGCGACGCCGATGTGATGGTCGCCGGCGGGGCCGAGGCTGGCGTCAACATCATCGCCTTCGCCGGCTTCTGCGCCGCCCGCGCGCTGTCCACCGGCTTCAACGACACCCCCGCGCAGGCCTCCCGCCCCTGGGACAAGGACCGCGACGGCTTCGTCATGGGCGAGGGCGCCGGCGTTGTCGTGCTGGAGGAATACGAGCACGCCAAAAAGCGCGGCGCGAAAATCTACGGCGAAGTGATCGGCTACGGCATGTCCGGCGACGCCTATCACATCACCGCCCCCGCCGAAGGCCATGACGGCGCCTTCCGCGCCATGAAGGCCGCACTACGCAACGGCAAGCTGAACCCGGAACAGATCGGCTACGTCAACGCCCACGGCACATCGACCCCGCTCGGCGACGATCTCGAACTCCAGGCGGTCGAACGCTTCTTCGGCGACGCCGCCCGCGGCCTGGCAATGTCCTCCACCAAATCCGCCACCGGGCATCTGCTCGGGGCCGCCGGCGCGATCGAGGCGATCTTCTCCATCCTCGCCATCCGCGACGGCGTGGCGCCGCCCACGCTGAACCTCGAAAACCCGAGCCGGGAAAGCGTCGTCGACCGGGTCGCCAAGGTTGCGCAGGAACGCAAGATCGACATGGCGCTGTCCAACAGCTTCGGCTTCGGTGGCACCAACGCCTCCATCGTCTTCGGCCGGGCCGCCTGACCGCAGCGGATGCGGCTGCGCACCGGGATCATCGCCCTCGCACTGATCGGCGCCCTCGGTGCCGGCAGCGTCGTCGGCTTCGAGAAGGCGCGCCTCCGCTATCTCGCGCCCGGCCCGCTGCCGGAGCAACGCACGCTCATCATTCCGCACGGCTCACCCGGTGAAATTGGCCCGAAACTGCGCGCGGCCGGCCTGATCGCGGACCCGACGGAGTTCCGCACCGCCGCCTTCCTCACCGCCTATGCCGGCCCGCTGCGCGCCGGGGAATTCGTCTTTCCCGCCGCCGCCAGCCTGAAGGACGTGCTGGCCATCCTGCGCAACGCTCGCCCCGTGCAACACCGCCTGACCATCCCCGAAGGCCTCACCGCCGCCCAGATCGCCCTCCTGCTCGACCGCGCCGAGGCCCTTGCCGGCAACCCGCCGGTGCCCGCGGAAGGCGCCATGCTGCCGCAATCCTACGCCTACGAACACGGCATGAGCCGCGCCGCGATCGTCGAACGCGCCAGCCTCGCCATGCAACGCACCGTCGCGCGGCTGTGGTCCGAACGCGCTGACAACCTGCCGCTCGACGCCCCGAACGACCTCGTCACCCTCGCCTCCATCGTCGAACGCGAAACCGCCCGGCCGGAAGAACGCGCCCGCGTCGCCGGCGTGCTGCTCAACCGCCTCAAACGCGGCATGAAACTGCAATCCGACCCCACCGTCATCTACGCCGCCACCGGAGGCCTCGCCACCGGCGGCCGAACCATCACCCGCGCCGAACTCGACCGCGACAACCCCTACAATACCTACCGGATCACCGGACTCCCCCCCACCCCCATCGGAAGCCCCGGCCTCGCCAGCCTGCAAGCCGTCGCCAGACCACTCCCCACCGATGACCTCTACTTCGTCGCCGACGGAACCGGAGGCCACGCCTTCGCCAAAACCCTCGAAGACCACCACCGAAACGTCGCCCGGTTCCTAGCCACACGGTGATGCCGGCGGGGGCGAGAGTGGGGTAGGGAAGCAAGCAAGGCGGGGGCTTTGCCCCTCGACCCCACTAAGGGATTGATGCAGAATAGTCGCTTCAATTATCTGGTTTTCGCGGCTGAAAAGTGTAGTTCCACTCGCCGTGGAAGTCAGCTTGGCTGATGTTGAG
>JAYTUU010000113.1:0-19423 GCA_043744375.1 Rhodospirillales bacterium | reverse complement strand
GGGTCCCTGACCCTTTGCGGGTCGAGGGCAGAGCCCTCGCCTTGTTGTCCGACGCGCCGCTTGCGCGGCGACGGCAGAGCCCTCGCCTTCCTTATGTTGGCGCTTATGCCCGCCTATGGCCCTTTGCTGGATTACCTTGCACGATCGTCGCGGGAAACAAGGGAGCTTCCGATGTCGTTACTGATCCGTGGTGGAACTGTGGTGACGGCCGAGCGTGAGGTTCGCGCCGATATTTTGTGCGAGGGCGAGCGGATCGCGGCGATTGGTCCGGCGTTGGAGGTGCCGGTTGGGGCGGAGGTGATTGATGCCGGGGGGTTGTTGGTGATGCCTGGCGGGATTGATCCGCATACGCACATGGAGCTGCCGTTCATGGGCACGACGGCGAGCGAGGATTTTTATACGGGCACGGCGGCGGGGTTTGCGGGCGGGACGACGTCGATCATTGATTTTGTTATTCCCGGGCCGGGTGACTCGATGATCGCGGCCTGGCGGGCGTGGCGGGAGAAGGCGGCGAAGGCGGCCGGGGATTACGGGTTTCATGTCGCGGTGACGTCGTGGTCGGAGCGGGTTTCCGACGAGATGGGGGTGCTGGCGCGCGAGCATGGGGTGAATAGTTTCAAGCACTTCATGGCGTACAAGGGCGCGTTGATGGTGGATGACGGGGTATTGCTGAACAGCATCGGCCGCGCGTTGGAGTTGGGGGCGATTTGCAACGTGCATGCGGAGAACGGCGATGCCGTGGCCCATTTGCAGCAGAAACTGCTGGCGCTGGGGATCACCGGGCCGGAGGGGCATGCGCTGTCGCGGCCGCCGGAGGTGGAGGGGGAGGCGGCGCAGCGGGTGATCGCGATTGCGAAGTTGCTGGGGGCGCCGATCTATATTGTGCATGTCTCGACTGCCGATGCCGCCGAGGCGATTGCGCGGGCGCAGGCCGGGGGGCAGCGGGTGTATGGCGAGGTGCTGGCGCAGCATCTGGTGATCGACGAGAGTGTGTATCGCCATCCGGATTGGGCGACCGCGGCCGCCTATGTGATGAGCCCGCCGTTTCGGGCCAAGCGGCATCAGGAGGCGCTGTGGGCGGGGCTGGCTTCGGGGAGTTTGCAGACGACGGCGACGGATCATTGCTGTTTTTGTGCGCCGCAGAAGGCCGCCGGGCGGGATGATTTCACCCGCATTCCCAACGGTACCGGTGGGATCGAGGACCGGATGAGCGTCCTGTGGCATCATGGGGTGGCGACCGGGCGGCTGACGCCGTCGGAGTTTGTGCGGATTACCTCGACCAGCACGGCGCAGATCTTCAATCTCTATCCGCGCAAGGGGGTGCTGGCGGTGGGGGCGGATGCCGATATTGTGTTGTGGGACCCTGCGGGGGCGCGGCGGATTTCGGCGAAGACGCATCATCAGAACGTCGATTTCAATGTCTATGAGGGCATGGATGTGACGGGGGTTGCGCGCACGACGCTGTCGCGCGGCCGAGTCGTGTGGGCGGATGGGGATTTGCGGGCGGTGCGCGGCGCCGGGCGGTATGTGGAGCGGGCCTGTTTCGGCCCGGTGTTTGACGCGGTTGGCCGGCGCAATGCGCTCCAGCGCCCGGTGGCGGCGCGGTAAATCAACGGATAGCGCGGGTTAGTGAAAACTGTCCACAACATCTTGCGTCCGAGCGTCGCTTAGCCGTTGACCCCGGGCGCGTGGCTGGGCAGGCTGTGGTGTGCCCAGTGATACCCGACCCCGTATGCAGATCCGAGTCCGCGGCCGCTCTTTCATGGCTTTCGTGGTCGCGCCCGAGGCGCCGCTGGCCGAATGGCTGGAGGCGTTGAAGGCGCAGATCGCCCGATCGCCGGGTTTTTTCGCCGCACGGCCGGTGATCGTCGATCTCGCGGCGTTGAACGCGGGCACGCCGGGGGTGGGCACGTTGTTGGCCGATCTGGAGGCGCATGGGTTGGGCGTCGTCGATGTCGAGAACGCGCGGGATATTCCGGGTACGGATGGCTGGAAACGCAAGCTGCTGGGCGGGCGCGTGGGTGGGATGATCGAGATCAAGGAGCAGGCACCGGCACCGCCGCCACCGCCCTTGCCGTCGCCGGGGTTGATCGTGGAGGACCATGTGCGGTCGGGCCAGGCGATCCGTCATCCGCTTGGCGATGTGACGGTGCTTGGGTCGGTGTCGTCGGGGGCGGAAATTCTTGCCGGCGGGTCGATCCATATCTACGGCACGTTGCGGGGGCGGGCGTTGGCGGGGGCGCTCGGGTTCGCGCGGGCGCGCATTTTCTGCCGGAAGATGGAGGCCGAGCTGGTGTCCATCGATGGATTCTACAAGACGTCCGAGGACATGGATGCCGGGATGCGCGGCCAGGCCGCGCAGATCTGGCTCGATGCCGGACGCATCATGATGAGTGCGCAGCGCTAGAGTGGGATGACTGCCGACAGGTGCAGTCATCCTACTCCAGCTCTTTGTTTTAACGCGTGATTCAGACCGTCGGTGATTCCACCTTCGGTCATCACACTCGAGGCGCGAGGAGGAAGGCATGTCGAAAGTCATCGTAGTCACATCCGGCAAGGGAGGCGTGGGTAAGACCACATCGACCGCCGCGATCGGGGCTGCCCTGGCGCAGAGCGGGGAGAGCGTGGTGGTCGTCGATTTCGACGTCGGGCTGCGCAACCTCGACCTGGTGATGGGCGCGGAACGCCGGGTGGTGTTCGACCTCATCAACGTCATCCAGGGTGACGCCAAGCTGCA
This sequence comes from Rhodospirillales bacterium, assembly GCA_043744375.1. GTDB lineage: Bacteria > Pseudomonadota > Alphaproteobacteria > Acetobacterales > Acetobacteraceae > CAIYPH01. The sequence continues at coordinate 16,686 of JAYTUU010000113.1, read as the reverse complement.
TCAGGCGCTGATCCGCGACAAGCGGCTGGAGAACCTGTCCATTCTCCCGGCCTCGCAGACGCGCGACAAGGACGCGCTGACGAGCGACGGGGTGGCGAAAGTGATCGCCGACCTCAAGGAGAAGTTCGACTGGGTGCTGTGCGACAGCCCCGCCGGCATCGAGCGCGGCGCGGCGCTGGCGATGCATCATGCCGATGCCGCCATCGTGGTGACCAACCCCGAAGTGTCCTCGGTGCGGGACAGCGATCGCATCATCGGGCTGCTCGACAGCAAGACGGCACGGGCGGAAAAGGGGGAGCGGGTGGAGAAGTATCTGTTGCTGACCCGCTACGATCCGATCCGCGCGGCGCGGGGGGATATGCTGACGGTGGAGGACGTGCTGGAAATCCTGTCCATTCCGCTGCTCGGCATCATTCCGGAAAGCCAGGAAGTGCTGAAAGCCTCCAACATGGGCGTGCCGGTGACGCTGAACGCGCCGCTGACGCCGCCCGCCCGCGCCTATGCAGACGCGGTGCGACGCCTGCGTGGGGAAGAGGTGCCGATGACCGTGCCGCAAGAGCGTCGTGGCCTGGTGGATCGGCTGTTCGGGCGGAGGGTGGCGTGAGCATCTTCCAGTTTTTTCGCAAGAAGCCGAGCGCGAATATCGCGCGCGACCGCTTGCAGATTCTGCTTGCCCATGAACGCTCGGCGTTCGGCAAGAGCGACCTGATCGCACGGCTGCAGGAGGAGATCCTGGCGGTGATCCGTAGGCATATGGAGGTCGATCCGGACAAGGTACAGATCAAGCTCGATCGCGGGGATCATGTGTCGACGCTGGAGATCGATATCGAGGTGCCGCTGGCGACGAGCGCGCGGATTGCGATGCGGGCATAAGGAAGGCGAGGGCTCTGCCGTCGCCGCGCAAGCGGCGCGTCGGATGACCCGCCAAAGGCCTGAGGCCTTTGGAAACCCGCCACTTTTCTTGGCTGCGTCAGCAGCCCTCATACACGATCCGAATTGGATTGAAGGCTGCTGACGCAGCCAAGAAAAGGGAATGGGATCAAAGGGTCCCTGACCCTTTGCGGGTCCAGGGCAGCGCCCTGGCCTTGCTACACTTCCAGCCATTCCTTACGAATATCGCCATTTGCGGCGAGATCGGCGGGGGTGCCTTCGAAGACGATATGGCCGTGGCCCATCACGTAGAGTCGGGTCGAGATTTTCAGGGCGATGGTGAGTTTCTGTTCGACGAGCAGGATGGCGACGCCGCGGCGGGCGATTTCGTCGAGGAGTTGGCCGACCTGTTCGACCAGTTTAGGGGCGAGGCCTTCGGTGGGTTCGTCGATGATGACGAGGTCCGGGTCTCCCATCAGGGTGCGGCACATGGTGAGCATCTGCTGCTCGCCGCCGGAGAGCACGCCGGCGGCGTTGTCGCGGCGGGCGCCGAGATTGGGGAACAGTTTGTAGACGTCTTCGAAGTTCCAGCGGCCGAAGGTGTTGGCGCGTTTGAGGCCAAGTTCGAGGTTCTGGCGCACGGAGAGGCCGGGGAAGACCTGGCGGTCTTCGGGCACGTAGCCGATGCCGGCGTGGGCGATCTGGTCGGGGCGTTGGCCGGTGATGTTCTGGCCCTTGAAGGTGACTTTCCCCTGTGGCGCGACGAGGCCCATGATGGCTTTGCAGGTGGTCGAGCGGCCGACGCCGTTGCGGCCGAGCAGGCTGACGATTTCGCCCTTGCCGATGCGCAGATCGACGCCCTGGAGGATGTGGCTTTTGCCGTAGAAGGCGTGCAGGTCGGTGACTTCGAGCATCAGGTGACCTCGGTGCCGAGATAGGCTTCCTGGACGGCGGCGTTGCCGCGGATGGCGGCGGGCACGTCGGATGCGATGACCTCGCCATAGACCAGCACGGTGACGCGGTCGGCGAGGCCGAAGACGACGCCCATGTCGTGTTCGACCATGACCAGGGTTTTCCCTTCGGAGACTTTTCGGATGAGATCGACGGCCTGGTCGGTTTCGCTGTGGCTCATGCCGGCGGTGGGTTCGTCGAGCAGGATGATGTCGGCGCCGCCGGCGATGGTGATGCCGATTTCGAGCGCGCGCTGTTCGGCGTAGGAGAGCAGGCCGGCGGGGAGGTTGCGGCGTGCGGTGAGGTTGATGCGTTCGAGCAGCGCCTCGGCTTCGCCGTTCAGGGCCTTCTGGGCGCCGAGCATCTGCCAGAACGAATAGCGGTAGCCGCGCGACCACAGCAGGCCGCAGCGGAGGTTCTCGAACACCGTCATGCGCGGGAAGATCGAGGTGATCTGGAAGCTGCGGGAGAGGCCGAGATGGTTGATTTCCTGCGGCGCGAGGCCGGCGGTGGATTTGCCGTTCACTTCGATGCTGCCGGCGGTGATCGGGAAGCGGCCGGAGATGAGGTTGAACAGCGTGGTCTTGCCGGCACCGTTGGGGCCGATGATGGCGTGGCGCTCGCCCTTGCGGATGGCGAGGTTGACGCCGCGGATGATCTCGGTGCGGCCGAAGCTTTTCGTGACGTCGGTGAGTTTGATGGCGTCGCTCACAGTATTTTCCCCTGGGCCTTGGCGACTTCGATCAGCGCGCCCCACTTGGTGCGAAAGCCGCGGGATTCGAGGCGGAGCCAGAGCGTTCCGATGACGAGCGAGAACAGGCCGACGAGCCAGGGGGCGGCGGCCGTGGTGTCGATCACGTTGCCGGCGATCTTGAAGATTTTGCCCTGCGCGGCGCCGATGGTGGTGAAGGAGGTGAGTTCCACCAGCAGGACGAAACCGAGCAGCAGCACGATGAAGGGCAGGCCGACGCGGACGTAAGGCAGGGTCAGTTCGCGCAGCCGGCCGATGCGCAGGATGGGCGCGTGCATGGCGAGCAGGCCGATCAGGCCGCCCGGGGCGAACATCACCATGACGATGAAGAGCACGCCGACATAGAGCAGCCAGGCGTTGCTCAGCAGGCTGACGCCGCTTTGCAGCAGGACGACGACGATGGTGCCGAGGATGGGGCCGAAGAAGCCGCCGGCGCCGCCGATATAGGCGGCGAGCAGGGCGTTGGCGGATTTGGTGGCCGCCAGCGTGTCGAAGGTGACGATTTCGTAGACCATCGTGTAGAGGCTGCCGGCGATGCCGGCGAAGAAGCCGGAGAGCGCGAACTGGTAGAGCCGGATCATCCGCGGGTCGTAGCCGACGAACTGGGTGCGCTCGAAATTGTCGCGGCTGGCATTGGCCATGCGCCCGAGCGGGGTTTCGGTTTGCAGGCGCATCAGGATGGCGGCGATCAGCGTCCAGGCGACGATCAGGCAATAGACCTGCCAGGGCGTGGTGTAGGCGACGCCGAAGACGGAGGTGTCGATGACGCGGTCGGTGGTGATGCCGCCTTCGCCGCCGAAGAAGGTCATGAACATCAGGGCGGCGGCGGCGACGAGTTCGCCGAGGCCCATGGTGATCATGGCGAAGGCGGTCGAGCGTTGCTGGGTTGCCAGCCAGCCGAAGAGATAGCCGAAGAAGAGGCCGCTGATGGCGCCGATGGCGGGCAGCGCCTCGATCGGGAACCAGAAGGCGCCGGCCTTCACTGAATTCATCACATGGGCGGTGCAGTAGGCGCCCATGCCGAACAGGATGGCGTGGCCGAAGGAGAGCAGGCCGGCTTGCCCCATCAGCATGTTGAAGGACAGCGCGAAGATCGCCATCAGGCAGATCTCGCTCATCAAGGTCAATGCAAAGCCGGAATGGCGGCCCTTGGTGAAGTCGTAGAACAGGAACGGGATGGCGATTGCGAGGACGACGGCGAGGAGCCACGGCCAGTGGCGGCGGAGCCCGCTCATGTGTCGCGTGTTCCCATCAGGCCGCGTGGTCGGAAGACGAGGATGAAGACCATCAGGATGAACGGCATCAGGGCGCCGATGCGCGGCAGGGACACGGTCAATACCTCGGCAAGGGGCGTCGTCTTGGTGACGGTGTAGCCGGTGAGGGCGATGAGGTCGGCGAGGGAATAATCCAGCACGACGGCGAAGGTTTGGATCATGCCCATCAGGATGGAGGCGATGAAGCAGCCGGTCAGCGAGCCGAGACCGCCGAAGACGACGACGACGAAGACGATCGGGCCCATGGTGAAGGCCATCGCGGGTTCGGTGACCTGGTAGTTGCCGCCGATGACGCCGGCGAGGCCTGCGAGGGCGGTGCCGGCGGCGAAGACGAGGGTGAAGATGCGCGGGACGTTATGGCCCAGCGCGCCGGCCATTTCGGGATGGGTGAGGGCGGCCTGGATGACGAGGCCGACGCGGGTGCGCGTCAGGCCGAGCCAGATGGCGCCGAACATCAGGGCGGAGATCAGCAGCATGAACGCGCGATAGGCGGGGAACTGCGTGCCGTAGACGCTGAACAGCGGGAAATCGAGCAGAGCCGGCACCCGGTAGGGCACCGGGATCAGGCCCCAGGTCATTTGCACGATCTTCTCGATGATCAGGGCAAGGCCGAAGGTGAACAGCAGCTCCGCGATATGGCCGTTCTTGTGGACGCGGCGCAGGCCCCACATCTCGATCGCCGCACCCACGAAGCCGCACAGGATGGGGGCGAGGAAGAGGGCCGGCCAGAAGCCGATATAGGTGCTGATCGTGAAGGCGAAATAGGCGCCGAGCATGTAGGCGGAGGCGTGCGCGAAGTTGAGCACGCCCATCATGCTGAGGATCAGGGTGAGGCCGCTGGCGAGCATGAACAGCAGCATGCCGTAGACCAGCCCGTTTAGCAGGGAGACAATAAATACTTCCATCGATTTCGTTCCAGGCGGCTGCGCCGTCCCCGTTTGGCGGGGACGGCGCGCGCGGTCACATGGCCGGCCGCTTCATTTTGCAGGTGTTCGGCTGATCCACCTGGTTGGACAGGATGGTGGTGGCGATACCCCAGCCGAGGCCGGTGTTTTCGGCGTCGTATTTCACGCCCTTCTTGAAGACGCCGACATAGTATTCGCTGATGAACTGGTGGTCATCCTTGCGCATGGTCGTGTCGTAGCCGAGGAAGTTCTTGCGCGACATGCCCTCCATGGCGAAAGCGACCTTGGTGGGGTCTGTCGTGCCGGCCGCGATGACCGCGGCCTGGATGTATTCGAAGATGGTGCGGAACGGGCCGGCCGCGAAGTCGAACTTGTGCTTGGCGCGGAAGCCGTTGGTGAAGGCCTCGGCCTCCTTGTTGCCGATTTCCGGGGCGACGTTCTCGCCGAAGGACATCACCGAGAACACCTTGCCGTCGCCGGCCGGGCCGATCGCGGTGGCACCGCCGGTGAGGTGGGCGTAGAAGGTGTAGTAGCGCAGATCGGCGCCGGCATCGATGCCCGCCTTGATCAGCAGGTTCATGTCCGGGCCCCAGTTGCCGGTGAGCAGCGCCTGGGCGCCGGAGGCCTTGATCTTGGTGATGTACGGGGAGAAGTCCTTGATCTTGCCGAGTGGGATCAGTTCGTCACCGACGACCTGGACGTCCGGCCGGATCTTGGCGAGGAAGGCCTTGACGTCGCGCTGGACGGACTGGCCGAACAGGTAATCCTGGTTGATCAGATAGACCTTGGTGACGTCCTTGGGCAGCGCGCGGGCCATCACCTCAGCCTTCATGGCGACATGAAGGTCGAAGCGGAAATGCCAGAAGCTGCACTGCTCGTTGGTCAGTTCGGTGGCCACCGCGCCGCAGTTCAGGAAGATGATGCGGTTGTCGGGGTTGCGGTCATTGTGCTTGTTGACGCCCTCGATCAGGGCGGCGGCGATGTTGGAGCCGCTGCACTGCATGATGAACGGCATGTTCTGGTCGGTGGCGCTCTTGAGCGCGATCAGCGCGTCCGAGGGCTGGGACTTGTTGTCGAACGGCACCAGTTCGAATTTGCGGCCGAGGGCGCCGCCGGTGGCGTTGATGTGGTCGAGAATATAGTTGAACTGCTTGAGGTTGGCGTCGCCGACCTGGGCGAAGGGGCCGGAGAGCGGGTCCGTATAGGCGATCTTGATGGTGGGCTGCGCCTGGGCGGCCCCGGTGAAGGCTATCGCCAGGCATGCCATGAGCAAGCTTATCCGCCGCATCGTGTTCGTCCTCCCTGTTGGCGCGACCGTCTCGACCATTGGGCCGACGGTGATTCGACGCCATTGTAGGACGGGCGGCACGGGGGCGGCTAGTCGGAAAATTGCGGGGAGCAAACGCGCCTCCGCCGGCGTCGTGCGCAGCGCGCATTCGCGCGACGGGGTGCGCCCCTTTGGTCCCCCCTCCCGTTGCCGGGAGAGGGGCGGCACGATCAGTCGTTCAGCGGCCGGCCATCATGTTGGCGGTGTTTTCGAGGGCCTTGTCGAGCACGTCGATCAGGGTGTCGCACTCGCTGCGGGTGATCACCAGCGGGGGCGAGAGGGTGATGGTGTTGGAGTGGCGCACGCCGCCGCCGGAGCGCCCGACGATGACGCCGTTGTTGCGGCAGAAGGCCACCACGTTGGCGATCAGCGGGTTCGGCAGCTGTACCTTGCTGGCCTGGTCGGTGATCAGTTCGATGCCGATCAGCAGGCCCTTGCCGCGCACTTCGCCGAGGATGCTGTGGCGCTTGAGGCGGTCTTTCAGGCCGGCCATCAGGTAGTTGCCCATCTCGGCGGCACGCTCGGGAAGCTTCTCCTCCAGCAAGATCTCGATGTTGCGGACCGCGACCGCGGCCGCGACCGGATGGCCGCCATAGGTGTTGACCTGCATGACCTGCTTTTCTTCGGCGGCTTCACCGAGGAAGCTTTCGAACACGCGGTTTTTCACCACGGTGGCGGCGATCGGCAGGTAGGCCGAGACGATGCCCTTGGCGACGGCCATGATGTCCGGGCTGACGCCGTAATGCTGGTGGGCGAACATCTTGCCGGTGCGGCCGAAGCCGTTGATGACCTCGTCGACATGCAGCAGCACGTCATACTTGCGGCAAATCGCCTCGACCATGGGCAAATACTCATCCGGCGGCACCGCGATGCCGACGCTGGACATGATCGGCTCGACGATGATCTCGGCGACCGTGTCCGGGCCCTCGCCGAGGATCGCCGACTCGAACGCCTTGGCGCAGGCGACTTCGCAGGACGGATAGGTGAGGCCGAGCGGGCAGCGGTAGCAGGTGGGGGCCACGACATGGGTGAACTCGCCCGCGTACGGCTCGAACTTCACCTTGCGGTCACCCATGCCACCGGCCGCCAGGGTGGCCAGCGTGGTGCCGTGATAGGCGAAGTGGCGGCCGATCGTCTTGAAGCGGAACTGGCCGGGGAATTCATGCTTGGCGTATTGGCGGGCGATCTTGAAGCCGGCCTCATTCGCCTCGGAACCGGAGTTCACGAAATAGGTGTGATAGCCGCCACCCATCAGGTTGTTGATCTGCTCGCCGAGCTGGGCGGCCGGCAGGTTCATGGCGGTGTGCGGGTAGTAGGCGATCTGCTGCATCTGCTGCGCCGCGATCTCGGCAAGCTCGGTGCGGCCATAGCCGATGTTGACGCACCAGAGGCCGGCCATCGCGTCGAGATACGTCGTGCCGTCAGCGTCCACGATGGTCGAGTTCTTGGCGTTGACGACCACCATCTGGCTCTTTTCGAGCGACTTGTGCTGGACGATCGGGTGCAGGACGTTGTCGAGATCCTGCTTGACGACCTTGGCACGCGCCTCGGCGTCGGGTGAGTTGGTGAGCGACATGTGCGCCTCGCTTGCTGTGAAAACCACGGAAGAACGGCAGACTAGGCCAGTTGCGCGGCGAAGTCACCCCCGTGGGTATCTATCGGACGAAGTGATGCTGCTGGGCGCGCCGCCACGGACCTACGAGGCGTGACTGTTTGCCTCGGACGGCACGCACATCACCTTCCAGGGGTTTTTCGGAGTCACGGCGGCGAATTTCCTGTAGCGGCAGGGAGCCACAGCGTGACGGTGGTGCCGACGCCTTCCTCGCTGTCGATGGTGAGTTGGCCGCGGTGGCGGTTGGCGATGTGTTTGACGATGGCGAGGCCGAGGCCGGTGCCGCCGGCGGCGCGGGAACGGCCACGGTCGATGCGGTAGAAGCGTTCGGTCAGGCGCGGCAGGTGCGCGCGGGGAATGCCGGGGCCGTCGTCGCTGACACTGAGGGCGACTCCGGGGCGGGTGGGGAAACGGCCGCCGCTGGCGCGGGCGACGGCAAGGCGGATGCGGGCGCCGTCGTTGCCGTATTTGGCGGCGTTCTCGATCAGGTTGTTGAGGACTTGCGTGATCTGGTCGGCGTCGGCGGCGATCATTGGAAGGGCGTCCTCGATAGTGACGGCGAGGCGGTCGGGCAGCCGCGGCTCGAAGCCGGCGGTGACGCCGCGGATGAGGGCGGCGAGGTCGATGCGGTCGGTGGGGGACTGGTGCTCGTTCAGTTCGATGCGCGAGAGGCTCAGCAGGTCGTCGATCAGGCGGTGCATGCGGGCGGCCTGCTCGGCCATGATGGCGAGGAAGCGGCGCTGGGCGGGTTTGTCATCGGCGGCGGGGCCGCGCAGGGTGTCGATGAAGCCGATCAGGCTTGCCAAGGGCGTGCGTAGTTCGTGGCTGGCATTGGCGACGAAATCGGCGCGCATGCGTTCGATGGCGCGTTCGCGGGAGCGGTCGGACAGCACGACCATCGCGTGGGCGCCGCCGGCGAGCGGCGGGTCGAGCGGGATGATCGCCGCCTGCACCTCGCGCTGGATGGGCACGGTGAGTTCGAGGGCGACGGTGATCGGTTTGTTGGCTGCGATGGCGGTGCGCAGGGCGGGGTGGCGCAGAACGGACGCCATGTCGTTGCCGAAAGCCGCGCGGGCAGCGGGGTTGCTGCGCAGGGCGGCGTGGCCGGTGTCGAGCAGGATGAGCGGATCGGGCAGGCGTTCGATGATGGTTTCGCTGGCGCGCAGCGCGGCATCGGCGGCGGCGGTGCGCATGGTGGTGTCGCGCGTGAGGCGGACGATGGCGCTGACGAGACGGTTGGTACGGCGGCGCTCGCGCACATAGAATCCGCCGACGATCAGTAGCACCGCCGCAAGGAATGCCTCGATCATGCGGCGTGAAGCAAGACGGATGAAAAGTTTTTGCTTCTTTTTTCAAAAAGAAGCGCTTGTTCTTTTTTGAAAAAAAGAACCAAAAAACTTTTATCCATTTTAGATTCCTGGAGCGGCGAAATTCTCCGGCGTAGGATCGGTCAGAACGGCGCCGCCGGGTTGGATTTCGAACACCGCGAGACCGCGGCGGACGCGGCCGTCGGGCATCAAAGCGAGCACGCCGTTGACGCCGGCGAAGCCTTCGGGGCGGCTGAGGGCGGCGGGGGAGTAGCCTTCGCCGGAGGTGGCGAGAACGCGGGCGATGGCGGCGGCGTCATAGGCGAAATCGGCGAGGCCGGGGGCGGGGTTGCTGGTGGCGGCGCTGTATCTGGCGTCGAAGGCGGCGCGCAATGCGGGGTCGGGGGCGGCGTAGTAGGCGCCGTTGAGGGCGGCCTCGCCGAGGGCGGCGGGGGCGGCCCACTGGGCGGGGCCGAAGATGCGCACGCCGATTGCGTCGGCCTTGGGAGCGTCGATGTCGTAGTACGACAAAAGGCTGGCGAGCGTGTGCAGCGGTTCGCCGAAATCGGCCAACAGGAGGGCGTCGATGGGGGCGGCGGGGATGGGTTGGCGGACCAGTTCGGCGGCGCGCTTGCGGCCCTCGGGCGTGTGCAAGGCGCGGGCGGCCTTGATCTGGGCGTCGAGCGGGCCGCGGCGGGTGGCGTAGCCGGAGACGTCGCGCATGGCGCTGTTGGCCGCGGCCATCGCGCCGGAGTGGAAGCGGATATCGGGGGGCGGCAGGCCGGCATCGGCGACGGCGGCGGTCAGGGCGGCGGCCATCGCGGTGCCGAAATCGCTTTGCGGCAGCACGGCGGCGAAGCGGCTGCGGCCTTGGGCTGCGAGGCTGGCGACGAGGCGGCGGACCTGTTGCGGCGCGGTGAGGCCGAGCGGCCAGACGCCGGGGCGGGCCTGGGAGGAGTCGTTGGTGAAGGGCAGCATCGGGATGCCGGCGGCGAGCGCAAGGGTGGCGGCGGCGGCGGTTTCGGCGGCGGTCAGCGGGCCGATGATGATGCCGGCGCCGGCGGCGATGGCCTGCTCGGCGGCGCTGGTGGCGCCGGCGGGAGTGGAGGCGGTGTCGAACACGTCGAGCGCGGGGTCGCCGGGGTCGGACAGCGCGAGTTTGGCGGCGGTGACGAGGGCCTGGCCGCGTTCGGCGTTGGCGCCGGTGAGGGGCGCGAGGAGGGCGACGCGGGTGCCGGTGGGGGCGGTCGTGGAGAGCATGGGCTTCGCGGGCGTGGCCGGGCGTGCGATGACGGTGGGCGCCCGGGCGGTCGGGGCGTAGGCCGGCGTTTGGCCGCCGCAGGCTGCGAGGGCGAGCAGGGGTGCAGCGAAAAGCAATGTCCGACGACGCATGCGACTCACCTCAGGATGAACAGACCTTCCGCACGACCGCGGTGCCGGAGGGGCTTGTGCTTATTCCCACGCCGATCGGCAACCTCGCCGACATGACATATCGTGCCGTCGCCGCGCTGAAGGCGGCCGATCTCGTGCTGTGCGAGGATACCAGAAGCTCGGCGCGATTGCTCAGCCATTTCGGCGTGACCACGCGGACGGCGCCGCTGCATGAGCATAACGAGGATGCGCGCATTCATTCGGTGCTGGAACTGCTGCGCGCGGGCAAGCGTGTCGCGTTGATTTCGGATGCCGGGACGCCGCTGGTGTCGGACCCCGGGTTTCGCCTGGTGCGGGCGGCGGTGGCGGAGGGGTTGCCGGTGGGTGGGTTGCCGGGGGCGAATGCGGCGCTGCTGGCGCTGATTTTGTCGGGGTTGCCGCCGCAGCCGTTCCTGTTTCTCGGATTCCCGCCGCCGAAGCAGGCCGGGCGGCTGGTGGCGTTTGCCGGGGTGCGGGCGGCGGAGCGGGCCGGGCTTCGGGCGACGCTGGTTTGGTATGAGGCGCCGCATCGGCTGGCGGAGACGCTGGTTGATCTCGCGCAGGCGCTGGGCGATCGGCCGGCGGCGGTGGCGCGGGAACTGACGAAGCGGTTCGAGGAGGTTCGGCGGGGCATGCTGTCGGAGCTTGCGGCACACTACGCGGCGCATGCGGCGCGCGGCGAGATCACGGTGGTGGTGGGGCCGGCGCCGGAGGAGGCAACGGATGAGAATGATCTGGAGGCGCGGCTGCGCGCGGCGCTGGCGGGGCATTCGGTGAAGGAGGCGGTGGCGATGGTGACGGCGGCGACCGGGCTGCCGCGCAAGCTGGTGTACGCGCGGGCACTGGCGCTGGCATCGGCGCTGGCATCGGGGGGGGGCGGGCACGGGCAAGGGGCGGCTTGAGGTTTTCCAGCCGGGTGATGCGCGCCTCGGCGGGTCAGCCGGTGGCGAGGACGATGTCGAACTCTATGCGGCGCAGTGCCGGGTCCTGGCCGGGCAAGGGCGGCAGCAGGGAGACGATCAGCGCCTCCTTGCGGCGGGCGCTGAGCAGGAACGGGTCGGTGGCGTTGTAGGGGTCGCCCTCGAAATACATCTGGGTGACCAGGCGCTCCTTGGCCGTTGTTACAGCGAAATGGATATGCGCGGGGCGCCAGGTCTCGGGGCTGGTCGGGTAGGCGGTCGGCTGGATGGTGGTGAAGTGATAGCGGCCCTGGGCGTCGGTCGTGGTGATGCCGAAGCCGTTGAAGTTGGGGTCCAGCGGGGCGGCGTTGGCGTCGCCCGGATGGTTGTAGCGGCCGTGCCTGTTGGCCTGCCAGATCTCGACGTTCGCGCCGACGACCGGCGTGCCATCGAGCATCAGGAGGCGGCCGGAGAGGTCGAGAACCTGGCCCTCGGCGCGGCCGGAGGGGCCTTTGGTGAGATCGCCGGATGGGTCGGGGGTCTGGTTGATCGGGTAGAACGGGCCGAGGATCTGGTCGGGCGTGCGGCGGAGCAGCATCGAGGCGGTTTGTTCGTGGGTGGCGGCTTCGGACATTTCTCGGTTCCCCCTCAACGGTATCGTCGTGATCAGGAGGGGGAAGGTAGCGGGGGGGCGGCAAGCCATCAAGGCTCCGCCAGGGCTCGCGATGACGGCATGGGGATGGGTTCAAAGGGCCCCCGGCCCTTTGCCACCGGAGGTTTGTTTGCTTTCGTCGGCCTTCGTTTCGGGCATAGCCATCGCGACGAGGAGGGTCGCGGCGAGGCCGACGAAAGCGAGGGCGAAGAAGGCGGCAGTGCGGCCGAAGCGGTCGGCGGCGAAGCCGGCGAGGGCGGTGGAGAGTGCGGTGCCGAGGGTTGCTGCGAGGCCGAGGAGGCTGAGGCAGAGGGTGTAGTGTTTGGTGCCTCGGGTGAGGTCGGCGGCGACGAGGGGCATCATGACGCCGAATGCCGCCCCGCCGGCGCCTTCGAGGGTTTGCACGCCGATCAGCGCGTAGGGGTTGGCGATGAGGCCGAAGGCGGCGGCGCGCAGGGGCAGGGTGGCGAAGCTGGCCATCAGCACGAGGCGGCGGCCGTGGCGTTCGGCGTGGGCGCCGATGGCGGGGGAGACGAGGGCGACGATGACTTGTGGGATGATGACGAAGGCGGCGATGACCAGGCCGGAGCGGGCGCCGGTGCGGGCGGTCACCTCGACGGCGGCGAGTTGCAGGACGGCGATGGAGGAGAGTTGGAACAGGCCGAGGCAGGCGGCGAAGACCAGGATGTGGCGGTCTCGCATGAGGGCGAGGGGGGCGCGGAGGGCGGCCCATCCGGTGGGTTCGTCGGTGGTTTCGGTTTGGACCTGTTCAGGCTGGTCTGGGCCGATGCGGTGGATGGCGTAGAGGGCGAGGGGGAGCAGGCTGGCGGCGATGAGGAACACGGCGTATTGCGAAATCCAGGTGCTGGAGACGCCCATGATGGCGGCGCCGGCGCCGGCGCCGATGGAGCCGTAGCGGGCGTTGCGGCCGAGGCGTTCGCCGAAGCCGTCGCGGCCGGCGCGGGTCAGTGAGACGGCGGAGATGGTGGGGCTGAGCAGGGCGCCGGCGGCGGCTTGCAGGCTGAGGGCGATGATGACGGGGAGTTGGCGGGGGAAGGCTGCGAGCAGCAGCGGGGTGACGCCGATGATGATGGCGGCGATCCAGAGCACACGGCGGCGGCGGGCGCCGAGGGCGTCGACGAGCAATCCGGCGGGGACCTGGCAGAGGGTGGAGGTGATGGTGGCGACGGTGAGGGCCAGGCCGATATGGGTTTGGGTCCAGGCCATCGCGGTGAGGTAGACGGGGATGAAGGCGCCGTAGGCGGTGCCGATGCCGGCGATGAGGAGGTTGAGCGCGTCGAGGCCGCGATCCTGGGCCGGGGTGGGCGGCGTGGTCATGGAGTTGGGCGGCGCGGGCCGAGCACCTGGATCGGCGTGTCGGTGCCGCGGAATTCGGGGGTGGCGGCGATTTCGTCGAGGGTGAGGTCGCTGGCGAGGTGGGTTTCGCCTTCCTCGATGATGACGCGCATGGTTTCCCAGGCGATCGCGACGCGGCGCATGCCGATGCCCAGGAAGCCGCCGACGTCGATAATGGCGGCGCGCACGCGGCCGCGGCGGTCGGTGAGGACGTCGACGAGGCGGCCGACTTCGTCGCCTTTGGCGTCGGTGACGCGGCGGCCGAGGATGCCGGCGATGGTGCCGGGCGGGTGGGTTTGCAGGGTGGGCAGGGCGGCGGGCGTGGGTGGTGCCACGGTGGGTGGCGCCACGGTGGGTGGTGCCTGGGCGCGCGCGGGCGTGGCGAGGAGGAGAAAGGCTGCGACCAGGGCAAGGCGGGACATGGTGGCCTCGTTCGGAGCGGTTGCGGGAGCCGGCGGATCATGGCCTGATGTCGGCCTGATCCGCTGGGGAGCATATTGCGATGACCGACGCCGCGACGATGGAAAAAATCCAGGGCTATCAACCCGAGCTGGTGGCGATCCGCCGGGATATTCATGCCCATCCGGAAATGGGGCTGGAGGAGACGCGCACGGCGGCGATCGTGGCGGCGAAGCTGCGCGAATGGGGCATCGAGGTGACCGAGGGCGTCGGCGTGACCGGCGTGGTCGGCACGGTGCGCGGGCGGCTGCCGGGGCAGCGCTCGATCGGGCTGCGGGCGGACATGGATGCGCTGTCGATCCCCGAGCAGACGGGGCTTGAATATGCCTCGACCAATCCCGGCGTGATGCATGCCTGCGGGCATGACGGGCATACGACGATGCTGCTGGGCGCGGCCAAGCATCTGGCGGCCAATCGGGATTTTTCGGGCACGGTGCAACTGATCTTCCAGCCGGCCGAGGAAGGCCGCGGCGGCGCGGTGGCGATGCTGAAGGACCGGCTGTTCGAGCGGTTTCCCTGTGATGCCGTCTATGGGTTGCACAATATGCCGGGGATTCCCGTCGGCAAGTTCGCGATCCGCAAGGGCGCGTTCATGGCGGCGTCCGGCCGGTGGAAGGTGGTGTTTCGCGGCACCGGCGGGCATGGCGGGGCGGGGCCGCACCAGGCGACGGACGTGACGATCGCGCTGTCGCAGTATGTGATGGCACTGCAAACGGTCGTCAGCCGTAACATCAATCCGCAGGAGGCGGCGGTCATCAGTGTCGGGTCGATCCATGGCGGGTCGAACCAGTCGTCGAACGTGATGCCGTCGGAGATCGAGATCACCGGCACGCAGCGCTGCTTCAGCAAGACGGTGCAGACGATTTTGGATACGCGGATGACCGATCTGGCGCATGCGATGGCGGCCGCCAATGGCTGCACGGCGGAGGTGGAGCTGCATTGGGGGACCAATGCGCTGGTCAATCATGGCGACCACACCGACGTCGCCGTCGCCGCGGCGCGGGTGGTTGCGGGGGCGGGGAATGTGAACCCGGATTGCCCGGCGATCACCGGGGGCGAGGATTTCTGCTACATGCTGGAAGCCAAGCCGGGCGCGTTCATCTTCCTCGGCAATGGCGTGGCGGAGACCGGGCGGACGCATATGGTGCATACGCCGCACTACGACTTCAACGACGACATCATTCCGCTCGGCGTCGCTTATTGGGTGCATCTGGTGCAGGAGGAGTTGAAGCTCGGCTGATTGTTTCGCCGCCCGCACCGGGAGAAGGATCATGCGCCTGGAGGGGAATATCGAAGGGTGCGAGGCGGGGCTGGTAAGCGGCTGGGCGTGCGATGCGGATGCGCCCGGGGTGGCGCTGCGGCTGGAGGTGCGCGTTGGGTCGGCGCGGATCGGCGGCTGCGTGGCCGGGCAGGCGCGGGCGGATCTTGGCGCGGCCGGGAAGGGGGATTGCGGGTTTGTGTTTGTGCCCGCCGTGCCGCTGTCGGCGGCGGATCGGGACCGGCTGAATGTGCGCGTGGTGGGCGGCGGTCACGTTCTGATCGATGGGTTCGGCGGGCCGCAGCCTGATCCGTATGGCGGGGCCGAGGTCGCGGCGGCGGCGCTGCGGTTTCGCCGGGCGGTGCTGCTGATCGGCACGGAGAAGACCGGGTCGACGTCGTTGCAGCGGTTCCTGGCGGTCAACCGGGAGCGGCTGATGGCGGCGGGGCTGTTTGTGCCGGTGAGCTTGGCGCCGCCAAATCTGGCGCCGCCAAATCTGGCGCCGGAGGAGGGTGTGTTGAACCATTCCGATCTGGTGACGGCATGCCTGGCGGAGTGGCGCGACGAGGATGGGTTGCGGTTGGCGCGCCAGGTGGCGGGCGCGGCGGCGGTGGCGGCGTTTCGCGCGGAGGTGGCGGCGCGGTTTGCCGAGGAGGTAGCGCGGGCGCCGGGGCGGTGCGATACCTTGTTCATTTCGAGCGAGCATTGTCATAGCCGGCTGCTGCTGCTGCATGAGGTCGCCGATGTCAGGCGGTTTCTGGCGCCGTATGCGGAGCGGATCGAGGTGTGGGTGTATCTGCGGCCGCAGCATGAACTGGCGGCGAGCCAGTATGCGATGCATCTGCTCGGCGGCGCCGGTGACGCGGAGATGTTGCCGGTGTTGCCCTATCCCGAGGGGTATCGGCGGGCACGGATCACGAGCTGGGAATATTTCGACTATGCGCATCTGCTGGCGCGCTGGGCGGCGATTTTCGGGCGGGCGCAGGTGCATCCGCGCCTGTTCCAGGCGGGCAGTTTGCGCAATGGCGATGTGGTGGATGACGTGTTGCACCGGCTTGGTATTTCCGGCGACGGGTTGACGCCGGTGGCGCGGGAGGTGGGGAATGTGTCGCCGCGCGGGCAGCGGTTCATGGTGCGGTTCCTGCGCGGCATGGGGGCGCGGGCGCCGGCGGATGCGGCGTGGGCGGCGGGCTGGGTGGCGGAGCGGCTGCGGGCGAGCGAGCCGGGGGGCGGGGTGCTGCCGACGCGGGGTGCGGTGGCGGCGTTCATGGAACAATTCGCCGTAAGTAACGAGCGGGTGCGGGCCGAGTGGTTCCCCGAGCGGGCGGCGCTGTTCGACCTCGATCTGGCGCGGTTTCCCGAGCGGGCGGAGGCGGAGGAGCTTTCGGGGGAGGCGGTGACGGATATCCTGATCGGGCTGCTCCGGGCGGAGCGGCGGCTGACCGGCGTGTAGGCGCGCTAAGCAGAGTCCGATCGGCTCCCTCACGGCAGGCAAGGAAAGGCAAGCGCGCCTCCGGCGGCAAAGGGGCACGCCCCTTTGATCCCCCCGACTGCTGGCGCCGCAGGCAATCGACATCTCGGACCGTATTGCGATCGCGCGGGAGTTTGGGCTTCGCCAGTGAATGCGGCGAGATCGCGGGGCTCACCGAAGGCCG
>JAYTUU010000112.1:0-19809 GCA_043744375.1 Rhodospirillales bacterium | reverse complement strand
TGCTGAACGAGGTACAGGTACGTGAACCCGAACGTGTGTTGCGCCTGTACCCGCACCAGTTGTCCGGTGGCATGCGCCAGCGGGTGGTGATTGCGATGGCCTGGGCCTGCCGGCCGCGCCTGATCATTTGTGATGAGCCGACCACCGCCTTGGACGTGACGGTGCAAAAGCAGGTGCTGCGGCTGATTCACCGGCTCGCTGGCGAGGGCCAGGGCGTGTTGCTGGTGACCCACGATCTGGGCGTGGTGGCCAAGTTGTGCCATGGCATGTCGGTGATCCACGGCGGGCGGATTCTGGAAAGCGGCACGGTCGAGGAAGTTTTTGCGCAACCGCAACATGCCTACACCCGCGCGCTGCTGGCCGCCACGCCGCGCTTCGACCGGCCCGGCCACACGCTGGTGCCCGTCAGTGACGCATTGATTCATCAACTGGATGCCGAAACACACGCATACGACCGGCAACGCGAGGTGATGGCATGAGCGCCAGTGAGCCCGGCCAACGCCGGCAAGGCACCGGCACCTCCGGCGGCGACGCAGTGCGCAGGGCTGCCGGTGGAGCGGTCTTGTTGCAGGTGCGCGGCCTGGGGCTGTCGTTACCTGACATGCCGAACAAACCGTTCTTCGGTGCGGCACCGATGAAACGCATCTTGCACGACGTCAGTTTCACGCTCGACAGCGGCGGTACCTTGGGCGTGATTGGTGAGTCGGGCAGTGGCAAGTCCACGCTGGCGCGGGCCCTGACCATGCTGATGCCGCCGCAAGCGGGCCATCTGTTGTTCCAGGGGCGCAATGTCGGTGCTTTCACGGCCGACGAACTGGTCACCTACCGCAGCCAGATGCAGCTGATTTTTCAGGACCCGATGTCCTCGCTCAATCCGGTGATGACCGTCGGCGCGCAGATCGACGATATGCTGTGCCGCCATGCCGGGCTGTCGCGCCGGGCGGCGCGGCGGCGGACGGTGGAACTGCTCGATCTCGTCGGCATCCGCGACCCCGCTTTGCGCGCCGACGACCATCCACACCAGTTCTCCGGCGGCATGCGCCAGCGCGTCCTGATCGCGATCGCGGTGTCGTGCCAGCCGGCATTGCTGATCGCCGACGAGCCGACGACGGCGCTCGACGTGACCGTCCAGGCGCAAATTCTGCGTCTGCTGCTGCGGCTGAAGCGCGACCTCGGGATGGCGCTGATGCTGATCACCCATGATTTCGGGGTGATCGCGGGCATGGTGGCGCGGGTCTATGTGATGCGCGACGGCGATATCGTCGAGACCGGCGACGTCGACACGGTGTTCGCAGCACCGGGGCATCCGTATACGCGGGCGTTGCTGGACGCGGTGCCGCGGCTCAGCGACGCAAGGCGGCCGGCATGAGCGCGCTGGTGCGGGTGCGGGATCTCTGCGTGCGCTTTCCGTCCCGTGCCGGGCGCCCGGCCGTGCGGGCGGTCGATCATGTGTCCTTCGACATCGCGGCCGGGGAAACGCTCGGGCTGGTCGGTGAGTCCGGGTCCGGCAAGACGACGACCGGGCGTGCTATCTTGCAGCTTCAGCCGGCGCATGGCGGGTCCGTGCAGTTGCTTGGGCAGGAACTCATTGGCATGCAGGGCGACGCGCTGCGGCGGATGCGCCGGCACATGCAGTTCGTGCAGCAGAACCCGTATTCGAGCCTGCATCCGCGCATGACCGTGGCGGAGATCCTGGCCGAGCCGCTGCGGGTGCACCGCGCGGTGCCCCGACATGGTATCGCCGAGCGGGTGGCGGAGTTGCTGACGCTGGTGGGGATGGACCCGGGCTTCATGCACCGCTATCCGCATGAGTTCTCCGGCGGCCAGCGCCAGCGGATCGTGATCGCGCGCGCGCTGGCGGTGAACCCGGATTTCGTCGTGTGCGACGAGCCCGTCTCGGCGCTCGATGTGCGGACCCAGGCGCAGATCGTCGATCTGCTGCAAGGTCTGCAAGAGCGGCTGCGGCTGTCCTATCTGTTCATCGCGCATGACCTGGCGATCGTGCGCGCGGTCGCGCATCGCGTGGCGGTGATGTATGGCGGGCGCATCGTCGAACTCGGTGATGCCAGCAGCGTCTATGACAAACCAGTGCATCCATACACGCGCGCGCTGCTGGACGCTGTGCCGACGCCCGATCCGGCCCGCCAGCGCGCGAAGCTCGCCGAGGCGGTGGCCGAGCCGGATTTCCGCGGGCGCGATGGCGCGGCCGGTGCGTGCGTTTATGGCGAGGATCATACGGTGAGCGGAACCGAGGCGTGGCACGAAATCGCGCCGGGGCATGGCGTGTCGTGCCATTTCTGGCCGCCTGGCGCGGCGCCGGCGGGCGGCCGCGCATGACGTTGCTCGTCACCGGCGCGATGGGCCATGTCGGCAACGAGATCGTCCGGCAGGCGGCGGCACGGGGGGTCCCGGTGCTCGCGCTGTATCGGCATGGGTTCCGCGCGGCGGCGGCGGCGGGAGCGGGTGTCGTCTGGCGGCACTGCGATCTCGACGATGGCGCGGCGCTCGCGGGCGTGTTGCGGGACGTTCCCGTGCAAGCCTGCATCCATGCGGCGGCGATCTCGAACGAGGCCTATGCGCGGCCGAACCCGCTGGCGGCGATCGGCACCAATATCGGCGCCACCGCCACCCTGCTGGAGGCCGCACGCGTCGGCGGATGGCGGATGATCCTGGTGAGCACGGGGAGTGTGTTTCAGCATCGCGCCGATACGGTCACACCAATCCTGGAGGACATGGCGCCGGCGCCGGGGAATGTCTACGGGACCACCAAGTTCGCGGCCGAGCAGATCACCCGGATGTATCGCAACGAGCTTGGCGTCTCCGCGGCGAGCGTGCGGATATCGTGGGTGTTCGGCCCGCCAGTGGCGACACAATCGCCGACGCGGGGGCCGATCCCATCGTACCTGATGCGGGCGTTGCGCGGCGAAGCGATCGAGGAGGCCGGGCGGGATTTCGCGGCCAGCTTCACCTATGTCGCAGACGCCGCCGCCGGCCTGCTGGCCGCCGCTGTGGCGCCGGAGTTGCGCCATGCCGTCTATCATCTTGGCCACGGAGTGAATTTCACCGCCGGCGCGGTGGCCGACGCCGTGCGCCGCGCAGTTCCCGGGGCGCGGATCGCGTTGGCGGCGGGCACCGAGCCATGGACGCGCTATACGGCGCTGCGGGCGCCGCTTGCCGGCTCGCGGCTCTTCGAGGACACCGCCTTCACGCCGGCGTTTTCACTCGATGCCGGCGTGCGGGCCTACGCGGACTGGTTGCGAAATCGTCCCGATTTGTGGGACGCCGCCTGATCATGCCGGGATATCGGCGGCCAACAGATCGAACAACTCCCGGGTCACCTCGGGGCGGATGCCGAACCACAATTCGAAGCCGCGCACGGCTTGGTGCAGCAACATGTCCAGGCCGTTCGAGGTCACCAGCCCACGCTGCTCGGCTTGGGCGAGGAGGCCGGTCTTGAGCGGCACATAGACGATGTCGGCAACGACGGCGTCGGCGGCGAGCGGCGCGAGGTCGATTTCGAGCGGCGGTTGGCCGTGCATGCCGAGAGCGGTCGCGTTGACCAACAGCCGGGCGCCGCGCAGCAATTCGTCGCGCGCGCTCCACGGCGCCGGGTGGACGGCATTTCCGAAACGATCCCGCAAGGCCTGCGCCTTGTCCAGCGAGCGGTTCACCACATGCACCGTCTTCAATCCGCGCTCGAGCAGGCCGTAGACGACCGCGCGCGCGGCTCCGCCGGCGCCGAGGACAACGGCGGTGCCGATGCGTTCATGCCAGCCGGCGGCGGCGGCGTCGAGCGCGCCAACGAAGCCTTCCACATCGGTGTTGGTCGAACGCAGCACGCCATTGTCGAGCCACAGCGTGTTGGCCGCACCGACGGCACGCGCCCGCGCATCGGGCTGCGAGAGCGCGAGGGCGGCATCCTTGTGCGGCATGGTGACGTTGGCGCCGACATAGCCGCGCGCTGCCAGATTGGTGACGAAAACGGTGAACGCCTCGGGCGGCTGCTCCTCGATCCGATAGTCGGCGTCGAGGCCGTATTTGTGGATCCAGTAGCCATGCAGCTTTGGGGAGCGCGAGTGTTTGGCTGGCCAGCCGATCACGCAGGCGGCGCGTTGTGTTGGTTTCATGTGTCGTTCCTAATTGCGTGCGGCCGCGAGCATGTCTTGCACCTTGACGGTGCCGCCGGTGCGCGCCGCCTCGGTGATGGCCAGTGTGGTCGCGAGTGTTTCGGCGCCGCCGCGTCCGCTGATCCGGGGCAGTTCGGTGCCGCGGATGGCTGCGGTGAAGTTGCGCATCTGTTCGAAATAGGCGTCCTCCAGGGCGACGTGGAGCACCTGCTGGGTCATCGGCTCGTCCCAGCTCGATTGGCCGTCCCCATACCACCGCAGCCGCATCGTCGGCACCGCGAGGGAGCCTTTCGTTCCGGCGATCAGGTAGCAGTTCTCCGGTTCATGCGGGCGCAGCGGGTTTTCGCGCGACCCCCACTCCCAGGCCCAGGGGGCGGCGGCGGTGTCGGAGATCAGCAGGGTGCCAAGCGCGCCGTTGGCGAAGGTCAGCACCGCCGCCGCCGTATCCTCCACCTCGAAGCCGCGCGTGGCGTGCGAGACGTTGGCACTGACCGAGACGACGTCGCCGCAGAGCATGCGCAGGCAGTCGATATCGTGGATGGCGTTGATCAGCACCGGGCCGCCGCCGGGCGCGCGCCGCCAGCCGACGTTGAAGTAGTCGGCGGGCTTGTAGTTGAGCCATAGGCCGTTGATCGCTACGAGGCGGCCGAGGGCGCCGGACGCGATGGTTTCGGCGGCGCGGCGCATGATCGGGTTGTGGCGGCGGTGATGGCCGGTCAGCGTCGGCAGGCCGGCCTTCTCGGCGGCCTCGACCAGGCGCAGCGCCTCCCCGAGCGTGTCGGCGATGGGCTTTTCGACCAGCACGGGCACGCCACGGGCGATGCAGGCGAGGCCGGCGGAGACGTGCATCTGGTTCGGAATCGCGACGATCGCGCCGTCCGGGCGGGCCTTTTCGAGCATCTCCTCGATGGTCGGATAGCATGTGTAGCCACGTTGGGTGGCCTCCTGCAGTGCCACCGTCGAGGGGTCGGCGACGGCGGCCAGGGTGTATTCCGGGCGGCCGGCAAGCAGCACGTCGATATGCTTGCGGCCGATCAGCCCGGCGCCGATGACGGCGATGCGAAGCGGGGTCATGCGAGGTCTCCGTTCACGGAATGAAATGGTCGGCCGGCATCAGGGCCGGCGGGTGCGGGATGTCAGGCGCGAACCCCATGCGCTCAAGCACGTCGCGCCGCAGATCGATGCCGGGGGCGACCTCGATGAGCATGACGCCCTGCGCGGTCAGCCGGAACACGGCACGTTCGGTGATGTAGAGCACCTGCTGCCCACGGCGCGCCGCCTCGTGGCCAGAAAACGTGATCTGCTCGACGGTATCGACGAGTTTGGCGACCTCACCATGCCGGCGGATCGCCAGGCCGGCGGGGCCGAAATCGAGTGCCGTGCCCTTGGCGTCGAAGCTGCCGCAGAACACCACCTTCTTGGCGTTCTGCGCGATGTCGATGAACCCGCCCGGCCCGACCGTGGTGCCGCCGAGCTTGGAGACGTTGACGTGGCCATGGCGGTCGATCTCACCGAAGCCAAGAAAGGCGATGTCGAGCCCACCGCCGGAATAGAAGTCGAACTGCGAGGGGCCGTCGATCATTGCGGTCGCGTTGCGCGCATAGCCGAACAGTGTGCCATCCAGCAATTCGCCACCATAGGTGCCGTGCTCGATGGTCTGGTAGTACCGATCGAGCAGGCCGCGCTCGGCGACCAGCTTGGCGACACCGTCGGGGATGCCAAAGCCGTAGTTCAGAACTGCACCTTCCACCAACTCGTCGGCGGCGCGACGGGCGATCAGTTGGCGCACGGTGAACGGCTGCGGCACCACGGCGGCGGGCGGCCCCTTGATCTCGCCGGACATGGTCGGGTCATAGACCACGTCGTAACCCATCGACTGGCCGGGAT
This sequence comes from Rhodospirillales bacterium, assembly GCA_043744375.1. Lineage (GTDB taxonomy): Bacteria > Pseudomonadota > Alphaproteobacteria > Acetobacterales > Acetobacteraceae > CAIYPH01. The sequence goes on along the minus strand of JAYTUU010000112.1, from coordinate 13,795 downwards.
CGACGACGACGGCATCGACAATGGCGCCGGGCACGCGCACCGAGCGCGCCGGCAGGGCGCCGAGGGCGACGGCGGTGCGCACCTGGGCGATCACCTTGCCGCCGGAATTATGGGCGGCCAGGGCGGCGGCGTAGATGTCGACGTTGGCCGGCTCCTGGTCGAGGCTGATATTGCCCTGCGCGTCGGCGAAAGAGCCGCGGATGACCGCGACATTGATCGGGAACGGCTTATAGCGCAGCAGCTCCTTGCCATCGATCGTGATGACCTCGACAAGTTCGTCTTTCGCGGCGCGGTTCATCCGGCCGCCCTCGATGCGCGGATCGACGAAGGTTCCGAGGCCGACATGGGTGAACAGGCCGGGGCGGCCGGCGCCGATTTCGCGGAACAGCTGCATCGCGACCCCACCGGGCAGCACATAGGCCTCAATCTTCTCGTCGCGCGCGAGTTGCTGCATCCGGGGCGACCAGGTCCAGTGGCCGCCGATCACACGGCGCACCATGCCTTCATGGGCGAAACGGTTCATCCCCTTGCTCTGGCGGTCGCCGAGGCCGAGCGAGTGGACGACCGACAAGGCGCGCGGATGGCCGGTGGCGAGAAAGCGCGCCTCGATCGCCGCGTGCAGGCAGGTTGCCTCGACCAGACCGCCGCCGCCGCCGATCAGGGCTACCGTGTCGCCGTCACGGATCAGGGCGGCGGCGGCCTCGGCGGTCATGAATTTATTGGCGGGCATCATCGCATGTCTCCAGTCTCAAACTACATCGGCGAAGCGCGCCGCACCGTGGCGCAGCATCGCGCGCGCGACAACGGTGCGATGGATTTCCGACGTGCCGTCATAGATCCGCGCGATCCGCGCATCGCGGTAGAAACGTTCGATCGGCAGGTCGCGGCAATAGCCGAGGCCGCCATGGATCTGCACGGCGCGGTCGGCGACCCGGCCGAGCATTTCGGCGGCATAGATTTTCACCATCGAGATGCGCTCGCGCGCGTCCTGCCCATGGTCGATCTCGGAGGCCGCCTGGAGCACCAGCAGCCGGGCGGCGTTGATCTCGATGGCGCTGTCGGCCAGCATCTGCTGGATCATCTGGAAGCCACCGATGGCCTGGCCGAATTGCGTGCGCTCAGCGGCATAGCTGGTCATCATCGTCAGAATCCGGGTCGCGCGACCGACCGCGCGGGCGCCGATATGGGCGAGGCGGATCCGGCCCAGCGTCTCCAGCGCATGGCGCAGGCCGCGTCCTTCGACGCCCAGCAGACGCTCGGGCCGGAGGGCAACATTGTCGAAAAGCAGCTCGACATGGCTGGTGCCGCGCAGGCCCATCATCGCCTGGTCGCGGCCGAGGCTGAAGCCCGCCATGCCCTTGTCGACCAGAAAGAGGGAAATGCCCTTGGCGCCGGCATCGGGATCGGTGACAGCGGAAACCACGAAGAAATCCGAATGGGCACCGTCGCTGATGAAAACCTTCTGACCGCTCAGCCGCCAGCCGGCGCCATCACGCACGGCGCGGGTGCGGATGCCGGCGGCGTCGGATCCGGCGCCGGGTTCGGTGAAGGCGACCGAGAAGACACGTTCGCCGCGCACCGCCGGCAGTAGCCAGCGTTCGCGCTGGGCGGCATCGGCGAGCAACAGCACCTCATAGACATTGCCGAAGGCGCGGCGGATCAGGATGTCCGTGGTGTGACCGAATTGTTCTTCAGCCAGACAGGTGTCGACCGCGTTGAGGCCACCGCCGCCGAGGTCTTCGGGCATGTTCACGGCGAACAGGCCGGCGGCGCGGGAGGCCGCGAAGATGCGCTGGGCCGCCGCGTCCTTGAGCGCGCCGGCCTCCTCGACCTGCTGTTCCAGCGGCAGGAGTTCCGTCGTCACGAAGCGCCTGATGGTGCTCACCAGCAGGCGCTGTTCGTCGGAGAGCGAGAAATTCATGCGGACGGGGCCGGCAGATAACCAGCCTCCAGGCCCTTCACCAGCGCCACCATCGCATCAAGCGTCGGGGTCGGCACGCCGTGTTTGCGTCCGCGGGCGGCGACCGCGCCGTGGATCGTGTCGATCTCCGTGCGGCGGCGGCGGATGACGTCTTCGCACATCGACGATTTGGAATCCCCGGTGCCGCCGCCGGTGGTGGTGACCAGCTTCATCAGCACTTCGCGCGACGAGGCGGTGTCGAGCGCGACGCCCTCAGCGGCGGCCACGGCGGCGGCCTCGTCGACGAGGCGGAAGACGATGTCGCGCAGTTCCGGCACCCTCATGATGTCAACCGAACGGAAATTGGTAATCGCCGAGATAGCCCCGAGGGCGACGTTGCCGAGCAGCTTCTTCCATTTTTCTCGTTTGATCTCGGCGGTCGCCGTGACCGGCAATCCATGCGCGCTGAACGCCTGCGCGATCGCCATTGTGCGGTCCGACAACCCACCGGAAATTTCGCCTATATGCGTCGGCAGATCACCGTAGTTGCGCACCACGCCGGGCGCTTCCACGAGCCCGGCCTGCGCTGTCAGTCCGCCGATGACCGCTTCCCCGCCCAGCACGCCGGCGAGGGTTTCCTCATTGCCGAGGCCGTTCTGGAAGGTGATCGCGACCGTGTCGCCGGTGAACAGATGCGCCACGCTGCGCGCGGCGGCGAGGTTCGCATGGGCCTTGCACTGGAATAAAACGACGTCCGCCACGCGCAGTTCGGCCGCATCGGTGGTGGCCTTGATCGGAATGAAACGGTCGCCGCCGACGCCGACGATGCGCAGACCTGACGCGCGGATCGCCGCGACGTGCTCTGGCCAGGCATCGAGCAAGGTTACATCGAGTCCGCCCTCGGCCAGCAGGCCGCCGAACAGGCCGCCCATCGCGCCTGCCCCGACCACCACGATCCGCGGCGTGTCGTATGCCATCGTCTGAGTTCCCTTCAATAGGTGGCGCGGCCGCCGGTGACGTCGAACACGGCGCCGGTGGTGAAGCTGCACGCGGGGCTGGCGATCCAGGCCGCCATCTCCGCGACCTCCTCGATCTGAACGAGACGGCCCATCGGGATTTTCGCCTTCATGTTGCGGATATGCTCCTCCGTCATGCCCTCCAGCAGCCGCGTCTCGGTCATGGCCGGGGCAATGCAGTTGACCGTGACGCCGGCGTCGCACACCTCCTTGGCGAGCGCCTTGGCGAAACCGATCACGCCCGCCTTGGCGGCGGAGTAGGCGCACAGATTCTGCACCCCCTCCTTGCCGGCGATCGAGGATACCGTAATGATCCGGCCGTACCCGTACGTGCGCATGTGCGCGGCGGCGAGGCGGCTGAGGTAGAACACCGCGGTCATGTCGATGGCGATCACGCGGTCCCAATCCTCCAGCGGGTACTCCCAGGACGGTTTGATCGGGCCGTTGATGCCCGCGTTGTTGATCGCGATATGCACCTGGCCGAAGCGCGCGACGGCGGCCTGGAATGCGTGCTCGACGGCGGGATAGCTGGCGACATCGACGGCTTCGGCATGCGCGGGGGTGAAGCCGCTGTCGGCCAACGGGGCAAGATTGCGGTCCCATACAATGACTTTGGCGCCACGCGCGGTGAGCAGCCGGGCGATGCCGAGGCCGATGCCCTGGGCGCCACCCGTGACGATGGCGATCTGGCCGTCGAGCTGCGTCTTCATCCGGCGTTCCTCACCCATTTCAGGATGTGCTGTCCGACGGCAACCAGCACGCCGTCCTGGTTGCGGATTTCGATGGCGCCGGTGGAGCGACGGCGCTCGATGTCGATCTCCGCGATGTGGTATTCGACGGTGATGGTGTCGCCGAAATAAACCGGCGCGAGGAAGCGGATGCGGTCATAGCCGAGCGAGACCGGCGTCTCCTCGGCACCTTCGCGGGTGGCGGCGATCGCCAGTGTGGAGGCGGTGGACATGAAGCCCACCATCAGCGCGCCATGGGCCTGGAGGCGGCCGTAGCTGGACTTCTCCATGTAGGCCTTGTTGGTGTGGTTCGGCGAGAAGTCGCCGGTGATGCCGGCGAACCCGTAGACGTCGTATTCGCTGACGGTCTTGGAGAAGCGCGCGCTGTCCCCGATTTTGACGTAGAATTCGCTCATGTTCGGTTCCTGCTGTCCGGGGTGCTCATTGTCCGCGCCAATGCGGCGGACGTTTTTCGATGAATGCCAGTTGGCCTTCGCGAGCGTCCTCGCTCGCCAGCATGCGGTCGACGGCTGGGTAGCTGGCGTGCAGTGCCGCTTCGAGATCGGGTTCGGTGAGGCTACGCAGCATCACCTCGCGCGATGCGGCGATCGCCAGCGGCGCGCCGGCGATGATCGCGCGGGCCATGGCGCGGGCCTCGTCCAGCAGGCCGGCGGCGGGGACGACGCGGCTAACCAGGCCGATCCGTTGCGCCTCGCCGGCGTCGATCCGCCGTCCCGTCAGCACGAGGTCCATCGCGTGTTTCAGCGGCAGGGTGCGGGCGAGGCGTTGCAGGCCGCCGCCCCCGGTCGCGGCGAGGCCGATGCGGGGTTCGGGCAGGGCGAAGCTGGCGGTGTCGGCGGCGACGGCGAGGTCGGCGGCGGCGATTATCTCCATTCCGCCGCCCATCGCCAGCCCGTTCACCGCGGCGATCACCGGCTTCACCCGATCGAAACGATGAGTGAGGCCGGCGAACCCCGTGGCCGGGTGGTGATCGGCGTTGTTGGCGGCGCGGGCCTTGAGGTCGCTACCGACACAGAAGGCGCGCGTGCCGGCGCCGGTGATGATGGCGACACGCAACTCTGCGGCGGCCTCGAACAGATCGAGTGCCGCGGCCATGGCGGCATGGGCCGATGGGTCGAGCGCGTTCAGCGCGCCCGGACGATCGATGGTGAGCCACAGGATCGCGTCCTCGCGGACGATCCGGATGCCGGCAGGAGCGGTCACCCGCCCGCCTTTGCTCCGCGACGGACCAGCAGGTCGGCCATCGCGTCGACCGCGACCGGATAGCCGTCGACGCCGAGGCCGCAGATCAAAGCGGTCGAGGCCATGGTGACGTAGGAATGGTGACGGAACGGTTCGCGCTGGTGCGGGTTGGAGATGTGCAGTTCGATGATCGGCTGCTTGAACATGAACAGGGCATCGAGGATGGCCACGGAACTGTGGGTGAAGGCGGCGGGGTTGATGATGAGGCCGCAGGCGGCGCCGGGGCCGTCGATGCCATCATGGATCCAGTCGATGATCTCGGCCTCGCTGTTGGATTGGTGGAAGGCGATGCTGTGGCCGCGCCCGGCGGCGCGGGTGCGGCACATCTCCTCCACCTCGGCCAGCGTCGTCGCGCCGTAGATATGCGGCTCCCGCTTGCCGAGGCGGTTCAGGTTGGGGCCGTTCAGGATGAGGATGGGCTGGCTCATGCGTGTGTCTCCAGTTCGAGGAAGGTTCGAGTGCCCGTCACCAGCATTGCCAGCCGGGCGGCGGGGTCGAGGTCCGGGTGGGCGGCGGCGAGCGGCACTTCGACGCCGAGCGGCAGGTTGGGCGGGGTGGCCGCGATCAGCGCGCGCAACGCCAGCCCGCCACGCCCGGGCAGCAGGCGGTGGGTGCGCGCCTCGGTGACCAGTGCATCGGGGACCAGCGCATCGGGCGGCGGCGCGAGGGCGGGCGCGTCGCAGATCTGGAACGTGCCGATCTCCTGGGCCGTCGCCGTGCGGAGGTCGTCCAGCGCGCTGCCGGAGCGGAAGAAATGCAGCGCGTCGAGCAGCACATGGCCGTTCGGCTGGGCCGCGCGCCTAACCACGGCGAGCGCGTCGGCGAGGGTGGCGATGGGGCGATAGGGCATGAATTCGAGATCGACGGCGATGCCATACTCCGCTGCCAGCACGCACAGCGCTGCCATCTTGTCGGCGACCATGGCGATGTCGCCGTGATCGCCGGCGACCGCGAGCCTGGTGGCGCCGATCGCCGCGCCGACTTCGAGTGCCGCCCGGCATTGGCGCACATCAAGCGCGGCGTCGATGGAAACCAGCTCGATATAGAGCACGCTCACCCCCGTGTCGTTCACCACGGCGGTGATCTCGCGCTGCTCGGCGGCTGTTGCGAGCGGGTAGACAATGCCGCCGGGGCTGGCGGGCAAGGTTCGAAATCCGACGGAGGCGAAGCCGGCGCGGGCAGCAATCCGCAGCAACTCCGCAGGTGGCACCTGCAACTCGCTGAGATGGGCGAGCGAGAGCGGGGTGTCAGGGGCGAATCGGGTCATGGCTTTGGCCTCTCTCAATAGGTCGCGCGGCCGCCGGAAATGTCGAACACGAAGCCGGTGGTGAAGCTGCATGCCGGGCTGGCCACGAAGGCGGTCATTTCGGCGATTTCGGCGACCGTGCAGAAGCGTCCCATCGGGATTCTGCGGCGGCGGTCCGCGATGTACTCCGCCGTCATCTCCTTCAGCAGGTCGGTCTCGGTGATCACCGGGGCAATCGCGTTGACCAGCACGCCGCTGGCGGCAAGCTCGGCCGCAAGGCTCTTGGTCAGCCCGATCACGCCGGCTTTCGCCGCGCTGTAGGCCGAGTTGAGCGGATTGCCTTCCTTGCCGGCGATCGAAGCGATATTGATGATCCGCCCAGCACCGTTCGCGCGCATATGCGGGGCGAGCGCGCGGCAGCAATGGAACACGCCGTTCAGATCGACCGCGATCACCCGGTGCCAGGCCGCCGCCGGATATTCCCAGACCGGCAGCGACGGGCCGTTCACGCCGGCGTTGTTGACGAGGATGTCGATCCGCCCGACCGCCGCGATCGCCGCCGCCGCGGCCTGCTCGACCGCCTGGAGATCGGTGACATCGACCACCTGGCGGAGCGCGGCAGGGGTGTCCGAGGCGGCGTCGATATCCCAGGCGACCACGCGGCAGCCGGCTTCGGCGAGGCGCAGCGCGATGCCGCGGCCAATGCCGTTGGCGGCGCCGGTGACGATTGCGGTCTGGCCCGCCAGCGAGAGGCGCGTCGGGTCAGACAAGGGACAGCCGCAGCGGCGGATAGTCGGCGAAACGCACCACCAGCGTCTGGCCCTTGCGGATCGGGGTCGGCAGGGTCAGCGATCCCGTGAGGAACACGGCGCCGGCCGCGACGTCGATGCCGCGGCCATGCAGGTCGGCGACGGTCTCGACCAGGATGTCGAAGGGGTTGCGGCGATAGGCGCCGGTATAGGCCTGGATTTCCGGGCTGCCGTCGATCCGGGCGTCGATCGCCATGGTCTCGAAGGCGATGGTGCGCCACTCGGTCACGGGCGCGCCGAGCACGGCGGCGCCGCCGGTGCCGTTGTCGGCAATGCCGTCGAACGTCGTGGCCGCGCGGTTGCCGGTGCCTGGTGCGTAGCGGCTGGCAGCGATCTCGACGGCGGGGTGGAACACCGATGCGGCGGCGAGGGCGGCGGCGTCGATCGGGCCGGCGCCGGCGGGGAAGGCGGTGGTGACGCGCATGGCGAATTCACACTCCACCTTGGCCGCGTTCAACCGATGCGCCGGCACGCTGGCCGGCGCCATGAAGCAGCGGTCGGCGAAGATGCGTCCGGGCAGCGGCCCGTCATGGCCCTCGAACACCTGCACGGCGCGCACGGTCGCGCCGACCTTCCAGCCCGCGACGGTGCCGCCAATCAGGGCGGCCATGCGGTCCTGCACGGCATAGGCCTCGGCGCGGCTGGCCACGCCATGCCCGGCCGGCGGCAGCGGGATCGTCGCACCCTCAAGCCAGGCTTTCGCGAGGCTATCGGCCAGTGTTCGCAAGCGTTCGTCCATGATGGTCGTCTCCCCCAGGCGCGTCGGAAATGGCGTGTTCAGCGGTAGGCGTTGTTTTCACGTGTGACGATCTCGATGGCGATGCCGGTGATCACTTCGAGGCAGCGCAGATCCGCCGTGCGCCCCGCGGCGCGGTTGTCCAGGCCGATATAGGCGAGCACGTTGGTGCTCGGGATGTTGGTGAGCACGGCGACGACCGTCACGCTGCGGACACCGACGCGGCCGTTGATCACCCGGTCCACGGTCGCCGTGCTGACGCCGGCGCGGGCGGCAATCTCGGCAATGCGGGGACGTCGGTGCAGCACGTTCATTGTTTCTCGCAGGGAGCAGATCGTCGCCGGATGGTGTCAGACGCAACACAATTGATGGAAAAACAATCAAAGGCCGCACCGGCACATGAGATTATTCCTCATTTGATGTTACAGCAACCCCATCCATTGGTGTGATCACCCCGCCTGACGCGTCGCCGACGTGATTGACAGGCCGATGACCGCTGCGGCATAGCTGATGTGATATCGGTGATTTCTGGCGTATCGTCCCGCAGTGTACTAGGTCTATGCGCCTGGACGGTGGCGTGCGGTGGTCAAGCGATGCATCAAGAGAGTGGAAACTCTCGTGTCAACAACGCAGCCTAGCGTCGTCTGCAACGGGCGCCGTCTGCAACGGGAGGGGAAAAAACATGGCCTGGACTCTGAGACAATGGGCGCTTGCGCTCGTGCCGGCGGCGACAATCGCCGCCACCCTTGCTGCCCCCGGGGCGGCGCAGGCACAGGACGGCACCATCCGCATCGGCGTGACGCTGCGCATGGTCGTCGAGAACGGCCTGAAATATGGCCAGATGGTCAAGGACGAGTTCGAAGCGGCCAATGCGGCGGGCGGCATCGGCGGCAGGAAGATCGAGGTCATCCTGCTCGACGACGAGTGCAAGCCGGACAAGGGCATCGCCAACGTCAACCGCTTCATCCACCAGCACAAAGTGCATCTGGTGCTCGGCTCCACCTGCTCTTCGGTGTCGCTGCCGATGGTCGACATCACGGCGAAGGAAGAGATCCCGCAGGTCATTCCGCATTCGACGAACCAGTCGATCACCAAGAAGGGCAGCGCCTGGGTGTTCCGGGTGCCGGTGTCCGAGCGCTTCTACGCCTCCGTGCATGCCAAGTATCTGTCGGAGAATGTCGGCAAGAAGGTGGCGTATCTGTTCACCACCGACGGCGCCGGCATCGGCTTCGCGAAGGACTACATGGCCTTCATGAAGAAGACCTACAATGTCGATCCGCTTTTCGAAGCACAGATGCAGGAGACCGATCTCGACTTCCGCGCCCATCTGCTGAAGATCAAAGCGCTGAACCCCGAGGTGCTGGCGATCGGCGGCCAGGCCGACGCGATCGCGCGGATTTCGCAGCAATCCTTCGAGGTCGGCATTCCCGCCCGTGTCCGCCGCGTCGCCGCCTCCGCGGCCTCGAACGCGCCGGTGCCCGAACTTGCGGGCGATGCCGTCAAGGGCCTCATCTTCGCCGCCGCATTCAACTGCAACGACGAGCGCCCGGAGGCGAAGGCGTTCGTGAAGCTGGTGCAGGATCGCTACAAGGTGCGCTGCCCCGACCATGATTTCAGCCAGGCCTATGACACCACCAAGATCGTGTTGCAGGCGCTGCGGGCGGCGAAGCTGGACCTGACGGAGGCATCGCTCAAGGCCGACCGTCTCGCGATCCGCGATGCGCTGGCGGGCATCAGGAACTTCCAGGGCCTCGCCTCGGGCCCGATCAGCTTCTGCGCCGAGCCGACCCCGCAATGCCGGGACGGCAACCGCACGGGAATCTTGGTCGAGTACATCAAGGGCGGCAAGGACTTCGACACCCGCATCCTGGCGCGCGTGTCCTTCGACGCCGATTTCGGCCTCTGAGCCAAACCGCGAGCGCGCCCCCGCCGGAGCCATCCGGCGGGGGCGTTTCGGTGCGAGCGTCGGCAACATAATGGACCTATCGTGACCCCAGACGGCCGCCCGAGTTCCGCTTCGCCGCATGGCCTCGCGTGGCGCGACCGTGTCCACCCGATCGTGCCCTGGCTGCTCGGCATGGTCGTGCTGCTGCCAATTCCGTTGCTGGTTAGCAACGCCTACCAGCAATATGTGATCAACGTGATCGCGATCAACGTCATCCTCGCGGTCGGGCTGAACATCGTGAAGGGGTTCGCCGGGCAGGTCACCATCGGCCATATCGCGCTGATGGCGATCGGCGCCTACGCCTCGGCGGTCATTTCAGTAACATTCGGCATCGGCTTCTGGGGGGCGCTGCCCTTGGCGATGCTGGCGACCGCCGGCGCCGGCGCGCTGGTCGGCATTCCCTCGCTGCGGCTGGAGGGCGCCTATCTGGCACTCGCCACGCTCGGCCTGGCGGAGAGCGTGCGCATCATCATCTCCGGCACTGAAGCGCTGGGCGGCGCCATTGGCTTCGAGAACATTCCGCCACCCTATCTCGGCAACCGCGCCCTCGATGCCCATGGCAGCTACTACTACGTCGTCATGCCGATTGCCGTGCTCGGCATCTACTGCTCGTTCGCGATCCTGAATTCCGACATGGGCCGGGCCTTCAAGGCGATCCGCGAAGATCCTCTGGCCGCGGCGGCCAGTGGCGTCAACATCGCCAAGTTCAAGATCATCGCCTTCGTGCTCAGCGCGCTGTACGCCGGTTGCGCCGGCAGCCTGAAGGCCCATATGGCGCCGGGCTTCCTCAGCCCCAACGACTACACGTTGCAGGAGATGGTCACGCTGCTGCTGATGGTGATTTTCGGCGGCATCGGTCATGTCTGGGGTGGCGTCATCGGCGCGATCGCGGTGACCATCATCAACGATCTCACGCAGGACTACTACCAGTACCGGATGGCAATCTTCGGCGCCGTCATCGTGCTCACCGTGATGTTCATGCCACGCGGCATCGGCGGCTGGATCGACGATTATTTCGTTCGCCGCCGGTTCAGCGCCATCCGCGCCGCACGAACCGGGAGCACGGGGAGCACGGGGAGCACCGGCGGATGACGCTGCTGACGATCACCAATCTGTCGAAAAAATTCGGCGGCTTCGTGGCCCTCACGGGCATCGATATGACCGTCGCGCAGGGATCGGTGCACGGCATCATCGGGCCGAACGGGTCCGGCAAGAGCACGCTCTTCAACCTGATCTCCGGCATCTACAAGCCCGAGCCGGGCGCGCGCATCACCTTCGATGGAGAGGACATCACCGGCCGGGAGTCACACGAGATCGCCCGCCTTGGTGTTGCACGCACCTTCCAGATGTTGCGCATCTTCCAGGGCATGAGCGTGATCGAGAACATGCTCGTCGGCCACCACGCGCTCATTCCCTATAGCGGCGTCGCCGCGGTGATCGGCGCGCGCAAGGTGTGGCACGCCGAGCGGCGCATTCGCGCCGAGATGATGGAACTGCTCGCCTTCATCGGCCTGGCCGACTATGCGGAGATGCCCGCCGGCGAAATGTCAGGCGGCCAGCGCCGGCTGCTGGCCCTCGGCCGCGCCATGGCCGCCAAGCCGAAATTGCTGATGCTCGACGAGCCCGGCGCCGGCTTGTCGCCGGCCAATGTCGATATCCTGCTCGATACCGTGCTGGCCCTGCAGAAACGCTTCGGGCTGACGGTCGTCATCATCGAGCACATCCTGAAGCTGGTGATGGATACCTGCCAGACGGTGACGGTGCTGGAGCACGGCGAGAAGATCGCCGAGGGCACTCCGACGGAGATCAAGGAGAACGCGCGCGTGATCGAGGCCTATCTCGGCAAGGAGATGCGTGACGAGGAGGTGCGGGCCTTCCTGCGATCGGCGTAAGGCCGCAGGATGGTTGCACGGCAAGGAAGAGCAATGCTGAACATCGACAACCTCGTAGGCGGCTACGGCAAGATGCAGATCCTGAACGGCGCCAGCCTCAAGGTGGCGCCGGGCCAGATCGTCGCTCTCCTCGGTGGCAATGGCACCGGGAAATCGACCTTGCTCAAGGCGGCATCGGGCCTGCTGCGGCCCTGGAGCGGCGGCATCACCTTCGACGGCGCGCGCATCGATGGCCTGCGCCCGGACGCCATCGTGCGCCGCGGCCTCGTGCAGGTGACCCAGGGCAAGGAGGCCTTCCCCGGCATGACCGTCGAGGAGAATCTGCGTCTCGGCGCCTATGTCGTGGGGAATCGCGCCAAGGCCGCCGCGGCGCTTGAACGCGTGTATTCCTACTTCCCGATCTTGAAGGACAAGCGGCACCAGGCCACGGGCGGCCTGTCGGGCGGCCAGTTGCAGATGGTGTGCATCGGCCGTGGTCTGATGTCTTCGCCCAAGATGATCATGCTCGACGAACCCTCGGCCGCCCTGGCACCGCAGGTGGTGATGGGCATTTTCCAGACCATCCACCGGATCACCCGGGACGGCATGACCGTGCTGATGGTGGAGCAGAATGTCCGCATGGCCCTGCTGCTCGCCACCTACGGCTACGTGATCAAGGACGGCATCATCCATATCGAAGGGCCGGCCGAGACGCTGATGCACGACGACAATGTCCGTCTCTCCTATCTCGGCGGCACCGTCGCCAACCGCGAAGCGCAGCTCTAGCGGCTGCTGACGCCACGAGGATTACCGCGATGGACTACATCATCGACCTCATCATCATCGGCTTGTCGGTCGGCATGATCTACGGCCTGGTCGCGCTCGGGATCTCGCTGATCTATTCCGGGCTCGACATTGTGCACTTTGCCCATGGCGAGATCTACATGATCGGCGCCTTCATCGGCCTCACCTTGTTCCAGAAACTCTCGCTGCCCTACGTGCCGACATTGCTGCTGACGGTGATCATCACCGGGCTGATCGGCATGGCGATCGAACGGGTATTCTACCGCCGCCTGACCAGTGGCGGCGGTGGCTATACGGTGGCGGGCATGGCCATGGTGATCGCCGGGTTCGGCATGTCGATCGTGTTGCAGAACGTCGCCTACTTGATCTGGGGCCCGAAGCCCCTGCCCTTCCCCGTGCCCTACGGCATGCCGATCGAGATCGGCAACCTCACCTTGCCGATGTCCTATATTTGGATCGTGGTGACCTCGCTGGTGCTGATGGTCACGCTCAACCTGGTGTTGAAGAAGACGATGCTGGGCCTCGCAATCCGCGCCGTCGCGCATAACAAGGACATCGCCTATCTCAGCGGCGTCAACGTGCCGCTGATGATTTCGCTGACCTTCGGCGTCGCCTGCGCGCTGGGAGCGGCCGCCGGTGTGCTGATCGGGCCGATCAACTATGTCCAGGTTCAGATGGGCATCGGCATACTGGTGAAGGCCTTCGCCGCCGCCGTGGTCGGCGGGTTCGGCAGCCTGCCCGGCGCGGTGCTGGGCGGCCTGCTGGTCGGCGTCGTCGAAAGCCTCGGCGCCGGCTTCATCTCCGGCACCTACAAGGACGTCTATGCGTTCGTGCTGCTGATCTTCGTCCTGATGGTCCGCCCCTCGGGACTGCTCGGCGTGACCGTCAAGCTCAAAGCGTGAGGAGACCCCGACGCTCCTGATGTGAAATTGGCGCGCCCTGCTGGACTCGAACCAGCGACCGACAGCTTAGAAGGCTGTTGCTCTATCCACCTGAGCTAAGGGCGCGGAGACTCCGGAGGGCACCGCTGGGGCGTTTTAGCGCCATCGGCGGGTTGGCCGCAAACGGACGGGTCAGCCGAAAAGCGGCAGGAGCATGGCCGCGGACGGGATGGCGGCGAAGCAGCCGGAGCGGGCGACAGCCAGGGCGGCGGCGTGCTGGGCGATCGCGATGGCGCCAGTGATGTCGCCAGTGATGGCGCCAGTGATGTCGTATCCGCGCGCCAGGGCGGCCGCGAGCACGCCGCAGAAGACATCGCCGGCGCCCGTCGTGTCCACCGCAACCGTAGAGACAGCGGGGGTGTGCGTGATGATCCCGTCTGCCGCGACAACACAGCCTTGCGCCCCGAGGGTGACGATCCCGACCCGGCCGCCGAGCCGCGGCGCCGCAGCCATCGGATCATCCGTGCCGGTAAGCGCAGCCGCCTCCACTTCGTTGGCCACGACGATCCAGGCGCCACGCAGCATCGCCGCCATCG
>JAYTUU010000111.1:0-19909 GCA_043744375.1 Rhodospirillales bacterium | reverse complement strand
TCGCGGCTGGATGGACGGCCTTCGGGTGAGCACAAGCGATCTCGCCGCATTCACTGGCGAAGCCCAAACTCCCGCGCGATCGCAATGCGGTCCGAGATCTCGATTGCCTGCGGCGCAAGAAGTCGGGGGGATCAAAGGGGCGTGCCCCGTCGCGCGAATGCGCGCTGCGCACGACGCCGCCGAATGCGCGCTGCGCACGACGCCGCCGGAGGCGCGCTGCGCACGACGCCGCCGGAGGCGCGCTTACCTTCCCTGGACTGCCGTGGGGGAGCCGATCAGACTCTGATTAGCATGGCAGGAAGCGATTTAGAGTCGCAAAATGTTACACCGGCGGGGTGGCGACCAAGTGGATGTGCGCCTCGGCGGCCAACGTGGCGGAGATTGGCCAGGGCACGAAACCACGCGCCTCCATGGTCGGCAGATACTGCGCCAGCACGTCCACCGTGGTCTGGCGCGGGTGGCCGATGGCGATGGCGGCACCGTGGCGGCGGGCGATCGCCTCGGTTTGCGCGATCTGGGCGCGAATGGCGGCGGGATCAGGGGAATTGTCGAGAAAGACGTCGCGCGCGATGGCTGGCACGCCGTTGGCCTCGGCGCGGGCCATGGCGACGCTGTTCTGGATCGTCAGGCTGTCCACGAAGATCAGGTCGCGGGCTTTCAACTCACGCATCACCAGGTCCATCAGCGGGACGGACAGGGAGGCGATGCTGCCTTCGTGCTGGTTGAGGCCAATGGCGCCGGGAACGGCGTCGAGGGCCGCGCGCAGGCGGGCGAGGTTTTCGGCGGGTGTGGACCAAGTGCGTAGGGCGTTCGGGCCGGGGTTGGTGCGGCCGAGCGCTTCCATCGGCATGTGCAGCATCGTCTCATGACCGCGCGCTGTGGCGGCGGCAATCTGGTCGGCGAGGTGGAGGGCGTAAGGCATCCAGGATAGCGTCAGCGGGCCGGGCAGTGCGGTGGCGCGGGCGGATTGCGGGCGGTTGAGGCCCATGTCGTCGAGCAGGAAGGCGATGGTCGGCCGTCCCTTCGGGTTTGGCGCGACGGCGGCAAAGCGCTGCCAGACCGCTTGGTCGGGCTGGGCGTGGACGTCGCGGATGGCGATGGCGCCGGCGAGCGGGGCGAGGAGCAGGGTGCGGCGGCGCAGGAACATGAGGAAACAGTCAAAAATCCAAAGGGTTCGGACGAGTCGCGCAATCCGTCCGTGAGGTCAACAGGGCGGCCGCGCGTGGCACGCACGGCCCCGTTGCGCTTGGCGACGGGGCGGATTGCGGCGGGCGATTTGACCATGCCGGGGCGGGCGGCGAGAATGACCGGATGATACTTCTGATCGACAACTACGACAGTTTTACCTTCAACCTCGTCCACTTCCTGGGCGACGTCGGCGCGCGCTGCGAAGTGCGACGGAACGACACGCTGAGCGTGGCGGAGGCGATGGCGATGGGGGCGGAGGCGATCGTGCTGTCGCCCGGCCCGTGCACGCCCAATGAGGCCGGCATCTGCCTCGCCCTGATCGCGGCGGCGGCCGGGCGAATTCCGATCCTCGGCGTATGCCTCGGGCATCAGGCCATCGGGCAGGCGTTCGGCGGCGAGGTGGTGCGGGCGCCGGTGCCGATGCACGGCAAGCTCAGCCCGGTCGAACATGATGACTGCGATGTGTTTGCCGGCATTCCGTCGCCGTTCCAGGCCACGCGGTATCATTCGCTGATTGTGAAGCGGGAGACGCTGCCGGACTGCCTGATCGAGACGGCGCGAACTCATGATCAGGGGGCGGATGGCATCATCATGGGGTTGCGGCACCGGTCGCTGCCGGTGTTCGGGGTGCAGTTCCATCCCGAGAGCATCGCCAGCGAACATGGGCACCGGTTGCTGGCGAATTTCCTGGCGATTGCCCGCGGTGCCAACGCGCCAGCGCGGGCGGCCTGATGTCGACCAACCTGAAACCGGTGCTGGCCCGGCTGGCGGCAGGGGAAACGCTGTCGGAGGCGGAGTCGGAGGAGGCGTTCGGGACCATCATGGCCGGCGAGGCCACCCCCGCGCAGATCGCCGGGCTGCTGATGGCGATGCGGGTGCGCCGCGAGACGGTCGCCGAGTTGACCGGCGCGGTGCGTGCGATGCGAGCGCGGATGACGCGGGTGGTGGCGCCGGACGACGCGATCGATGTGGTCGGCACCGGCGGAGACAATGCGGGATCGCTCAATATATCGACCGCCGTGACCTTCGTGATGGCGGGTCTGGGTGTGCCGGTGGCCAAGCATGGCAATCGCGCGCTGTCGAGCCGGACCGGGGCGGCGGATGTGCTGACGGCGCTCGGGGTGAACGTGGATGTGCCGATCGAGCGCATGCCGGCGGTGCTGGCCGCGGCCGGGTGCGTGTTCATGTTCGCGCCGCGCCATCATGCCGCACTGCGCCATGCCGCCGGGCCGCGGGTAGAATTGGGCACGCGGACGATCTTCAATCTGCTCGGGCCGCTGGCCAATCCGGCCTCGGTGAAACGGCAGTTGACCGGGGTTTTCGATCCGTCCTGGGCGCGCGCGATGGTGGAAACGCTGCAGGCGCTCGGCAGCACGGATGTCTGGCTGGTGCACGGCCAGGGGCTCGATGAATTGACCGTGGCCGGCGAGAACAGCGTGGTGGCGCTGAGGGATGGGGTGATTTCCGAGTTCACGGTGCTGCCCGAGCAGGCCGGGCTGGCACGAGCGCCGATCGCAGCCGTGCGCGGCGGCGATGCGGCGTTCAATGCCGCGGCGCTCGAAGCCCTGCTGCGCGGTGCCGTCGGGGCGTATCGGGATACGGTGATCCTGAATGCCGCGGGGGCGCTGATCGTGGCCGGCCGGGCCGACGATCTGCGGGCGGCGGCGGGGATCGCGGCGCGCGCCATCGATGACGGGGCGGCGTTGGCGGCGCTTGAGGCGCTCAAGCGGGCGACGGCGTGATGGATGCCCCGGTTTCCGACGCTCTGGCGCGAATTTGTGCGGATACGCGGCTTGAAGTGGCGCGCCGCAAGGCTGTCGCTCCGCTGGCGGAGATCGAGGCGACGGCCCGCGCCGCGCCGCCGCCGCGTGGGTTTGCGCGCGCGCTGGACGCAACTGTCGCGGCCGGGCGGTTCGCACTGATTGCCGAGATCAAGAAGGCCTCGCCGTCGGGCGGCCTGATCCGGCCGGATTTCGACCCGCCGGCGCTGGCCCGGGCGTATCAGGAGGGCGGCGCGACGTGCCTGTCCGTGCTGACCGATGGTCCGCATTTCCAGGGCGACGCGGCGCATTTGAACGCGGCGCGGGCGGCGGTGGCGCTGCCGGCGATCCGCAAGGATTTCATGCTCGATCCCTGGCAGATCGCCGAAAGCCGGGCGATGGGGGCGGATTGCGTTCTGCTCATCCTCGCCGCGCTGACCGATGACGAGGCGGCAACCCTGGAAGTCGCCGCCATCGCCTATGGGATGGACGTGCTGGCGGAGGTCCATGACGGTGCCGAACTTGACCGAGCGCTGCGGCTACAGACACGGCTGATCGGCATCAACAACCGTAATCTCAAGACGTTGAAGACCGATATTGCGACCACGATCGAGTTGGCACCGCGGGTGCCTGGCGATCGGGTGGTGGTAGGCGAGAGCGGCTTGCGGACCCATGCGGATCTGGTGCGTCTCGCCGGAGCCGGGGTGCGGCGGTTCCTCGTGGGTGAGAGCCTGATGCGACAGGACGATGTCGCCGGCGCTACGCGGGCGCTGCTCGGCGCATGAGCGGGCTCACCCATTTCGACGCGGCGGGCAATGCCGTCATGGTCGATGTCGGGGCCAAGGCGGAGACGGCGCGCGAGGCGACCGCGAAGGCGCGCGTCACCATGCTGCCGGCGACGCTGGCGATGATCCGGGAGGGCACCGCCAAGAAGGGTGACGTGCTTGGCACGGCGCGCCTTGCCGGCATCATGGCGGCCAAGCGTACTTCCGATCTGATCCCGCTATGCCATCCGTTGCCGATCACCGCAGTGACCATCGATCTCGCTCCCGACGGGGTGGACGGGGTGGCTATCAGCGCGACGGTGAAGACGACCGGGCGAACGGGGGTTGAGATGGAGGCGCTGACGGCGGCCGCGGTGGCGGCGTTGACCGTGTATGACATGTGCAAGGCGGTCGATCGCGGCATGCGGGTTGACGGGCTGCGGGTAGTGGCGAAATCCGGCGGCAAGTCCGGCGATTTCGTGCAGGAATGAGCGCCGTATCGGCCAATCCTGCGGCGGCGATGCGGGCGATTGCCGGCGAACGCTATATGACTATGGAGTCTTACAGGCGTGATGGCCAGGCGGTGCGCACGCCGCTTTGGTTCGCGGCGGGGAGCCAGGATGGCGTGCCGGTATTCTATGTCTACAGCACTGCGGACTCGTTCAAGATCAAGCGCATACGCCGTAATCCGATGATCAGGATCGCGCCCTGCACCCTACGGGGGGTCGCGACCGGCGCTTGGATCGATGCGCGGGCGGAGATCGTGGCCGGAGCGGAATTCGCGGCCGGCATGCGGTTGCTGGACCGGAAGTATTTTCCCTGGAAGCAGTTGCTTGGAGTCGGCGCATTCTTCCGGCGGCGAGCGCGGGCGGTGGTGGCGATCCGGCCGGCGGTGGAGGCCGTAACATGATCAGTGTCGGGGAGGCGCGGGCGCGGATTTTGGCGGGTCTGCGGCCAACCGCCGCCGAAATCGAACATCTGGCGGGCGCGTGGGGACGCGTGACGGCGGCGCCGGTGGCTGCGCGCCTGACCCAGCCGCCGCAGGACGTCTCGGCGATGGACGGGTTCGCCGTGCAGGCGGCAAGCGGGACGCAGGGCGCGACGCTGGCGTTACGTGGGGCGGCACCGGCTGGGCACCCCTGGGCGGGCACGCTGGGTGCAAGCGAGGCTTTGCGGATCTTCACCGGCAGTTTCATGCCCGACGGCGCCGATGCGGTGCTGCTGCAGGAGGATGCAACCTGGAGTTCCGCGCAGGTCACGGTCAACGAAGCGGTTACCATTGGGCGGCATATCCGTCGCGCGGGGCAGGATTTCACGTTGGGCGACGTGCTTGTCCCGGCGGGCAAGCGGCTGACGGCGCGCGATATCGGGCTGGCCGCCGCAGGAAATGCGCCGTGGGTTACCGTTCACCGACGGCCGCGGATCGCCATTCTCGCGACCGGGGACGAGATCGCATTACCGGGGGAACCGATCCCGCCCGGGGGGATCGTGTCGTCGAATTCGCATGCGCTGGCGGCGCTCATCCGGGCCGGCGGTGGCGATCCGCTGGTGTTGCCAATCGCGCCCGATGATCGCGAGGCGATCGCCGCGGCGTCGGATGCGGCGCGCGGATGCGAGATGCTGGTGACCACCGGCGGGGCAAGTGTGGGCGAGCATGATCTGATCCAGGACGCGCTCGCGACGCGGGGGTTGCGGATCGATTTCTGGAAGATCGCGATGCGGCCAGGCAAGCCGCTGATCCATGGGCGGCTGGGGGATGTGCCGCTGCTTGGCCTGCCCGGTAACCCGGTTTCGTCGCTGATTACCGCGATTCTGTTCCTGCTGCCGGCGATCGGGGTTCTGTCAGGGCTTGTCGATGCAGGAGCCCCAGTCTCACAGGCGGTGCTGGGCGCCGACCTCGCGGCCAACGACCACCGCGCGGACCATTTGCGGGCGCGGTTGGCAATGCGGGCAGATGGCATGCCGGTGGTGACCGCATTCGGGCGGCAGGACTCGGCGATGCTACGCCTGCTCGCCCTGTCCGACGCGCTGATCCTGCGGCCGCCGCATGCGCCGGCAGTGACGGCGGGTGAGATGGTCCCGGTGATCCGGCTGGATATGCTCGGTTTGTAGGAACTTCTTGCAAAGAATACGTTGACGCGGTTGCGAGAACTTATATAGAACATTTCATGAGTTGTTGATTTGTTCCGCCACCTCGGCGGGTTTCACGGGAGTGCCTCGCCATGCTCACACGCAAGCAGCACGAATTGCTGACGTTTATCGATCAGCATCTTAAAACGACCGGGTTTTCGCCGAGCTTCGAAGAGATGAAGGATGCGCTGTCCCTGCGCTCAAAGTCGGGCATTCATCGGCTGATTTCGGCCCTTGAGGAGCGTGGGTTCCTGGCGCGGCGGCATCATCGCGCGCGGGCGCTGGAAGTGCTGCGGTTGCCGGACGATCTCGCGGCGCGAGCGGCGGCAATTGCGGAGGCGCCGTTGGCCGGCACGCCGGCGGCGAGTTTCGCGCCCAATGTGATCCGTGGCGACTTCACCGGGCGTCTCGCCGGTGTGCGTTCGGCCAACGAGGCGGGTTCGGTGCAGTTGCCGCTCTATGGGCGGATCGCGGCGGGCATGCCGATCGAGGCGCTGCGGGACAGCGGCACCCACGTGGATGTGCCGATGGCGATGCTCGGCGCGGGCGAGCACTACGCGCTCGAAGTTTCCGGCGAGTCGATGCTCGATGCTGGGATCTGGGACGGCGACACGGTGATCATCCGAAAAGGCGACACGGCCGAGAACGGGCAGATCGTGGTGGCGTTGATCGATGAAACCGAGGTGACACTGAAGCGCCTGCGCCGGCGCGGCAACTCGATCGCACTGGAGCCGGCGAACGCAACGTTCAAGACGCAAATCCTGCCAGCCGACAAGGTGCGTGTGCAGGGCCGGTTGATCGGGTTGCTGCGGCGCTACTAAGAAACGGTTGCCCTGCTGGGGCAAGGAAGCAAGGCTCCCCTTCCCTGCCCCTTCTTTCGGAGTTCTGCCATGCCCCGCCCGGTCCGCCGAATGCCCATGGCCCGCGCGATGATCGTGGCGCCCCAGCCGGAGGCGGTTGAAGCGGGGACCGCGACGCTCGCGCAGGGCGGCAGCGCGGTTGATGCCGTGCTTGCCTGCGCGTTCACACAGGGCGTGGTCGATCCGTTGATGTGCGGCATCGGCGGGCTCGGGATGATGCAGGTGTATGATCCGCGCACCGGCGGTCACACGATCCTCGACGGCCTATCGACCTGCCCGGCCATGTGCACGGATGGGATGTGGGAGGGAGTGTTCGAGCGCGAATGTTCCGATGGCTACGGCTATGTGCTCAGGGGCGCGGTCAATGAGCTCGGCCATCAGGCGGTGACCACGCCCGGAATTCTGCGGGTGTTCGAGGCCGCGCATGCCCGGTTTGGGCGGCGCAAGTGGGAGACTCTGTTCGCGCCGGCGATGTCCTTCGCGGCCGACGGTTGGATGATCCGGCCGCATGTCAGCGCGATGTTCGCGATGAATGAGGCCGCCTATGGACGACGCAGCTATGGCGAGAAGCTCGGCTTCACCCCCGATGGCACACGGCTCTATCTACGGCCGGACGGCACGCCCAAGCGGATCGGCGATCTGGTGGTGAACCCGGAGCTTGCGGCGACCCTGGGCGTGCTCGCGCGCGAGGGCGCCGAGAGCTTCTATACCGGGGCAATCGCCGAACGGATCGTCGCCGATATGCACACGCATGGCGGATTTCTGTCGGCCGCTGATCTCGCCGGGTTTCGGCTGCGCGAGCATACACCGCTCGAAATCAGCTATCGCGGCCGGCGGATCGCGGTGCCGCCGCCGCCGGCCGGGGGGATCGTCGTGGTCGAAATGCTCAGGATCCTCGAACGTTTCGACCTGGTGGGTCTTGGCCATAACAGCCCCGAATATATCCGCGTCCTCGTCGAGGCGATGAAGATCGCCGGGCGTGACAAGGAGGAGCATATCGGTGACCCCGATTTCGTCCCCGCACCGCTGGAGATGCTGCTGTCCGACGCCTATGCCGATGCCTGTGCCGCGCGCATCGCCGCCGGGGAGAAGGCGACGCTGCCGCGCGTCGGTGGCGACTCGAAACACACGACGACGATCTCGTGCGTGGACGGCGACGGCATGGTGGTTTCGCTGACGCACACGCTCGGCACCGCGTCGGGGGTGATCCCTCCGGGCACCGGGTTCATGCTGAACGGAGCGATGAACTGGTACGATCCGCGGCCGGGGCGGGCCGGTTCGATCGCGCCAGGTAAGCGGCGCTTCTCCTCGATGTCACCGACGCTGGTGTTCGAAGGCGCCGCGCCGGTCGCCACGCTCGGCGCGCCGGGTGGAGCATGGATCGGGGTCGCGATCCTGCAGGTGCTCGTGAACATGCTGGATTGGGGCATGACGATGCAGGAGGCGGTGATGGCGCCGCGATTTTCTGCCACCACCGAGGCGGTCGATATCTCCAACCGAATTCCGCGCGCCGTCGAGCGCGCGGTGGCCGGGATGGGGTACGAGGTGAAGCGCTCGCCGATGAGCTTCCCGTTTGCCGCGCCGCACGGGATCACACTATGGGACGGCGTGCTGGAGGGCGGGGCCGATCCGCAGCGCGACGGCTATGTCGGGCTCGTCGACTGAAGCAGCAGATTACTCGTCCGGCAGCGTCTCGCTCGGTGCGATCGTGAGACCCGGCGGAACCCGGCTGCGGGCGGTGGCACGGGGCACCCAGGGCCGGTCGCCGCGATGGGCGCGGTCGGACAGGATGCGCACACCGCCGGCGTCGAGCCAGATGGCGTGGGCGCCGTCACGCCAAACGCTGAAGCGATCGACCAGGGGGATCCGGGGATCGCAGTATTGCCGGATCGGTTCGGCGGAGATCAGCAGGTCCGCCTGGCAGAACTCGCTGCCGCGCAGCAGCCGCGTTGTCCGTCCGTTGATGGTGATGATGCACATCGTGCGCCCGCAGGCGATCGCGCCATCCGCAGCATAGCCGACGAGGGGCAGCTTGTCGGCGCCCGCCACGGCCCAGAGTTGCAGCCAGGCATCGCGGGTGAAGCGGGAAGCGCCGCCGGTTGCCTGCATGTAGGCCCGACCCTCGACGCGAACGGCCAGCATGCGGCCATCCGCCGAGAGCAGGATGTCCGGCGTCGGTGCGGCGATCGGAGACAGAACGCCGAGCAGGATCGCGACGATCCCCGCGAGCCGCAGCCGGCCACGGAAAATCCCGAGCCACGCCAGCCCCAGCGAGAACACGGCGAGGCCCCAGGGCGGCATGTGCGGTACCGCCAGCACGGCGGCGGGCCAGGCGGCGACGGCGTGGCCGATCCACAGGATCGCCTCGATGCCCCAGCCCATCGGCACCAGAGCGAGGGCTTCGAGATGGAACGGCATCAGCAGGAACGAGAGCATCCCCGCGGGCATGACGAGGAATGCCGTCACGGGCACGGCGAGCATGTTGGCGAAGACGTAGTAGAGCTGGATGTGGCCGAAATGGTAGGCGCCATAGGGCGCGGAGGCGGTGCCGGCCAGGGCGCTGGTCAGCGCGAGGGCGAGGATGTGCCCGGCGAGGCGGCGGCGCCAGGTGCCGTCGCCGTGCAGCCGGGACAGCCACGGGCGCAGGGCCTCGTAGCCGGCGATCAGCGCCAGCACGGCGGAAAAGCTCATCTGGAAGCTCACGCCGAGCACCTCGTGGGGCGCCAGAACGACGAGGGCGACCATCGCCAGGGCGAGGCCACGCAACGACAAAGCGCGACGCCCGAGCACGACGCCCAGCGTCACCAGGCTGGCCATGGCGAAGCTCCGGATGATCGGAACATGCGCGCCGGTCAGCACCATATAGGCACCACCGACGGCCAAGGCGGCGATGGCGGCGATCGTCTTGAGAGGCCAGTGCAGCGCCGCCCGCTCGCTGCAGGCGAGGCCGAGACGGGTGACGCCGAACACCCAGGTCATGACGATGCCGATATGCAGCCCGGCGATGGCGAGGAGATGGGCCAGGCCGCTGTCGCGAAAGGCGGCGCGGTCCGCCTCGGGAATGGAGGAGGTGCCGCCGGTCAGCAGTGTCGCCCCGATCGTGCCGGGAACGCCGGGAATTGCGGCGGTAACTCGGGCGATGATGCGCTCGCGGATGGATTGCAGCCAGGCGCCAAGGCCGGAGGGAGCACCCTCGGCGACACGGATGATCGGGTTGAGCGCGAAGCCGAAGCCGCCCATGCCGGCGAAGAACGCGTCGCGCTGGAGGTCCCAGCCGCCGGGGAACGCTGGCGGCGACGGGCGGGCGAGCATGGCGCGAACCTGCACGCTATCGCCGGTGGCGAGCGGGGTCTCGTCGCCCGGGCGCAGGCGCAGCCGGATGTGCCGAGGCAGCGCCGCGCCGCCATCCAGCCGTGGCGCCGCGATGGTGACGCGCCGGCCCTGCGGCAGTTGCTCGACGGCGCGCACGGTACCGGTGACGATGGTGGCGCGGCTCGGCATATCCGTGACGGGGGCAGCCCGCCACGTGGCGAATTGCGCCGAGGCCATACCGAGGCTGGTGGCCACGGCCAGCATCGCCATGCCGCGCAGGATCGGGTGGGCGGTCAGGCGGGTGAGCAGGAGCGCGGCTATCCCGATGGCGGCGCCCGCCCAGCCCGGTGGCTCGAACCGAAGCGTGTCGTAGGCGACCACGCCGGCGGCCATAAAGACCGGCAGCCAGAGCACGAGACGGCCGCGCTGGGCCTCCGCGAGGCTGCGCAGCCGGGGCGCGACACGTCCGTCCTGCTGATCCGGCGATAGCGTGTCCGACTGCATGGCAGCACGCTACTCCACCCGCCCTCCCGCCACCATCGCCGGACGTGATAGAGAGCGCGCAGTCGAAAGTGAGCCACCCCATGACCGTCCGCACCCGCTTCGCCCCCAGCCCCACGGGCATGCTGCATATTGGCGGCGCCCGCACCGCGCTGTTCAACTATCTGTTCAGCCGCCACCATGGCGGCGAATTTCTCCTCCGCATCGAGGACACGGACCGCGAGCGCAATACGCCGCAGGCCGTCCAGGCCATCCTGGACGGGTTGGCCTGGATGGGGCTGGAGACCGATGCTCCCCCGGTGTTCCAGTCCACGCGGGCGTCGCGCCATGCCGAGGTGGCGTGGCAGATGGTAACCGCCGGCAGCGCCTATCGCTGCTGGCTATCGGCCGACGAGTTGCGGGCGATGCGCGAGGCCGCGGGCGGCCTGAAGGTGCAAAGCCCGTGGCGCGATCGCGATCCGAGAGAGGCACCGCCGGGGGTGGCGCCGGCAATTCGCATCCGCGCGCCGCGTGGTGGCGAGACGGTGGTGGATGATCTCGTGCAGGGCGTGGTGCGCGTGGGCAATACCGAGCTCGACGACATGATCATCCTGCGCAGCGACAACACGCCGACCTACCAGCACGCGGTGGTCGTCGATGACCATGACATGGCGATCACCCATGTCATCCGCGGCGACGATCACCTGACCAACACGTTCCGTCAGGCGAAGATCTATGACGCCATGGGCTGGCAGCGGCCGCGTTTCGCGCATGTGCCGCTGATCCATGGCGCGGACGGCCACAAACTGTCCAAGCGCCATGGCGCGGTCTCGGTGCTGGAATTCGCCGAGCAGGGCTATCTGCGCGAAGCCGTCTGCAACTATCTGCTGCGCCTCGGCTGGTCGCATGGCGACCTGGAGGTGATCTCGCGCGAACAGGCGATCGCGCTGTTCGATATCGACGGGGTCAATCGCGGGGCGTCGCGGATGGACTACGCCAAGCTGAACCACCTCAACGGCGTGTGGATACGCCAGGCCGATGATGCGCGGCTGACCGCGCTGGTGCTGGAGCGACTGGCCGGTCGGGACGGCGTGCGGCATGACGCGGTGGCCGCAGCACGGATCGCGGCGTTGATGCCGGCGCTGAAGGAGCGGGCCAAGACGATCATCGAACTCGCGGAGTCCGCCGCGTTCCTTGCCCGAAGCATGCCGCTGCCGATGGACCCCAAGGCGGCAGCGCTGTTGACCGAGGAGAACCGCACGCTGCTGCACGGCGCCGGCGCGGCGCTGGCGGCGACCGACTTCACTCATGAGAGCATCGACGCCGCGCTACGTGCCTTCGCCGAGGCGAATGGCAGGAAACTCGGCCAGGTCGCACAGCCGCTGCGGGTCGCGCTCACCGGCAGCACCGTCAGCCCGGGGATCGACGCGACCTTGATGGCGCTGGGGCGGGACGAGGCGTTGGCGCGGATCGCGGCGGTTGCGGGGTAGCGGACGTCAACGCGGTGGCACGCGGAGCGGTGGCCGGAGGAACGGAATGGCCTCGAACAGGCGTTGCCACGCGCGCTTGCGGCGCTCGGTAAACTGCGCGAAGCCGAGCACGAGCGCCAGCGTGGCGGCGACGATGACGGCCGTGCCGAAGCTTCGCCCCGGATCGACCGGCAGAACGGAGATGAGGAAAATCACCACCGGCTGGTGAAACAGATAAAGCGAGAAGGATGCGCCGGCGAACCAGCGGATGGTCGGCCCGAAACGGCGCGCGGGTGCGTGCAGCCATGGCCCGATCACGCTGAAGCCGATGAGGTTGGCCGCGAACAGAACGCCGACCGCATAGCTATACAGCAGGGTCGTCATCGCCGCGGGCGATAGCTCGAAAGGATCATAGGTGTCCCGCAACGGCACCTGGGCATAGATGGCGGCGTAGAGGAGGATCGAGGCCACGAACAGTGCGACGCCGGCGGCGCGGGGCATGAGAGGACGCCCGGACTGGGCGGCCCGCGCGATCAGCCGATGGCATGCCAGACCCAGCAGCCATAGCGGAAACATCACCGCCACCTTCGGGCCGATGGCCAGCAGCACGGCGGCAGCTCCGGCGATACCGAGCAGCGGCGGCACGAAAAGGACAATGCCGAAGATGACATAGTACCAGACTTCGAACCCGAGCGACCAGTACGGCACGTTGGTGCCGAGGACGACGTGATCGTTTCAGGTTTCATTTAAAAACAGCACCGAGCGCAGCACGTCCATGAACTCCGGGTCGCGGCGCGCGTGGCGGGCCGCGTGATACAGGTCGGCGGCATCGCCGTAGTGCATGCCGATCCAGTCGAGCAGCAGCGTGAGGGCAATCGCCGGGATCGCGACCGAGCAGATGCGGGTGAGGCGGGCCACCGCATAGGACGATGCCTTACCCTCCCGGGTGCGGCGACGTGGCCGATGACGAAGCCCGACAGGACGAAGAAGATGACCACCGCCTCCCTGGCGTGGCCGCTGACGTGCCAGAGCGGGCCCTTGGTGGCGTTGCTGACATGCGAGATGAACACCATGAACGCGGCAAGCGTGCGCACGAGGTCGAGATAGATCGAAAGTTCGAACGCCATCGGCCGGATCTTGACGCTGGTCACCGCCACCTCCCGCGCATGCACCGTTCCTAGGCACGGCTGGTCCTAGCATGGCTGGCATCGCCGGGCGCACCCCTGTAACGTCCATCCGCCATTCTCGGAAATCACGCCATTGACCTCGTCGAACCGCCATCTACTCCAGATCGAAGGCATGCATCCGCCGGAGATCGAGGCCATGCTCGATCTGGCAGAGAGCTATGTGCTGCTCAATCGCTCCGGCAAGACCCAGCGGGACCTGCTGCGCGGGCGGACGATGATCAATCTTTTTTTCGAAGATTCAACGCGTACCCGGACAAGCTTCGAGTTGGCTGGTAAGCGTCTCGGGGCGGATGTGCTGAACATGTCGGTCTCGACCAGTTCGGTGAACAAGGGCGAGACGCTGCTGGATACCGCAGCCACGCTGAACGCGATGAACTGCGATCTGCTGGTCGTCCGCCATGGCGAGTCGGGGGCGCCGGCGCTGCTGGCACAGAAGGTCGATGCCGGGGTGATCAATGCCGGGGACGGCACGCATGAGCATCCAACGCAGGCACTCCTCGATGCGGTGACCATCCGGCGCCGCCGCGGCAGTCTCGCCGGGCTGACGGTGGCGATCTGCGGAGACGTGCTGCACAGCCGCGTCGCACGCTCGAATATCTTCCTCCTCTCGGCGATGGGAAGCCGGGTGCGGGTGGTCGGGCCGCCGACCTTGATGCCGACTGATGTCGCGCGCCTCGGGGTGGAGGTGTTCCACGATATGCGCGAAGGGCTGGCGGGCTGCGACATCGTGATGATGCTGCGGCTGCAGAAGGAGCGGATGACGCGCGGGCTGATCCCGAGTTTCCGCGAGTTCTTCCGCTTCTATGGCCTGGACGCGGAGAAACTGGCCTACGCCAAGCCGGACGCGTTGGTGATGCATCCCGGGCCGATGAACCGCGGCGTGGAGATCGACAGCGCGGTGGCCGATGACCCCGTGCGCAGCCTGATCAAAGAGCAGGTGGAGATGGGGGTGGCCGTGCGGATGGCGGTGCTCCACATCCTCGCCCGGGCCGGCCGCAATGACTGATTTTTTCCTCGCGAACGTCCGGCTGATCGACCCGGCGGCTGGTCTCGATCAGGGCGGCGGGTTGCTCGTGCGCGGTGGAAAGATCGCTGATCTCGGCGCGAACATCGCCCCGCCGGAGGGCATGCCGACGATCGACGGTGCGGGCGCGGTGCTCTGTCCGGGGCTGGTGGACATGCGCGCCGAGGTCGGCGAACCCGGCGGCGAGCATCGCGAGACCATCACAACCGCGGCGGCGGCGGCGGCTGCGGGCGGCATCACGACATTGGCGGTTCTGCCCAATACGCAGCCGGTCATCGACGATCCCGCCCTGGTCCGCCTGCTGCGGGCGCTCGGCGAGGAGACCGGCAGCGTGTCCGTGCTGCCCTATGCCGCGGCGACCAAGGGCTGCCGGGGCGAGGAAATGGCGGAAATCGGCATGCTGCGCGAGGCCGGCGCCGTCGCGTTCACCGATGGCGCGCGGGCCATCGGTTCGGCGCGGATGATGCGGCTCATTCTGTCCTACGCCAGCGGGTTCGGCGCGCGCGTCGTGCAGCATCCGGAGGACCCGTCGCTGGCCGAGGGCGGTGCGGCGACGATGGGCGAACTGGCGACGCGGCTTGGGCTCCCCGGTATTCCCGAGGCGGCGGAGGCGATCATCGTTGCACGGGACATTCGTCTGGCACAGTTGACCGGGGGGGCGGTGCATTTCGCGCATGTGTCCACCGGCGAGGCGCTGGAGTTGATCCGCCGCGCGAAATCGAACGGGCTGAACGTCACCTGCGATACCGCGCCGCCCTATTTCGACCTCAACGAGACCGCCATCGGCAATTTTCGTACCTTCGCAAAACTCTCGCCGCCGCTGCGCCGCGAGGAGGACCGCCAGGCGGTGGTCGCGGGCTTGGCGGACGGGACCATCGACGCGATCGCCTCGGATCATCAGCCGCGCGACGCCGACGACAAGCGCCTGCCGTTCGCGCAGGCGGCGGCGGGCGGCACCGGGCTGGCGACACTGCTGGCGGTGACGCTCGCGCAGGTTCATGGCGGCAAGCTGGCGCTGTCCGAGGCGATTGCGTTGCTGACCGCGCGGCCGGCGCGGTTGCTCGGTTGTGGGGCGGGAACGCTGGCCAAGGGGGCCGTGGCCGATTTGTGCCTGTTCGACCCCGAGCGCGCCTGGCAGGTCGTCGCCGGGTCGATGCCGGGGAAGGCGCAGAACACGCCATTCGACGGGCGGGCTTTGGAGGGACGCGTGCTCGGCACCTGGAAAGCCGGGCGGCGGGTATTCGGGGGATGAGTGCGATAACCATGCTGCTGATCGCCGTCGCCGTGGCCGGCTATCTGCTCGGCTCGGTCCCGTTCGGGTTGCTGCTGACCCGCGCCGCCGGCCTGGGCGATGTCCGAAAGATCGGCTCCGGCAGCATCGGTGCCACCAACGTGCTGCGCACCGGCCGCAAGGGGCTGGCCGCGGCGACCGTGGTGCTCGACGGTGCCAAGGGCGCCGCGGCAGTGCTCGTGGGGGCTTGGCTCGCGGACACGCCGGGGGTGTTTGTCGGTGGTCTTGCCGGCGTGCTCGGCCATCTCTACCCGGTGTGGCTCGGCTTCAATGGCGGCAAAGGGGTGGCCACCGGGCTCGGCGTGCTGATCGTGGCCAACCCGGCGGTCGGCGCGGCCGCCTGCGCGGTGTGGCTTGGGGTGGCCCTGGTGTTGCGAATGTCCTCGGCCAGTTCGCTCGCGGCCTTCGCGGCGGCGCCTGTGCTCGCGTGGTGGCTCGACGCGCCGCAGCCGGTGCTCGGGCTGTCCCTGGCGGTGGCGGCGTTTGTCTATCTGCGCCATCGCAAGAATATCGAGCGTCTCATCAGGGGCACGGAGCCGCGCATCGGCGTGGGGAAGTGACTCGAGTCGACCTCCTCCGCCTTGCCCGTACCGAGGGCGTCGGCCCGGTTACGTTCCGCAAGCTGTTGGCGCGCTTCGGCACCGCCACGGCATCGCTTGCCGCATTACCGGGCCTGGCACGGGCCGGCGGACGAATGGCGCCGCTGCGCATCCCCAGCGCTGGGGATGCGGAGCGGGAGTTGCGGGCGGCGGCCGACCACGGCGCGACGCTGCTGTTTCTCGGCGATCCCGCCTACCCCGCGCTGCTCGCGCGGCTCGATGACGCGCCGCCGGTGATCGCGGTGCAGGGCAATCCGGAGTTGCTGTCCCGCCGGGCGGTGGCGATTGTTGGCAGCCGCAATGCCTCGGCGAACGGGCGGCGGATCGCGGAGCGGATGGCGGAGGATCTTGCCGCGGCCGGGCTGGTGGTGGTCTCCGGCCTCGCGCGCGGCATTGATACGGCGGCCCACAAGGGCGCGCTGCAAGCCGGGACGACAATCGCCTGCATCGCCGGCGGGATCGACAACATCTACCCGCAGGAAAATGCCGCGTTGCAGGAGCGGATCGGCCATGACGGCGCCGTGGTGGCCGAGTTACCGCTGGGGACGGCGCCGCAGGCGCGGCATTTCCCGCGCCGCAACCGCGTGATCGCCGGGCTCGTGCTCGGCGTGGTCGTCGTCGAGGCGGCGCTGCGGTCAGGCAGCCTGATCACCGCGCGACTGGCCATCGAGGCGGATCGCGAGGTGTTCGCGGTGCCCGGCTCACCGCTCGACGAGCGTTGCCGCGGTACCAACGGGCTGCTGCGTCAGGGCGCGTATTTGACCGAAACCGCCGAGGACGTGCTCGAACATCTGCGTATCGGCCTGGTCCAGTCGTCGCTGTTCGCGCCGACGCCCGGGCTTGCCGAACCCCTTCTTGCCGAGTCCCTCTACGCACCCGATATCCCGGCGGCGGAGCACGTGCAGGTGCTGCGGATAATCGTCGATCTGCTCGGCCCCGCACCGACCGCAGTTGACGATCTGATCCGCCGCTGCCAGTTCTCTGCCGCCTCGGTCATGTCAGTCCTGCTGGACCTGGAGATTGCCGGGCGTATTGAGACGTTGCCCGGCAACCGGGTTGCACTGATAGCGGACCGCAGCTAGAGCATGATGACCGGAGGTGGAATCACCGCAGGTCTGAATCATGCGACAAAACAAAGAGCTAGAGCGGAATGGGCGCTTCTGAAGGCGCCCATCCCGCTCTAGCGGCCCTTCGAACAGGAAAAAATGTCGGACGTCGTCGTCGTCGAATC
This sequence comes from Rhodospirillales bacterium, assembly GCA_043744375.1. GTDB lineage: Bacteria > Pseudomonadota > Alphaproteobacteria > Acetobacterales > Acetobacteraceae > CAIYPH01. The sequence continues at coordinate 2,614 of JAYTUU010000111.1, read as the reverse complement.
GCCCGCCAAGGCCAAGACAATCAACAAATATCTTGGCGGCGGGTATACCGTTCTCGCCAGCTTCGGACACGTGCGCGACCTGCCGCCGAAAGACGGCTCGGTGCGCCCGGACGAGGATTTCGCCATGGATTGGGAGTCCGATCCGCGCGGGGACAAGCAGGTCACGGCCATCGCCAAGGCACTCAAGGGTGCCAAGACTCTGTACCTCGCAACCGATCCGGATCGCGAGGGCGAGGCGATTTCGTGGCATGTGCGGGCCATGCTGGAGGACCGGCACGTACTCAAAGGCGTGATCGTCCATCGCATCACCTTCAACGAGATCACCCGCAGCGCGGTGCAGTATGCGATCGCCCATCCGCGCGAACTCGACCAGCCGCTGATCGAGGCCTATCTGGCCCGGCGCGCGCTCGATTATCTCGTGGGCTTCACGCTCTCGCCGGTGCTGTGGCGCAAGCTGCCGGGCAGCCGGAGTGCCGGGCGCGTGCAATCGGTCGCGCTACGGCTGATCTGTGAGCGCGAGGGCGAGATCGAGGCGTTCCGGCCCCGCGAATACTGGACAATCGAGGCGCATTTCCTGACGCCCGCGAATGCGCCGTTCACCGCGCGGCTGACCCATCTGGACGGCAAGCGGCTGGACCAGTTCGACCTCAACACCCAGGCGCTGGCGGAGCGTGCCAAGGCGGCGGTGGAGGCCGGTGATTTCGCCGTCACTTCCGTCGAGCGCAAGCGCGTCAAGCGCAACCCGCCGCCCCCCTTCACGACCTCGACACTCCAGCAAGAGGCATCTCGAAAACTCGGTTTCGGCGCGCAGCAGACCATGCGCAACGCCCAGGGGCTCTACGAGGGTGTCGATATCGACGGGGATACCGTTGGTTTTATTACATATATGCGCACCGACGGCGTGCAGATGGCGCGCGAGGCGATCACCGCCATCCGCGCGCATGTGAACGAGTCCTACGGCACCGCCTATCTGCCGGGCGCCGCGCGGGAATACACCAGCCGCGCCAAGAACGCCCAGGAGGCCCACGAAGCGATCCGACCGGTCGACGTGGCGCTGACGCCGGAGAAGGCGGCGCGCTATCTGAACCCGGACCAGCGCCGGCTCTACGAGTTGATCTGGAAGCGCGCCGTCGCCAGCCAGATGCAGTCCGCCGAACTCGATCAAGTGGCGGTCGAAGTTGCCGACCCCGCCCAACCCGCCGGCCCGCGGCTGCGCGCCACCGGCTCCATCCTCGCCTTCGACGGCTTCCTCAAGCTCTATCGCGAGGACCAGGACGACGCGACCGAGGACGAGGAAAGCCGCATGCTGCCGCCGATGCGCGAGCGCGATCCGCTGCGCCCCAACTCCGCTGAAAAACCGGCCACTATGGATCAGTGGGTCGCCGCCGATCAGCACTTCACCCAGCCGCCGCCGCGCTATTCCGAAGCGAGCCTGGTGAAGAAGATGGAGGAACTCGGCATCGGCCGGCCCTCCACCTACGCCTCGATCATCGACGTTCTGCAGAAGCGCAACTACGTCAAGATCGACAAGAAGCGCTTCGTTCCCGAGGATCGCGGTCGGCTGGTGACGGCGTTCCTGACCAGTTTCTTCGAACGCTACGTCGACTCGAACTTCACCGCCGGGCTGGAAGAGCAACTCGACGACATCTCCGGCGGGCGCGCGGACTGGCGGGCGGTGATGAAGGCGTTCTGGGAGCATTTCTCGCGCGCCATCGACTCGACCAAAGACCTCAAGATCAGCGACGTCATCAACGCGCTGGACGCCGATCTCGGGCCGCATTTCTTCCCGATCCGCGAGGACGGTTCCGATCCGCGCGGCTGCCCCTCCTGCAACAAAGGGCGATTGGGGCTGAAACTGGGGCGGCACGGCAGTTTCATCGGCTGCTCGAACTATCCGGAGTGCCGGTACACGCGGCCCCCCGTCGGTGACCCGCCACCGCCTGACGGCGAGCGCGAATTAGGCCCTCACCCGGAGACCGGCGAACCGGTGACGGTGCGGCACGGCCCCTATGGCGTCTATGTCCAGCAGGGCGAGCAGGTCGAGGGCAGCAAGACGAAGCCGCGGCGGGCGTCGCTGCCCAAGGGGATGGATGGCGGCTCGATCTCGCTGGAGCAGGCCCTTGGGCTGTTGTCGCTGCCACGTCTCGTCGGCTTGCATCCGGAATCCCAGGAGCCGATAGAGGCCGGGATCGGCCGGTTCGGGCCCTATATCAAGATGGGCGGCGTGTTCGCTTCGCTCGACAAGGATGACGACGTGCTGACGGTCGGGCTCAACCGGGCCGTGGACGTGCTGGCGCGCAAGCTGGCGAGCGTGCGTACGCTGGGGCCGCATCCGGCGGACAAGGAGCCGGTGCTGATCCGCAAGGGCCGCTTCGGGCCGTATTTCCAGCACGGCAACCGCGTCGCCAATCTGCCGCGCGAGGTGACGATGGATGACGCCACCATGGAGCAGGCGGTGGCGCTGCTCGCCGAAAAGGGCAAGGCTTTGAAACCGCGTGGGTTTGCCGCCAAGAAGGGAGCCAAGAAGGCGGCTCCGGCGAAACCGTCGGAACCCAAACCTGCCAAGGCGCCAGTCGTGAAAAAGCCGGCGGGAAAGAAGAAGCCTGCCGCCCAA
>JAYTUU010000110.1:0-20292 GCA_043744375.1 Rhodospirillales bacterium | reverse complement strand
CGTGCGTTTGCAGCGACGGCAAGCGCGCCTCCGGCGGCCAAGGGCCAGTGGCCCTTGGAACCCCGGACTGCTCGCGGCTGGACGGCCGGCCTTCGCGTGAGCACAAGCGATCTCGCCGCATTCACTGGCGAAGCCCAAACTCCCGCGCGATCGCAATGCGATCCGAGATGTCGATTGCCTGCGGCGCTAGCAGTCGGGGGGATCAAAGGGGCGTGCCCCTTTGCCGCCGGAGGCGCGCTTGCTTTCCCTGGACTGCCGTGGGGGCGCCAATCGGACTCTGCTTAGCGAGGCTTCATCGCGGCCGGCGATGAAGCGGGCAGTATGAACCAGGCATGGATCGTTCGCACCGGGCGGCTGATCATGCGCCCCGTCGGGTTCGCCGATCTGCCGGACCTCGTGGCACTGAAATCGGACCCGATGGTGTTCGCCGTCATGCTCGGCGGTGTCCGCACCGCGCAGCGCACGGCGGAAGAACTGGCCGAGGATGTGATGTTCTGGGGCGCGAACGGCGTCGGCATGTGGGCGGTGCGCGACGCAGCTTCCGAAGTATTCCTCGGCTATGTTGGCCTGCACGGCCGTCCCGATGGCCGCGGCATCGCATTGCGGTTTGCGTTCGTCATGACGGCCCAAGGCCGCGGCTACGCCAGCGAAGCCGCCGGCGCCGCACTGCGCTTCGCCCATGAACGCGCCGGCGTTGGGCGCGTTATCGCGGTTGCGCGGGAGACCAATATCGGGTCCCGTCAGGTTCTCGGCGGGATCGGGATGACGGAGTGCGAGTCCTACGAACGCGACGGGTATCGGGTGTTGGTCTACGAAAGTGTTCGCAGGGAAATCACGGCGGGATTTTGATTGTCTATCGCAACGACAACACAATCAGCGCAATGCTGCCAAGCGCAATGCGATACCAAGCGAACGGCGCAAACCCATGCCGGCCAACGAAGTTGACGAGGCCGCGCACGATCGGGAGTGCGACCAGGAACGCGACGGCAAAGCCCAGCGCGATCGCCATGCCGCCGTCGAACGACAGCGTCGCGCGGTTCTTGTAGAGATCGTAGACGGTCGCGCCGAGCATCGTCGGGATGGCCAGGAAGAACGAGAATTCGGCGGCGGTTTTGCGGTCCACGCCGAGGACCATGGCGCCCATGATGGTGGCCCCCGCGCGCGACACGCCGGGGATCATCGCGAGGCATTGGATGGCGCCGATGCCGATCGCGGTGGTGAACGGGAGGCGCTCGATGGCGGTGATGCGTGGTGTGGGGCGCAGGCGTTCGATGAGCAGGATGGCGATGCCGCCGACGATCAGGCTGATCGCGACCACCCAGGGCGAGAACAGGGCTTCCTTGATGATCCGGTGCGCGAGCACGCCGACCACGGCCGCGGGCGCGAAGGCCAGCAGCACCGCGAGGATGAAGCGCCGCGAGTCAGGGTTGGTCGGCGCGGTCACCGCCACTCCGAGGAGCCTGCTGAAATAGGCGACGCAGATGGCCAGGATCGCGCCGAGTTGGATAGCAATATCGAAGACGTGGCCAGGCGGCCCTTGGAAGCCGAGCACTTCCTCGGCCAGGATCAGGTGCCCGGTGGAGGAGACCGGCAGGAATTCGGTGAGCCCCTCGACGACGCCGAGCAGCACGATTTGCAGCCATGTTTCATATGCCATGGCCGCCGATGTAGCGCAGCGCGGCGTGTCAGGGCAATACGGGCGCTACTCGACGGCTTCGGGCGCCTTGGCCGACTTCTTCTCGTGCCGGATTTTCTCCATCGCCTGCTGCACATGGCGGCTGAACGAGAATTCGGCCGGGCGTTGCTTGTCCAGCGAGATATCCGGCGCCATCGCGCCCTCGGTGCGAATGCCCGCGAATTCGACCTTCAGCGCCTTCAGCGGATTGCGCACGGCGGCGGCCACGGCCGTTGCCTCATAGCCGGAATGCACCATGCAGTCGGCGCATTTCTCGTAGTTGCCGGTCCCGTAGGCGTCCCAGTCGGTGGTGTCCATCAGTTCCTTGAAGGTCTTGGTGTAGCCTTCGCCGAGCAGGTAGCAGGGGCGCTGCCAGCCGAAATAGGTGCGCGTCGGATTGCCCCAGGGGGTGCAGTGGAAGGTCTGGTTCCCGGCGAGGAAATCCAGGAACAGCGAAGACTGGTTGAACTCCCACTTCTTCCGGCCCGGCTTCTCGCGCTGCTTCTGCTTCTCGCGCGCGAAAATGTCGCGGAACAGGTCCTTGGTGGCGCGCCGGTTGAGGAAATGCTGCTGATCGGGCGCGCGCTCATAAGCGTAGCCGGGGGACACCGAGATCCCGTCGATGCCCATCGCCATCACGTCGTCGAAGAAATTCGCCATCCGCTCCGGGTCGGCGTTGTTGAACAGCGTCGCGTTGATGATGGTGCGGAACCCCGCCGCCTTCGCCTTGGCGATGGCCGAGACGCAGCGATCATAGACGCCGTCCTGGCAGACCGACTTGTCGTGATCGCCCCGATCGCCATCCAGATGCACCGACCAGGAGAAGAACTTGTTCGGTTTGAACAGCTCCATCTTCTTTTCGAGCAGCAGGGCGTTGGTGCAGACGATGACGAATTTCTTGCGCGCGATGATGCCGCGCACGACCTCGTCGATCTCCTTGTGCAGCAGCGGCTCGCCGCCGGCGATCACCACCACCGGGGCGCCGCATTCGTCCACCGCCTCCAGGCACTCCGCCACCGACAGCCGCTGGTTCAGGATTTCTGCGGGGTAGTCGATCTTGCCGCAGCCCGCGCAGGCGAGATTGCAGCGGAACAGCGGCTCCAGCATCAGCACAAGCGGGTAGCGCTTGCGCCCGAGCAGATGCTGCTTGACGACATAGGCGCCGACGCGCGCGACCTGGTGCAGGGGAATGGACATGACGGCCTCAAAATGCGAATAAGACGTCGCGTTCTATCTTTCCCTTCCTGGCCCGTCAATCAGAATGTCCGCCACCTCCGAAACGCCACGCCGCATCCCCGTCCAGGCCCGCAGCCAGGACACGGTCCAGAAAGTTCTTGCCGCCACCGCCGCTTTGCTGGCGCGTGGCCTGCCGGTTGACATGCTGACCACCGCGCAGATCGCGGCCGAGGCGCATGTCTCTGTTGGCGCCCTGTATCGCTTCTTCCCCGACAAGCAGGCGATCGTCGATGCCATCGCCCTGAAACATATGGATGTGTTCCAGGAGGCGCTGGCGATGCGGATGATGCTCGCCTTCCCGCCCGACCCGCCCGCCTTCCTCGCCACTGTTGTCGACGCGTTTGCCGCGTATCTTGCCGCCAATCCGGATTTCCGCACGGTCGCGTTCGGCGCCCCCGGCGGTGGACGCAGCATCAGCCGCCGCACCCGCGATGCCTATGCCGGATCAGGCGAGGTGTCCGAAATGGTGCGCTCCTTCCTCACCGAGGCCTTCGGCATCGCGATCACCCCCGATTTCGAACTCCGGCTGCGCCTGGCCATCGAGATCGGTGACCGGCTGCTCGCCCACGCGTTCGAACAGCCCGACGAGATTGCACGCACGGCGGTGCTCGGCGAGACCAAGCGCATCCTGGTGGCGACGCTGTTCGGCTGAGGGCGCGACGAATTTGCGCGTTGGCTGATCCAGGCGGCCACTTCTGCGTAGGGCGTTGGCGAACCGATGACAGGAAGCCGCCCATGGCGACGACCTTCCGGTGGGAATGATCTGCCGCCAATACATCCAAGACAATAACGAACCACGAAGCGCCCGGCTATGGACGCCCGCCAGCCCCGAGGTCGCGCAGTGCCACCGTCACGGCGTCGGGGGCCTCGCGCGGCAGGAAGTGGCCGGCGACGGGGATGATCCGGCGGTCATAGACGGTGCCGGTGAATTGCGCCCGTGCCGGGTCGTCGGCCGCGGGCGGCCCGACGCCGTCGGCGGCGCCTTCGAGGATGATCGTGGGCACAGTGATTTTGGGCGCCAGGGCGAGCCGGGCTTCGATGGCGTCGAGCGCGGGATCGCCGGCAGCCGCGTTGTGGCGGTGGCGGTAGGACTGGATCACCACGTCGACGAAATCGGGGTTGTCCCAGTTGGCCGCCGTGGCATCGAAAGTGGCGTCGTCAAACGCCCAGTTCGGCGACCACAGGCGCCACAGCAGCCGGCAGATTTCGCGACGGTTTTCCGTGAGGCCGCGGCGGCCGCGTTCGGTGTGGAAATACCATTGATACCAATGGCGGAATTCCGCCATCGCCGGGGCGGGGCGCGGGGCGGCCGCGATCGCCTGAATGTTGTAGCCGCCGATCGTGACCAGGCCGGCCACCCGTTCCGGCCACAGCGCCGCGACGATGCAGGAGGCCCGGCCACCCCAGTCGTAGCCGGCCAGATAGGCGCGCGCGATCCCGAGCGCATCGAGGAAATCAAGCAGATCCTTGCCCAGCGCGGCCTGCTGGCCCGATCGCGGCGTCGCCGGATCGAGAAAGCGCGTCGGCCCGTAGCCGCGCAGATGGGGCACGAGCACACGGCATCCGGCGGCGACGAGAGGCGGCACGACGCCGTCCCACGTCCTCACATCGTCCGGGAATCCGTGGCTCAGCACCACCACCGGGCCATCCGCGGGGCCACTGGCCTCGCAGGCGATGTCCAGGACCGACGTGCGGACGGTGAGCCCCATCAGCCCGGCTGCGCGGCTTGCTTGCGGATGGCGTCGATCAGGGCCTGCACGTCGTTGTTGTTGCGTGATATGAAGGCTGCATAGTCGCTGCGCTGGGTCAGTCGCAGGCTGGTGCCCTCGGCCACCACATCCACCACCTTCGGCCCGGCCGGCGTGGTGGCGACGATCCAGTCCACCTTGTTCGGCGCGTTGTTCGGCCGCGTGACCACGCTGGTGACCACGACATCCTCCTCGCGCGCCTGGCCCTTGCCGACCACCATCGTCACGCCCTGGTATTCGCCGACCTTGCCGGTGATGTTCTTCACCAGCACGTGGCGGAACTGCGCCGTGTAGTCGCGCTGCTGATCGGCCGAGGCGGTGCGCCAGAAGCGGCCGAGACAAAACCGTGCGATGGTCGCGACATCGACATCGCGGTCGATGATCTTCTCCATTCCCGCCTGCTTCTCCGCGGTCGCGCCGGCGCCGTTGACGATCGCGATCAACTCCCGGGCGAGTTTCTCGATGAATGTCTGCGCAACGGCGGCGTTATCGGCGCGGGCGGGGGTGGCGAACGGCAGGGCGAGTGAGGCGAACATGAGCAGGCGGCGGTTCAGCATGGCGGTCTCACCGGTCAGGAGTTGAGGGACGGGCCGAGCATGGCGGGTCACGATGACTATTTGACGGCGGTTATTGGGCGGGTGCCGGCCACGGAACGGAGGCGCGGGTGTCGTTGCGCACGTCGTCGACTTGTTGGCGGCGATGTTGCTGCGACAGGCTGCGGATGGTCGCATACGGATCGAGCGCCCCGGCCAGCACGCGATCGAGATCGTCGAGCACGCGGGAGCGCGCGTCGACCGCGCCAAGCCCGGTCCGAGTCCAGCGCAGCGTCGTCACCGTCGGGCCCTTGCCGATCTGGCCGAACGGGTCGAGCACGAAGCTGTCGACGGCGAAGCCGACGGTATCGCGCGGGTTGGACGGCCCGAGAATGGGGAGGAACAGATAGGCCCCGTCCGGCAGGCCCCACATCGCCAGGGTGATGCCGAAATCATTGTCGTGTTCCGGCCAGCCCATCCCGGTCGCGACATCGAAGATGCCGCCGAGCCCGAGGGTGGTGTTCAGCACCATGCGCATCAGCGTGTCGCCGGCGCGGCGTGGCTTGCCCTGCATCATGTCGTTGGCCAAAACCACTGGTGTACCGAGGTTCGTCAACACGTTATGCACGCCGGTGCGGACCGGCTGCGGCACGCTGTAGCGATAGCCGACGGCGAGCGGGCGCAGGATCACCGCGTCGAGCGCATCGTTGACCGCGTAGAACACCCGGTTGGTCGGCTCCAGCGGATCGTTGGTTTCCTGGAATTCCGTCATCGCCTCGGGATCATCGAGCGGCGGCATCGTGGCGCAGCCGGCGAGTGCGACCATGCCGAGAAGGGCAAAGACGGGCGGAAACAGACGAAGGGAGAGCCGCATCGGAATCCTCTGGATGGGATAGTGTGGCGGGACGCAGTCACGCGGACGCACTCTTACGCCGTTGCCGGCCGGTCTGAAAGGCATAGATGGCGATCTGCCATGCATACGGGAGTAGCGCATAAACAGATGAATGAAATCTAACGTATGCGTGCGCCCGCCGCCGGTTTCGTGCATCGTGCCCTTGCATATGCGCCATACCCCGCCAAAGAAGACACTCCGCCAAAGAAGATAGCCATGCACCAGTCACCCGCCACCTCCCGCCCCACCCTTGCCAGATGGCGCACCGGAACCCGCTTCGGCGCCCTGCCGATGCGCGACAGCACGACGCCACCGCCACTGCTGTCGTTCGAGTTCATGCCGCCGAAAACCGAGGCGATGGAAACCCAGCTCTGGCACTGCATCCGCCGCCTGGAGCCGCTGGCGCCTCGCTTCGTCTCCGTGACCTACGGCGCCGGCGGATCGACGCAGGAGCGCACGCACGCCACCGTCAGCCGCATCGTCACCGACACCAGCCTGACGCCCGCGGGGCATCTGACCTGCGTCGGCGCGTCGCGCGGGGCGATCGACGATATCGCCCGGAACTACTGGGATGCCGGGGTGCGCCATATCGTCGCCCTGCGCGGCGATGTGCCGGGCGGCGGGCCCTACGTGGCCCATCCCGACGGCTATGCCTATGCGTCGGATCTGGTGGCCGGATTGCGCCGCGCCGCCGATTTCGAGATTTCCGTGGCCGCCTATGTGGAGATGCACCCGGCGGCGGCCAATCCGTTAGCTGACCTCGAAAATCTCAAACGCAAGCTCGATGCCGGCGCAACCCGGGCGATCACCAACTATTTCTTCGAGACCGAGACCTATCTGCGCTTCATCGATCTCTGCCTCGCCGCCGGCATCACCGCGCCGATCGTGCCGGGCATCCTGCCGGTGACGAATTTCGCCCAGGCGGTGAAGTTCTCCGCCATGTCCGGCGCCACCGTACCCGATTGGCTCGGCACCATGTTCGAAGGCACCGACGAAGACCCCGACATGCGCCGCCTCGTCGCCACCGTCGTCGCCGCCGAGCAGGTGCGCCTGCTGCAGGCCAACGGCATCGACGAGTTCCACTTCTACACGCTCAACCGCCCGGAACTGACCAGCGCGATCGCGCATATCCTGGGTGTGCGGCCAAGCGGGGGTGTGCGCCCCAGCGCGAAGGCCTGAACCCTCCCCGAGGCGCCTACCAGGTGTCGATATAAAGATCCACCAGCAGGTTGGAGACGACGAACAGGATCGAGGTGAACAGCACGCCGGCCTGCACCACCGGGAAGTCGCGCGAAAACACCGCCTCCACCATCGTGCGCCCGACGCCCGGCCAGGTCGACGCCCTGGGAACCCGCTACTGCGCAGCGCGACCGGCTGCGGCCAGCCACTCAACCACCGGGATGCAGCGGCCGGTCATGCGCCCGCCGCCAGAACCGGCGGGCGACGTCGCCATAGCCGCGATAGACCAACCCACCATTCGCTGCGACCAGTTGGGCCCGGTTGGCGGCGGCCCATGCTGGCAGGCGGAACCATGGCACGCCGGGCGCGGCGTGGTGGGCCGCGTGCAGGTTGTTGAACAGGAATAATGGCCCGAGCACCCACGCACCCTCGACAAGCGCGGTCCGTCGGGCAACATCGTCTGACCAGCGATGCTCGGCAAACGAACGGATGCCCAGCAGGGCGGTGCCGGGGATGATCATCGCGAACACGTAGAAGGTGATGCTGACGTCGCAGATGACGATCAGCCAGAACAGAACGGGCAAGCAGGCGACGCCATGCCAAGCCCAGAGTCTCCGTGACTCCGCCGAACCGCAGCAGGCCCGCGCCTCCGATCGCAGGAAACGCAGGATGTTCCAGAACGGGCCAATGACAATCCGCCCCGCCAGGGTGGTCTGCGCCCGCACCAGCGCGCGGCCGACCGGGCCGAGCGCCGACCAGCTTGCCGCCGTCCAGTAATAGGACTCCGGATCATCGAGCGGGTCGGTGAGGCGGTCGTCGGTGTGATGGCGGAGATGGGTTTCCCGATAGAGTGCGTAGGGCAACCACAACGACAGCGGCACGATCGCGATGGCGTGATTGACCGCACTCCAGCGGGTCGGGTGGCCATGCAGGACTTCGTGCTGGAGCGAGCTATGCCACGCGATCAACCAGGCACCGGCGGGGGAGGCGATCCACCACGGCAGCGTGGGCGTCGCGTAGGTGAGCGCCAGCCACCCGCCATGAATGACGCTCGCCAGGATGACCGTGGGCCATTCGATGGGCCGTTTGCGGACTGGCATGCTGCTCCGATGGCGCCGTGTTGTACGGTGCAGTATAGGCGCGGCGCATTGCCAGGGGAATCACTCTGCGCCACTGTTCCACCAGAAACCGGAGGACACCCCAATGATCGAGAACCCGCCGCTGCTGAGCATCCATCGCGGCTTCCGCCGGCCCGACAAGGCGCTGATCGAGGCATTCCGCGGCGCCCAGACCTCGCATCTCTGCGACGCCATGCAGGGCCGTGGCGCCGTCGATTGGCGGATCAAGCCGCTCGACCCCGCCAATGCCACCTTCGTCGGCTCGGCGCTGACCGCGTTTTCCTACCCGGCCGATATCGTCGGCCTGATCGGCGCGGCCGGCGAGGCGCAGCCGGGCGATGTCATCATGCTCGCCAATGACTCCTACACGGGGACAGCAGCGATCGGCGATCTCGCGGCCGGGATGCTGCGCAACAAGGGCGTCGTCGGTTTCGTCACCGACGGCCTGGCCCGTGACCGCGCCGGCATCGTGGCGGCTGGGCTGCCGATGTTCTGCGCCGGGATTTCGCCGAATTCGCCGGCCGCCAACGGTCCCGGCTCGGTCGGCGCGCCGGTCATGCTGGGCGGCGTCTATGTCCGCTCCGGCGACATCATCGTGGCCGATGCGGACAGCGTCGTCGTGGTGCCGCTCGATCAGGCCGAGGCGGTGCTGGAGCGGCTGCGCGCCGTGCAGGCGGCGGAAGCAACAGCGGAGAAGGCGGTGAAGGCGGGTGCGGTTTCGTTCGCCTCCTGGAACACGGTCCTCGCCGGCGCCCGGATCATCGGCGGCTAGGCCGGTCAGAAATATCGCAGCACCTGCGCCGTCCCGCTGATCGCGGATTTGAGGCTGCCGTAGTCGCTCCTTGGCGCGCCGCTATTGCCGGCGATGTACAGCCCGGCCGTCCAGTTGCGGTCGAAATTGTAGACCGCCGAAACCTGCGCCCGCGCCGACCCGTCATCGAGGTTGATGAAGGTGAGGGCGGTCAGATCGAGGTCACGAATGCCGCTGTCCGACCAGGCGACACGGAGGAACACCTGCTGCCGCGCCATCGGCTGCTGCTGGTCGGCCGCATAGCCGCGCAGGTACCATGATGGGCCGGCGAGCGTGGGTACGTTGTGGCCGAGCCGGAACCAACTCGCCCAGTTCTGCCGCGAGAAGCCGGCTTCATGGAACAAATATTCGGCGTTGACGGTCACCTTGCTCGCGCTGGTCCACGACAGACCGATGGCGGCGTCGTGGCGCGTCCGCGTGCCCGTGCCGTTGGCCGGCAGGACGGGGAAACCCGCGGGCAGCGTCCCCGTGCGAATGCCATACGCGATGGCTTCGGCGATCCCGCTCTGCTGCGGCCCGCCCGACCATTCGCCATAGACCACAACCTGCTGGCCGATCGTGGCGGACGCACTGAGCCCCGCCCGGACGTTGCGGCCGTCATGATACAGCGAGGCTTCCGGGGCGAGCCCGGCGATGTCGGCGTGCACGCTCATATGGAACCGATCGACGGCGTTGGTCCGGTCGAGATGCGGGTCGAGCGGCACCGTGGCGCCCATGCCGATCCGGCTGGGGTCGGCGAGTTTCGGCGCGTAGGCGAAGGCAACAGTGCCCCAGTCCGCAATGTGCTGGGTCCGCAGCATGACGGTGCCAAGGCGGTTCTCACGCAGCGCGGCGGGATCGGCCGTCGCCTGATCGAGCAACGTGCGGGCGCGAAAGAAATCCGTCGGATTATAGCCGAGCGCCACCCCGCTGCGCAGGTTGATGCGCCCGATCTCGATATAGGTCCGCGTGGCCGGTTCCCATGTCAGATAGGCCTCGCGCAGATCGTTGCTGGCGGTGCGCCCCTCGCCGAACACCAGCCCATCGCGGGCATAGAGGCTGAGGCGGTTGCTGATCGTCAGGCCAACATCGGCGCCGAGATCGGTGTGCCAGCGCGCGTCGATGCTCGTGCGGTTCTGCCAGCGCGCGGGCGTCTGGCCGGGCAGGGCGACGACGAGCGGGCGCAGCGCCGTCGCCGTCGTCGCGTTCTCGATCGAGAATTTCCCGCGCGGCGCCGTGCTGGCCGGCGCTTCACTCGGAGCGGCGGTGGCGGCATCGGGGATCATGTCGAGATCGTCGTTCTCGTCCGCCCACGCCCCCGCGGGCATGAGAACGACGCCCGCTACCAGCAGGCCCGCCACCAGCAGAAGCGCGCCCGCGCGCATCAGTCGATCTTCAGGCGCGGCAGGAAATCGCGCTGGAACCAGGAGTCCGGAATGTCCTGCGGCCGCATGTCGGACGTCGTGACGGTGGTGACAAGGCTGCTGTCCACGGCATCGATCAGGATGGTCTGGGTCGGCCGGGTGGTGCCAAGCTGCTCCTGCCAGTTGCGGTAATAGGCGATCTTCAGCAGCCGGCCGCTATCCGAGTAGAACTTGCCCTTGACGATGCGATACGTGCCCTGCTCCAGCCACATCTCGATGCGGCTATAGATGGCATCCGGCGTGGCGGCCGCGAGATTAAGATGCCAGGTGACGCGGCTGGCACGATCGGCGTCCTGCAACGTCTCGGCGCCGGTGAGCTTGGCCGTGTAGTCGCGCTGCATGTTGACGGTCAGTACGTCGCCATTGGAGGCTTGGCCCACCAGGCGTTGCTGCGGCGAGATGCGCACGGCGGCCTTGGAGGCGGGGTCGTAGAACCACAAGGCGGAACCGTTGAGCAGGACAAGCTTGCCGGTGTCGCGCGGCGGCTCGACATAGCGGACGAGATTGTCGAAGCGTTTCGTTTTTGCGTCCTCGCGGGCGAACACGACGAGAACGACCTTGTCGCGCGGGCGGCCGGCGACATGGTCGAGCAAGGTCGACGTCACGCGGAACGACTGGTTCGGATTGCGCACGGCATCGGCGGCCATCACCATCTGCTGGGCCGTGATGGGCGCCGTCTGGGCGTGCGCTTTCGGTGCAAGACATACGATGGGGGCGGCAAGCAGTGTGCGGCGGCGCATGGTCGGCTCCCTCAAACGTGGCGCAGCGCGTCGACCACTTGCAGTCGGGCGGCGCGGTTGGCGGGGATGATAGCGGCGAGCGTGGTCATCAGCATCAGGCCGAGCCAGATGCCCCCATACAGCTTGGTCATGCCGACGATCATCACGATCAGCGGTGACGGCACGGATTGGCCGGGCGGCAACCAGGTCAACCCGGCCCGGTTGACGAAGAACGCCGCGACGATGCCGAGCACGATGCCGGCGGTCGCCCCGATCGCGCCGAGGATGCAGCCTTCGAGCAGGAATTGTCGGCGAATGCCGCCACGCCGCAGGCCGATGGCGCGTGCCGTGCCGATCTCGGACGTGCGTTCCATCACGCTCATGCCCATCGTGTTGACCACCGTGAACAGCACGATGACGCCCATGATGGCGGCGATGAAGGTGAAAATGGCGCCGAACATGCCGAGCACCTGGCTGTAGAGCGGCGCGATCTCCTGGAAGTCGCGCACTTCAAGGTCGAGCTGCTTCTCCGCGATGAGAGCGTTCAGGCGAGCGCGGGCGGCGGCCTGGTCGGCGGTCTGGTGCAGTTGCACGATAATGGCGACGGCGCGCGGTTCGGCGCGGCCGTAAAGCAGTTTCTGCGCCAGATCGAAATGCATGATGACGGTGGCGTCGTCGAGCTCCTTCACACCCTGGCGGTCCGCGCGGGTGATCGAGAGGCTGATCACGTTGGGGGCGCCGCCGGAGGTGGCCGCCAGCAGATCGATATGCGGCAGCCCGTCCGTCGCGGTCGCCTCGGGCTTTTCGCTCGCGGCCAATGCCGCGATGTCGGCAACGACCGCGGTCTCGCTGTCCACCACCTTGGGTGGCGCGGGCGGACAGTCGGCCATCGCGAGCGCCTCGCACAACCCGAGCACGCGGGCGAGGCCGACGCCGATCATCCCCTTGGTGGGGTCTGCGTCGTCGAGTCCAGGCGCGTCAGGCGCGCGGTTATAGTTGAGGTTGTACGGGTTCCAGGCGCGCATGCGGGCCCGATCGGCGGGGACGACGCCGCTGCCGATGAACGTCCGGGAAACCTCGACGGCGAAATTTCCGGCAATGCCGAACAGCGCGACGGTCGGCGTCACGACGTTGATCATCGGCTTGAGGACTGGATCGTTGGCGATCATCGCCAGCGTGTCGCGGTAGCCCGGCATGCCCCACACTGCGGGGTTGCCGGAGCCGAAGGTGAAGTAGCCGGCGCGGCTGACCGAGAGGTGGCCGGTGCGGCGGACGGTATCGGTTTGCAGGCCGAGGATGATGGTGGAGACGAAGCCGCCGAACAGCACCATTGCGATGGCGCCCACGGCGATCGCGGCGACGGACATCACGGAGCGGCGGCGGTTGCGGAGAATATTCCGGAAGGCGATCTTGAACAGCATCACGCGGCCTCCGCCATGACGTGATCGACGAGCCTGCCGTCGCGCAGGGTAAACGTCTCGTCGGCGTGCGACATCAGTTGCGGGTCATGCGTGCAGAACACGAAGCTGGTGGCGTGCTGGCGCTGCACATCGCGCATCAGGGCGATGATGGCGGCCCCGTTGGCGCTGTCGAGATTGGCGGTCGGCTCGTCGGCGAGCACGAGGGCAGGGGATTTGACCAACGCGCGGGCAATGGCGACGCGCTGCTTCTGCCCGCCCGAGAGCTGGTTCGGGCGCTGGCGGGCCTGATCGGCGAGCCCGACCTGCGCCAGCATCGCCGTGGTCCGTTCGCGGCGCTCGCGGGCGGACAGGCCGAGCAGAAGCAGCGGATACTCGACGTTCTCATAGGCCGAAAGAACCGGAAAAAGATTGAAATTCTGAAACACGAAGCCGATCGACTGGGCACGAAAATCCGTCAGCGCGTCGTCGGACAGCCGGGAAATATCCTGCCCGGCAACGGTCACCGTCCCCGCGGTGGGCCGGTCGATGCAGCCGATCATGTTGAGCAGCGTGGTCTTGCCGCTGCCGGACGGGCCAACGAGCATGACGAAGCGGCCCGGCGGAATGTCGGCGGTGACGCCGGCGAGTGCCGTGACGCGGATGCCCTCGTCAGCGTAGATCTTCTCCACGGCATCGAGGCGAACAACGGGCATGTCCGGACGGGCTGGCATCAGCGGTGCTCCTGGCCTAAGCGGGGCGGGTATGGTACTGAGCGGTACCGAAAACAACGTAGGGTACGATTTGGTACCGTGGCAAGCGACAAAATGGCGACAAGTGACAAACTGACCGGCGAACCAACCCGGCGCGAGCGGATCATCATTGCGGCGTTCAAGCTGTTCATGCAGCGCGGCTACGCGGGCACGAGCACGTTGGCCATCGCGTCGGAGGCGAAACTGTCGAAGCGCGACCTCTACGCCGCGTTCACCGGCAAGCGCGAGATCCTCGCCGAGTGCATCGGCAACCGCGGGGCACAAATGCGCGCGCCGCTCGACCTGCCGGCACCACGCAGCGTCGCCGAACTGCAACAAATCCTCATCCGCTTCGGCATCGCGCTGCGCCTCGGCCTCGCCGACCCGCAGGTGATCGCGACCTACCGCATGGCCGTCCAGGAAGCACCGAACGCCCCGGAACTGGCGCAGGTGCTTGACGCCGGCGGGCGGGCGCCAAGCTACACCGCCGTCGTCGCGCTGATGGCGAACGCCCAGGCGCGCCATCTGCTCGGGCCGGGATCGCCCGAGCACATCGCCGGACAATTCCTGTCGCTGCTCGTCGGCGACAGCCTGCTGCAACATCTGCTCGGCCTCGCTCCACCCGAAACCGAAGACCGCGCCACCGCGCGATCCCAATCCGCCGCCCACGCCATCCTTGCGCTGTATCCGGGCATTCCACCCCGTCCCGCGCCGTGCGATCAATAGGCCTCCGCTGACAGCAGAAGGTCTCCATGACGGATCAAGCCGCCACCGATGCGCCACCTCCCCCCATGCCAGGCCCCCCCATGCCAGGCCCCCCCATGCAAGGCCCAGCGTCGCACAGCTATTTCTCGCAACGATTGCGCCTGCACTACGTCGACTGGGGCAATGCCGGCGCGCCACCGCTGGTGCTGCTGCATGGCGGGCGCGATCACTGCCGCGCCTGGGACTGGGTCGCCACCGCCTTGCGCAAGGACTGGCATGTCATAGCGCCCGATCTGCGCGGCCACGGCGACAGCGAATGGCCATCCGACGGCAATTACGGCATGGCGGAATTCGTCTACGACCTCGCGCAACTCGTGCACCAGCAGGGCCTGGCGCCGGTGACGATCATCGCGCATTCGCTCGGCGGCAACATCGCGCTGCGCTACGCGGGGATCTATCCTGAAATGGTCTGCAAGCTGGTGGCAATCGAGGGGCTCGGCCGCTCGCCCCGCCTGCTGGCCGAGCGGCAGCTCATACCGCCCGCCGAGCGCCTGCGCCGCTGGATCGAGGAACGCCGCGCACTCGCCGGCCGCGTGCCCCGCCGCTACGCCTCCGTCGAGGATGCATTCCGCCGCATGCAGGAGGAGAACGCCCATCTCACGCCCGAACAGGCGCGGCATCTGACCGTGCACGGGGCGAACCAGAACGAGGACGGCACCTATAGCTGGAAGTTCGACAGCCATGTCCGGGTGAACGCGCCCGCCGACATGCCGCAGCCCGAGCTGGAGCAACTCTGGGCGCGCATCACCTGCCCCACGCTGCTCGTCTATGGCCGCGAGAGCTGGGCCTCGAACCCGGCCGACGACGGACGCATCCGTCATTTCAACACCGCGCGCGTCGTCGTGATCGACGGCGCCGGGCACTGGGTGCATCACGACAAGACGGCGGAGTTTCTCGCTGCCGTCAGGGACTTTCTCTGACCCCGGCGTAAACCTCCGGCGCCTACTCGCGATATTCGGGGTCGATCGCGTCGCGCAACGCGTCACCGACGATGTTGAACGCCAGCACGCACAACGTCAGCGTCAGCCCGGTCGTGATCACTGGCCAGGGCGAGCCGAGGATGTTGGTCAACCCATCGCGGATGATATTGCCCCAGGACGGCTGCGGCGGCTGCACGCCAAGCCCGATGAACGACAGCGTCGCCTCGATGCGGATCGCGGTCGCAATCCACAGCGTGCCCACCGCGATCATCGGCCCGGCGATATTGGGCAGCACATGGCGCAGCACGATGCGCAACGGCCGCTGCCCGGTGGCGAAGGCCGCCTCGATATAGGGCTGCTCACGCACCGACAGCGTCGCCGCCCGGGCCACCCGGATGAAGCGCGGCAGGAACGCGAAGGCGACGGCCGCGATCAGGTTGCCGAACCCCGGCCCCAGCGCCGCCACGGCGATGAAGATCGCGCACAGTGCCAGGCACACCAGCGTCGCGGGATGGCGCATCAGCCGCCATCCACGCGAATGCGCGGATCGATCGCCGCATAGAGCAAATCCATTGTCGAATTCACTACAACAACGAAAAAGGCGAACACCACCAGCCCCGCCTGCACCATCGGATAGTCGCGCGCCAGGATGCCGCTCACCAGTGTCGTGCCCAACCCCGGCCGCGCGAACACCAGCTCGATCGAGATCGAGCCCGACAGCATCGTCAGGATATAGATGCCAAACCCCGTCACCACCGGGATCAGCGCGTTACGCAGCGCGCTGTGCTAGATCACCGAGCGTTCCGAAATCCCGTTGGCCCGCGCGGTGCGGATGAAGTCGCGCTTCAGCACCTCCAGCAACGAGGAGCGCGTCAGCCGCGCCGTGAACGCCGCCATCACCAGCCCCAGCGTCACCGCCGGCAGCACCAGGTGATACGCCCGGTCCACCACCGCGCTGCCGCCGCCCATGATCGGGAACAGGTCAAGCCGCAGCGCGAACACGATCAGCAGCAACGCGCCGAGATAGAACTCCGGCATGCACAGCCCGATCAGGGACAGCACGCGCGCCACATAGTCGGCCGTCTTGCCCCGCCGCGTCGCCGCCACCACCCCGGCCGGCACCCCGATCGCGGCGCCCACTACCAGCGCCGCCCCGGCGAGTTCCAGCGTGTACGGCAGCGCCGCCGCCAGCAACCCGCCGATCGGCTCGGAGGTGCGGAACGAACGGGCGAAATCGAACCGCACCATCTCCCACAGGAACTGGCCATACTGCACCAGCAGCGGCTCGTTCAGCCCCATCAGCGCCCGAAACGCCGCCAACTGCTCCGTCGTCGCCTGGTCCCCGAGTGCCGCCATCGCCGGATCGCCCGGCAGTACCCGCATCGCGAAGAACACCAGCGTCAGCACCAGCCACACGGTCAGCACGGCATCAATCGCACGATGGGCAACGTAGTTGCGCATCAGCCGACGAAACGCGCCTTGGCGAGGGTAAAATAGGCGTAGCTGGCCTTGATCTTGTAGCCGAGATCGAGCCGCGGATTGCGCGCGAACACCCAATGCAACGACAAGGCATTGAACGCCGGCATGTCACGCAGGATCTTCACCTCCGCCTCCCGCGTCAGTGCCTGCCGCCGCTCGAGATCGCCCTCATCGAGAATCCGCGCCAGATGCTCGTCGATCCCCGGCAGCGCCACGCCGTAGTGGCTGTAGTTGCGTCCGCCCTTGCCATCCTTGCGCACCTCGCTGGCCGAGGAGAAATACGTCTGCAACAGCGAGGTCCCCACCGGCGCCGTGGTCTCCGAATTCATCGCGAATATGTTCTGATCGCGCAGATTATCCGTGTGGTAGGCGGTATGATCCACCGTCCGCAACTGCATGTCGACGCCGACGGCGCGCAGCATCTCCTGGATCATGATCATCACCGCCTGGTAGTCCTCGCGCTGCGAGATATAGGTCTCGAAGCTCAATCCCTTCGGATACCCAGCCTCCGCCAGCAGCCGCTTCGCCTTGGTGGGATCATAGTCGTACTGCAAATCCTCCGGCAGTGTCCCCTGCTGGAACGCACCCGGATATTCCGGCGGATTGATCGCCCAGACATCGCCATAGGGATCGCCATAGGCCTGCCGCAACACCTTGCGGTCGATCGCGAACCGCACGGCGCGGCGCACCCTCACGTCGTCGAACGGCTTGCGCGTCGTGTTGAAGGCGATGATGTTCTGGCTGCCCGGCCGGGTGAAATCGAACGCGGCCTTCGGCGCCTGCTCGCGCACCTCGTCGAGCCAGCCGGGCAGGCGGATGCCCTCGATGAGGTCCAGCTGCCCCTTGAGAAAGCCCAGCGTCCGCGCCGTCGAGTCGGGCGCATAACGAAATTCGACGCCGGCCACCTTCGGCTTCTCGCCGTGATAATCGGCAAACGGCTTCAGCACCACGCCGCGCTCGATGTCGTACGAAACGAACTCGAACGGCCCGCTGCCCACCGGCGCCCGCCGGAACCCTTGTCCCAGCTTCTCCACCGCCTTGCGCGACACCAGCAGCGATCCGTGTGCGATCAGCCCGGTCGCATGAAACGTCGGGTCGGGCCGCTTCAGGCTGATGCGGATGCGATACTTGTCCAGCACCGCGATCTCCTCGACGCCCTGATAGAACACCCGGTACTGCGAGGCCGTCGCCGGGTCGCGGATGCGATCGAGGGTGAACTTCGCGTCATCCGCCGTCACCTCGCCGTAGCCCTGGTGGAACAGCATGCCCTCGCGCAGCTTGATGGTGATGCTGCGGCTGTCCGGGCTGATCTCCCACGCCTCGGCCGCCTCGCCCACCAGCCCCTTCGGCGCCAGGTCGAACGTGCCGTAGGGCGGGTCCATGAACGCGTCGAAAATCTGCCGCGTGACCGTGTTGTCCGCCCCCTGCACGCCCACCGCCGGATCGAGCGAGGCCGGCCGCTCCACCGAAAGCCCGAAGCGCACGATATTGTCCGCCGCCCCCGCCCAGCCCGGCCGCCCACTCGCCGCGAGCCCGCCTGCCGCGAGCACGCCCGCCGCCCCCGCCAGCACACCCCGCCGTGTCGTTGCCATGTCCGTTCCCCTCAACCCACCGCGAACCGCCGGCTCGCGATCTCCGCCTCGATCCAGTCGAGCCCGAGGCCCGGCGTCGTCGGCAGATGAAACAACCCGTCCACCGGCACCGGCGGATTGGCAAACACCGCATGCCGCCGCGTCGAGGGATCGTCGAGCTCCACCGGCTTGGTCGCGTGCAACTGCGCCGCCACCACATGCATGTTCGCCATATGCCCGATCGTCGGCTGCGTCTGGTGCGGCACCAGTTCCACCCCGTGCGCCTGGCACAGCGCGGCACAGCGCATCAGCCCGGTGATGCCACCCATCTTCACGATATCCGGCTGCACCATCATCACCCCGGCCTCGATCAGGTCGCGCACGCCGGACACCGTATAGGTCTGCTCCCCCGCGGACACGGTGATATCCAGCCGCCGCGCCACCTCGCCCATTTCGCGGATATGATAGTGCTGCACCGGCTCCTCGAACCACCAGAACCCAAGCTCCTCCAGTGCGCGGCCCACCCGGATCGCCCCGCTCTGCGACAGCCCGTTATTGGCATCGAAGGCGAGCGGAAACGCGTCGCCCACCAGCTTGCGCACCGCCCGCGCCTTGGCGATGTCCCCGGCGATATCGCCATCGAGCGCCGTGCGGTCATTGTCGAACCGGATCTTGATCGCCGCAGGCTTGTCGCGCAGCCGCGCCTCCACGACACGCAGCACCTCGTCCACCGTGCGCGCCCCGTTGCCGCCGATCGAGGCATAGAAGGGCAGGGCGGTCCGCCACGCGCCGCCGAGCAGCTTGTAGATCGGCTGCCCCAGCAGCTTGCCCTTGAGGTCCCACAGCGCGATGTCCAGCGCCGCCAACGCGCCGCCCAGCGCACCCTCCGGGCCAAGCTTCACCAGCCGGTGCAGCAGCCGATCATGGATCACCGCGTGATCGAGCGGGTCGGCGCCGATGATCGCCGGCGCGATGTGGTGTTGCAGGATCACCAGCGAGGCCAGGCCCCCCTGCATCGGCGACGCCTCGCCGATCCCGACCATTCCGTTATCCGCATGCACGCGCAGGAAGGCGCCGCGCTTATCGGCCGGCTCCCCCTTCGCCCATTCGATCTGGAACGCCTCGATGCCGGTGATTTTCATGGTGTGCTCTCTCCCAAAGCTGCGATGCCGTGTTCGGCCATTGTCAGGATGAAGTCACTGTAGCGCCCGCGCCGCTCGCCGCCCCACGCCTCGTAGGCCAGCATGAACGGACGCTGCCGCGCCTCCGACAAATCGAGGCTCGGCGGGAACAGCCAGACATCGGCCTCCCGCCACAGCTTCATGAAATCCCAGCGCGCCGCCAGCGCCGTCGGCGCGACCGGGCGCGCGAACAGCAGCCGCTGCGCGTTGTCGTGCCGGATCGCCCGCAGATCGGCAGCGCTCGGCCCGAGCCGCAGCACCCAGTCGAGCGTCGAGCGATAGCTCTCATCGCGCCACAGCGCCACCGGCCACTCGCTGCCCCAAACGATCCGCGACCAGCCGATCCGCCCGACCACAGCCCGCGCCCAGGCTTCGAGCGGCAGATGCCCAAGCGCCCCGTGACGCGTGAAGGCCACATGGAACCGCGGATGGCCGAACAGCCTGGCGACATCGGTGTCGCTGTCGAGCAGCCCTGGATCGGCCGGGCCGGCAAAATGCCCGGCCAGCACGATCCGCTCCGGCCCCCCATCCAGAAAATCGGCGAGCACCCCAGCGGCGACCCGCAGCCCGGCCTCGCCCACCACCAGCGGAAACGCACCGCAAGCCGCGAGCAGGTCCAGCACATCCGGGTTCGCCGCGATGAACGCCGCCGGTAGGCGCACGCCGGAAAACCCGCTGTCGAGCTGCGCGCTGATCCCCGCCCGCAATTCGGCCGGCGTCCGCCCGAGCGGCATGCCAACGGCGCGGAACCGGTCGGGGTAAGGCGAGGCCCAAAGACTATCGAATCGGATGATGCTACGCGCGCGGTCAGTTCGTTGAGGGGGATTCCGGCGCGTGGGCGTGCTTGCTAGACTCACGGGATGATAGACAGATCGGTGATACGTGCCCGGTTCACGGCGGTTGAACGGGACCT
>JAYTUU010000109.1:0-5242 GCA_043744375.1 Rhodospirillales bacterium | reverse complement strand
CCAGCAACCCCGGCCGCTCAACCCCACACCGGCTTTCGACAAACAAACAACGCGGCGCGAAGGCACAGCCCGGCACCGGCGCATCCACCCGCGGCGGCATGCCCGGGATCGGCACCAGCGCCGACCGCGCCGCCCCCTCCCCCGGCATCGAACGCAGCAGCGCGCGCGTATAAGCATGCGCCGGCCGCTCGAACACGTCCGCCACCGCGCCGGTCTCGCACAGCCGCCCGGCATACATCACCGCCACCCGATCACAGGTCTCGGCGATCACGCCGAGATCATGCGTCACCAGCACCATCGCCATGCCCAGCTCCTCCACCAGCCGGAGCATGAGCTTCAATATCTGGTCCTGGATCGTCACATCCAGCGCCGTCGTCGGCTCGTCGGCCAGCAGCAAAGCCGGCTCGGCCGCCAGCGCGATGGCGATCATCGCGCGCTGCCGCATGCCGCCGGAGAACTCGTGCGGATACTGCGCCAGCCGCGTCGCCGCCGAGGCGATCCCGACCAGCCCCAGCAACTCCGCCGCCCGCCGCCGCCGTGCCGCGCCGTCAAGCGCGGTATGCGCCACCAGCACCTCGTCGATCTGCAACCCGATCGGCAATACCGGGTTCAGCGCCGACATCGGCTCCTGGAAAATCACCGCGATCTCGCCGCCGCGCACCTTGCGCAACGTCTCGTCCGCCATGGCGAACACGTCCTGGCCCCGCCACCACACCCGGCCCGACACCGCCGCGTTGTCGTGCAGCAATCGCGGAATCGCCCGCAAACTCACGCTCTTGCCCGACCCGCTCTCGCCCACAATCCCCAGCACCTCGCCAGCGCCAACGGCGAAACTCACGCCATCCACCGCGTGCACCTTCCCGCGCGGCGTGCTGAACACCACGCGCAAATCCTCGACCCGCAGCAAATCGCCGCTCACCGCTTGATATCCATCAAATCGGCCAACCCGTCGCCGGTCAGCGAGAATCCCAACCCGGCCAGCACGATCACCGCCCCGGGAAATAATGAAATCCACGGCGCCTGGGTGAAGAAATTCTTCCCGTCGGCGATGAGCACTCCCCATTCCGCCTCCGGCGGCTGCGCGCCCAGCCCGAGATAGCCCAGGCTCGACCCCAGCAGGATCGCCAGCGCCATATCGGTCACCATATAGACCAGCACCGGGCGAACCGCGTTGGGCAGGATGTGGCGGAACAGGATGCGCGGCGTCGTGTAGCCCAACACTTTGCAGGCCGCGACATATTCGCTCGCTTTCTGCACCAAGACCTCGGCATGCATCAGCCGCGCATAGGCGACCCAGCCGACGATGGTCACCGCGATATACATATTCACCAGCCCCGGCCCGAGCACGGCCACGATGGCGATCACCAGCACCAGGAACGGGAACGTCACGACGAGATCGACCAGCCGCCCGAAAATCGCCTCCGCCCAGCCGCCATACCAGCCGACCACCAGGCCGATCAGTCCGCCGAGCACACCGGGGAAAATCGTCGCACACAAGGCGATCTGCAAATCGAGCCGCGCTGCCGAAATCGTCCGCGACAGAATATCCCGCCCGAACTGGTCGGTGCCGAACGGATGCGCCCAGGACGGCCCGGCCAGCATGGCGTTGTAGTCGAACGCCAGCGGATCATAGGGCGCGAACACCCAAGGCACCGCGGCGCAAGCCAGCATCGCCAGCAGGATCGCGATGCCGCCAAGCAGCGGCGCCGGCAGCCTCACCGCGTCACCCGCGGATCGAGCCACATCTGCACGATATCCGTCACCAGGAAGGCCAGCGACACCAACACCGCCAGCACCAGGGTCAAAGCCTGGATCACCGGATAATCCCGGCTGAAAATCGAATCGACCATCAACCGCCCCACCCCCGGCACCGCGAACACCGTCTCCGTCACCACCGCGCCGCCGAGCAGGGAGCCGATATGCAAACCCACCAACGTCACGGTGGCGATAAGCGCGTTGCGCAGCACATGACGTGTCAGCACCAGCCGCGCCGGCAGCCCCTTGGCGCGGGCGAAATCGACGTATTCGGCGCGGATCACCTGCAATATCGACGCCCGGAGATTGCGCATCACCACGGCGGAAAAACTGATCGCCAGCGCCAGCGCCGGCAGGGCGAGATGATACAGC
The DNA here is from genome assembly GCA_043744375.1 of Rhodospirillales bacterium. Classification (GTDB taxonomy): domain Bacteria; phylum Pseudomonadota; class Alphaproteobacteria; order Acetobacterales; family Acetobacteraceae; genus CAIYPH01. Next base: position 3,115 of record JAYTUU010000109.1, on the reverse strand, counting down.
CGGTCCCCCAGCGTATCGCCATACCCCCCCACCGGAAACCATCGCAACCATGCCGCGAACACGGTGAGCAGCAGCAGCCCGACAAAGAAAATCGGCGAGGACAGCCCGACCTGGAACACCCAGCGGATCAGAATATCCGGCCAGCGATTGGCATTGAGCGCCGCGACAAACGCCAACGGCAACGCCAGCCCCAGCGCGATCACCATCGACATTCCCGTCAACATCAACGTCACCGGCAAACGGTCCGCGATCAGCCGCGCCACCGGGATTCTGAACGCCATCGAGTCGCCCAGTTCACCCCGCGCGATGCCTTCGAGAAAACGCATGAACTGCACCGCGATCGACCGGTCGAGCCCCAGTTCCCGCGTCATCCGAGCCACCGCCTCATCGGTGCCGCGATCGCCCAGCATCGCCTCGACGATATTGCCCGGCAGCAGCCGCGCCAGCACGAACACCGCGAGCCCGATCAGCAAAAACGTCGGCACAATCTGCAACACGCGCGAAACCAGCCACGTGGTGCGGTTCATGCCGACGCCTCAGTCAATGCGAAGCCGAACCCGCCTAGGCCTTTTCGACCCTAGGCCTTCTCGACGTAGGCGCCCTCGAAGAAGTTGTTGCCAAGCGGGATCTGCACGAAGCCCTTCACGTTCTTGCGCCACACCACCGGATAGGGCGTTTCGTAGAGGAACACGATCGGCGCCTCATCGACGTAGATGTCCTGCAACTCCTTGTACAGCGCACGCCGCTTGGTGAGGTCGATCTCGCGCTGGCTGAGCTGGAACAACTCGTCGACACGGGCGCTTTTCCAGCCGGAATGCAGGTTGTTCACCGTCGGCGAATAGGCGAAATACGACGCGATTTCCGAGGGATCGGCGATATCGTCGGTCCAGCCGCCATGGCGCATCTGGAAGTTCTCCGCCCGGTAGCGCGCCGTGTTGGAGGCGTTGTCGAGCTGTTCGAGTTTCAGCTTGACGCCGATCTGCCCCCACATCTGCTGCAATGCGGTCAGGTTGTTGAGCGAATCCTGGTTGCCCGCCAGCATCATGCAGGACAGTTCGACCCCCGCGGCATAGCCGGACTCCGCCATCAGCGCCTTCGCCTTGACGAGATCATAGGGATAGACCGGCCCGGCCAGCACGTTGAGCGGCGTCACCGAGGACATGAAGGATTGCAGCTTCTTGCCAAGCCCCTGCGTCGTCACCGCGATGATGGCGTCCTTGTTGGCGGCATAGTTCAGCGCCTGGCGCAATTTCTTGTTGGCCAGCGGGTTTTTCGAGCCGTCCTTCAAGGTCTCCTTGCTGAACAGGACGATGTAGGCGACACGGGTCGACGGCCACAATTCCATCCGCAAATTGGCGTCGGCCTGCATCTCCTTCACCCGCGAATAGGGCACGAACTCCGCGCCATGCACTTCGCCGGCCTTGATCTTCAACATCCGCGTCGCGTCGTCGGGGATGATCTGGAACTCGACCTCATCGAGCAGCGGCAGCGCCTGACCATCGGCCGCCTTGCCCCAGTAATGCGGGTTGCGCTTGAAAGTCATCTTCTGCCCGCGCGCCCAATCCGTCATCATGAACGGCCCGGTGCCCTGCGGATGTTCCGCGAAGGCCTTGGCCTTGGCATGGTCGTCGGCGCCCGGCGTCGCCTCATACTTGGCCTTGGGCAGGATGCCGGTGTTGAACATCGCCAAAGCCGGCACCAAAGTCGGGTCGGCGTTCTTCAGCTTCAGCACCACCGTCGCCGGCGCGGAGACCTCGACCGCCTCGATCGAGCCCAGCATTTCGTTCCACGCGCCGTTCTTCGGGTTGCGCGCGCGGTCGAGCGAGAACTTCACGTCCTCCGCCGTCAACGCCGCGCCGTCGCTGAATTTCACCCCGTCGCGCAAGGTCAAGGTCAGGGTCTTGCCGCCGTCGCTATAGTCCCATTTGGTCGCGAGGCCCGGCTTCACGTCGAGCCCGTCATCGGTCGGGAACAGCAGCGTCTCGTAGATCGAGCTCGACACCCAGATGTCGACATTGGCGTCCGTCCACACCGGATCGAGTTCCAGGCTGTCGGCGTAGCGGGCGTAGATCATTTTGCCGCCACGGGTCGGCGCCGCCTGCGCCTCGCCCGCGAGGTTCAGCGTCGCCCAGCCCGCCATCCCGGCGGTGGCCGCGATCATCCGGCGTCGGGTCAAACCAAGCTTGTCCATCGTAAGGCCCCCTGAGTTGCTGTGCTGATTGTCCGGGCAAAGTCCGACGCCTGTGCCGTCCTGTCAACGGCTAAGCGCGTCCCGCAGCCCGCCACACGATTTCCGGCGTCGCCGGCATATCGACATGGCGCACGCCGGCCTGGGCCAGCGCGTCCATCAGCGCGTTCATCACCGCCGTCGCACCGATCGCCGCCGCCGTGCGCGATAGCGCCGTCGTGGGCTCGGACGAAACCTCCGTCCGGGTCGGCGCCAAGACCTGGTGGCAATGGGTGCTGCTGAGTTCGACCGCCATCTGTCACGTCATCGCCGACACCAGGGCCGCCAGCGTCGTGACCGATTTTCTGGCCGGCGCGCAACCGCAAGTCTGGGTCGCCGACCGCTATGGCGGACAGAACGGCCATGGCGCGGCCCGCCAGATGTGCCTGGCGCAGTATCGCGCCGATCTGGATCGCGCCGATCTGGACCGCGCCGATCTGGACCGGCCGGCTGACCAAGCTGCTGGCAGGAAGCTCACCGGACCGCAAAGCCGCGCGACGCCTGTTCCGCGCCATGCGAGGCCATCGCGACGACCTGTTCCGCTTCGTCACCCGACGCGACGTGCCCTATACCAACAACGCCTGCGAGCGGGCGCTGCGGCCATCCGTCATCTTCCGAAAGGTGACCAACGGGTTCCGCGCAGCCTGGGGCGCCAACGTCTATGCCGCAGCAGCCACCGTCATCGCAACAGGACGCCTCCACCGAAGAACCGCGTTGGACGCCCTACGGGCAGCGCTCGCCGGACAAGGAGTTATGCAACTCGCCTGAGTTGGGGGGTGAGCAATTACGTCTGAACAGACTGACTTTCCTTCACGGAGCGGTTTGCTGCACGTACTGCGTGACGCCAAGTCGGTTCTGGAGCAGTCTCAGCATGGCCTGGAGCGGTCT
>JAYTUU010000108.1:0-20393 GCA_043744375.1 Rhodospirillales bacterium | reverse complement strand
GCCTTGCACACCGTCGTGCAGGAGTTCCTGAGGCGCGTCGACGTGCTGGCCTGGGACAGCGCGGCGGCTCGCCGTTACGGGGCGCTGCGCGCTGCGCTGGGGGCCGCCGGCACGCCGCTGGGCAACCTCGACACGCTGATCGCCGCTCATGCGCTGAGCACGGGCGCCATCCTCGTGACCAGCGACCAGGCCTTTGCCCGCGTGCCTGCTCTTGTCGTCGAAAACTGGGGGGCGTCATGACCGACCCCTCTTCTTCTTCGATGCCGCGGGGCACGGCGCCGAGGACACCGGCGCCCTCTTCCGGCCGCCGCGCCACAGCCGCGTAGAAGGCTCGCAGAAGGCCATCACGCCCGATGCGGTCTACAAGATCGTGCGCGGCTACTCGGCAGCGCTGGGCTTCGAGATCGGCGCGCATGCGCTACACGCCACAGCCGCGACCAACGCGCTCGACCACCAAGCTGACATCGCCGCGGTGCAGGAGTGGCTTGGGCACGCCAACATCGCCACCACCCGCATCTACGACCACCGCCGCACACGGCCGGAAGACAGTCCGACGTTCAAGGTGGCGTACTGACGTTCGAGCCCAGCCGCATCGGGCGCGCCGAAGACCCGTCCACGGCGGCAGGCAGTCGCGCCAGCGCCCCGCGCCGCCTCAACTGTGCGTGAACGCCGCCTTGCGCTTGTTGACGAAGGCGTCCATGCCTTCCTTCTGGTCGGCGGTGGCGAACAGCGAATGGAAGGCGTGCCGCTCGAAAGCCATGCCTTCGGCCAGCGGCGACTCGTAGGCGCGGTTGATGCAGGCCTTGGCCAGCATCACGCTCGGGCCGCTCATCTCGCAGATCGTCGCCGCGACGGCGAGCACGGCATCGATCAGCCCGGCCGCCGGCACGACGCGCGCGACCAGCCCGGCGCGCTCGGCTTCGGCGGCGTCGATCATCCGCGCGGTCAGCACCATGTCCATCGCCTTGGCCTTGCCGACGGCCCGCGGCAGGCGCTGCGTGCCGCCGGCGCCGGGGACGATGCCGAGGCGGATTTCCGGCTGGCCGAACTTCGCGCTGTCGGCGGCGATGATCATGTCGCACATCATCGCCAGCTCGCAGCCGCCGCCGAGCGCGAAGCCGGCCACCGCGGCGATCACCGGCTTCTTCACCCGCAGCACCGTCTCCCAGCGCGCGCCGATGAAATCCTCCATGAAGGCGGCGGGGTAGGTGCGGTCCTTCATCTCCTTGATGTCGGCGCCGGCGGCGAAGGCCTTCTCGGTGCCGGTCAGCACGATGGCGCCGATCGCCGGGTCGGCGTCGAATGCCAGAAGCTGGGTGCCGAGCTCGGTCATCAGCTGGTCGCACAGCGCATTCAGCGCGGCCGGACGGTTCAACCGGATCAGGCCGACGCGGCCATGAGTCTCGACCAGGATCATCTCGAATGCGCTCATAGTGGCAACCTCCTCGCGGGTGCGGGGTTCTAGCTAGCGTTGGGTGCGCGGGCAATAGAAGGTGCTGCGCCCGGATTGGACGATGCGGCGAATGCCGGCGCAGTCGGGCGGGCCCGGGCAGTGCGCACAGGCCTCGCCTTCGCGGCCATAGGCCTTCCAGGCGTGCTGGAAATAGCCGAGTTCGCCATCCGGCTGCACATAGTCGCGCAGACTTGATCCGCCGGCAGCGATCGCCTCCGCCAGCGTGGCCTTGATCTCAGGCACGAGGCGCGCCGCCCGCGCCCCGGCGACGCTGTGGGCCAGGCGCGTCGGGCTGATCCCGGCACGGAACAGTGCCTCGCACACATAGATATTGCCGAGGCCGGCCACCGTGCCCTGATCCAGCAACGCCGCCTTGATCGGCGTCCGCCGCCCGGCCAATGCCGCGGACAGAACCTTCGCGGTGAAATCATCGGCCAGTGGCTCCGGGCCGAGGCCGGCGAGCAGCCGATGCGCGTCCTCGGCGGCGGTTGCCACTAGGTCGATCGAACCGAACCGCCGCGGATCGATGAAACCGACCTTCCAGCCGTCGTCGGTCTCCAGCGAGAAATGCTCATGCGCCGGGATGGCGTTCGGCAGCGCCGGGCCGATCAGCATCCGCCCGGACATGCCGAGATGGATCAACACACTGTCCCCGCCGCTCACCCGCATGAGGATGTATTTCGCCCGCCGGCGAAACCCGGTCACGGTCGCGCCCGTGAGCCGCGCGGCGAGCCCGGGCGGGAACGGAAAGCGCAGATCAGGGCGGTTGACCGCGGCGCGACGGATGACCCGACCCTCAAGCCGGGCCCGCAGGCCACGCATCACGGTTTCGACTTCGGGGAGTTCCGGCATCAGGAAAATTCCAGGCAGTCAGGGGAAAAAAGCAAGGCTCCGCCGGCTAAGGGCCGAGGGCCCTTAGAACCCGGTCGTTAGCGCAGACGACCACTGGGTGGCGCCGGGGAGGGTTTTGGGCTTCGCCTGGCCAGCCGGCAAGATCGCGGATCGTCAGCCGCAAGCAGTGATGGGTTCAAAGGGGCCCGGCCCCTTTGCCACCGGAGGTTTGCTTCCTCCCTGCCGAACTTCCGCGCTATACGATCAGCACCATGACCGACACCCCCTCCCCGCCCGAGATCGATTTTGGTTTCCGCCAGGTTCCCGTCGCGGAGAAGCAGCATCTCGTCCGCGCCGTGTTCGACAGTGTGGCGCCGCGCTATGACGTGATGAACGATCTGATGTCGCTGGGCGTGCACCGGCTGTGGAAACGGGCGTTCGTTCAGGCGCTCGATCCGCGTCCGGGCCGCACGCTGCTCGACCTCGCCGGCGGGACGGGGGATATCACTTTCGGTTGGCTGGAGGCGGGCGGCGGGCCGGCGATCCTGTCGGACATCAATGCGGCGATGCTGGGTGTCGGGCGCGATCGGGCGTTGCCGCGCGGCTTGGCGGCCGGGCTGAGTTTTCTCAATGCGGATGCCGAGCGGCTGCCGCTGCCCGATCGCTGTGTGGATACGGTGTCCATCGCCTTTGGCCTGCGCAACTGCACGGACAAGGCGGCCGTGCTGGCTGAGGCGCGTCGCGTGCTGCGCCCCGGCGGGCGGTTCCTGTGCCTTGAATTCAGCCGCATCAGGGTGGCGGCGTTGGCGCCGGTCTATGACGCCTGGTCGTTCCGCGTGCTGCCGCGCCTCGGTGCGATGGTGGCGGGGGATGCCGAAAGCTACCAGTATCTCGCCGAGAGCATCCGCACCTTTCCGGACCAGGAAACACTGGCGGAGATGATGGGCGAGGCCGGGCTGGAGCAGGTGCGCGTGCGCAATCTGTCGGGCGGGATCGCGGCCATTCACAGCGGGTGGCGGCTATGACGCTGGCAGGCAAGCGTGTCCTGCTGATTGTCAGCGGCGGTATTGCGGCGTTCAAGGCGTTGGAACTGATCCGCCTGCTGCGCAAGTCCGGCTGTGCGGTGTCCTGCGTGCTGACGGCGGGGGGCGCGCAGTTCGTCACCCCGCTGTCGCTCCAGGCGCTCAGCGAGCAGCGGGTCTATACCGACCTGTTTTCGCTCACCGACGAGAGCGAGATGGGCCATATCCAACTATCCCGCAGCGCTGATCTGCTGGTCGTCGTGCCCGCCAGCGCCGATATCCTGGCCAAGATGGCGGCCGGGCTGGCGGATGATCTCGCCAGCACCGTGCTGCTCGCCACCGACAAGCCCGTGCTGGTGGCGCCGGCGATGAATGTCCGCATGTGGGGCCACGCGGCGACGCGGGCCAACATGGCGACGCTGGCAGCGCGGGGGATTGCCGTGGTCGGGCCGGACGAGGGCGCGATGGCCTGCAACGAGTTCGGTTTTGGCCGCATGTCCGAACCGTCAGCCATTTTCGCCGCGATCGCCGCGCTGCTGGCACCCGCCGCCCAGCCGCTGGCTGGCACGCATGCGCTGGTGACTTCGGGGCCGACGCATGAGCCGATCGACCCGGTGCGTTACATCGCCAATCGCAGTTCGGGCCGGCAGGGCCATGCAATTGCTGCCGCCCTCGCCGCCCTCGGTGCGCGGGTGACGCTGGTCAGTGGACCCGTGACCATGCCCGATCCGCCGGGGGTGACGATGTGCCGGGTTGAGACGGCGGCGCAGATGCTGGCGGCGTGCCAAAGCGCGTTGCCGGCCGATATCGCGGTATTCGCCGCGGCCGTCGCCGATTGGCGGGTGGCGCAGGCGGCCGATCTGAAATTGAAGAAGGCGCCCGGCGGTGCGCCGCCCTCCCTGGCGCTGGTGCCGAACCCCGACATCCTCGCCACCATCGCCGCCGCCGGACCCGCGCGGCCACGCCTCGTGGTGGGTTTCGCCGCCGAGACGCATGATCTGCACGCCCATGCCGGCGAAAAGCGCCTTCGCAAGAACGCCGACTGGATCGTCGCCAACGACGTCTCGCCCGGCACCGGCATCATGGGCGGGCTGGAGAACGAGATTTCTCTCGTCACCGCGGCGGGCATCGAAACCTGGCCGCGCCTCGGCAAGGATGAGGTAGCCACGCGGCTGGCGGCCCGTATCGCGGAGGCTTTGGCATGAATATCCCCGTGGCGGTCAAACGCCTGCCGCACAGCGCCGGCCTGCCCTTGCCGAGTTACGCAACCACGGGTGCCGCCGGTATCGACCTGCTGGCGGCCGTCGGCGACCCCGTTGTCATCCCGCCCGGCGGGCGCGTCCTGATCCCCACCGGCCTCGCCGTCGCCGTGCCGCCCGGCTACGAGTTGCAGGTCCGGCCACGCTCCGGCCTCGCGCTCAAGAACGGTATCGTGCTGCCCAACAGCCCGGGCACGGTGGACGAGGACTATCGCGGCGAGTTGCTGGTGATCGTGATGAACGCGGGCGCCGACCCCTTCACCGTCGAGCGCGGCATGCGCATCGCCCAGGCGGTGCTGGCCCCGGTGGTGCGGATTGCCTGGCAGGAAGTCGACGACCTCGATGCCACCACCCGTGGCGCCGGAGGGTTCGGCAGCACGGGCGTGGCGAGCGGCTGAGCGCGCAAGCCTCAGTCCTTGCGTATCTTCGGCGGCAGATCGAGTTTCAGCGACAATTCCTTCATCCGTGCCGCCGGGATTTCGGCTGGTGCGCCCATCATCAGGTCTTCGCCCTGCTGGTTGAGCGGGAACAGGATGACTTCGCGGATGTTCGGTTCGTCGGCGAGCAGCATGACGATGCGGTCGATGCCGGGTGCCGAGCCGCCATGTGGGGGGGCGCCGTAGCGGAAGGCGTTGAGCATGCCGCCGAAGCGGGCTTCCACCTCGGAGGCCGGATAGCCGGCGATTTCGAAGGCGCGGATCATCACGTCCGGCCGGTGGTTGCGGATGGCGCCCGAGGACAGTTCGATGCCGTTGCAGACGATGTCGTACTGGAACGCCTTGATGGTCAGCGGGTCCTGCGTGTTCAGCGCTTCGAGTTCGCCCTGCGGCATGCTGAACGGGTTGTGGCTGAAATCGATCCGGCCGGTTTCCTCGTTGAGTTCGTACATCGGGAAATCGGTGATCCAGCAGAACTTGAAGTCGCCGGCGGCGATCAGGCCAAGCTCCTGGCCGAGTTTGGTGCGCACGGCGCCGGAGAATTTCGGCGCCTCGTCCTTCTTGCCGGCGGCAAAGAACACGGCGTCGCCCGGCTTGAGGCCGCAGGCGACCCGGATTGCCTCGGCGCGGTCGGCTTCGAGGTTGCGGGCGATCGGGCCTTTGGGCCCGTCGGCGTCGAAAATGATGTAGCCGAGGCCGCCGGCGCCCTGCTCGCGCGCCCAATCGTTCAGCTTGTCGAAGAAGCTGCGCGGGTTGGCGCCGGTGCCGGGGGCGGGAATGGCGCGCACGATGCCGCCATTGGCCGCGATTTTGGCGAACAGACCGAAGCCCGAACCGGCGAACTGCGCGGTCACGTCGGTGATGGTCAGCGGGTTACGCAAATCGGGCTTGTCGCTGCCGTAGAGGAGCATCGAAGCGTCATAGGGAATGCGCGGAAAGGGCGGTTTGGTGACCGCGCGGCCGTCGGCGAACTCCTCGAACACGCCGGCGATGACGGGTTCGATGGTGTTGAAGACGTCTTCCTGGGTGACAAAGCTCATCTCGAAATCGAGCTGGTAGAACTCGCCGGGCGAGCGGTCGGCGCGGCTCGCTTCGTCGCGGAAGCACGGCGCGATCTGGAAATAGCGGTCGAAGCCGGCGACCATGGCAAGCTGCTTGAACTGCTGCGGGGCCTGCGGCAGCGCGTAGAATTTTCCGGGGTGCAGGCGGGCGGGCACCAGGAAGTCGCGCGCGCCCTCGGGGCTGGAGGCGGTCAGGATCGGAGTTTGGAACTCGGTGAAACCAAGCTCCACCATGCGGCGGCGGATCGAGTTGATGACGCCCGAGCGCAGTTTGATGTTGCGCTGCATCTTCTCGCGCCGGAGGTCGATGAAGCGGTATTTCAGGCGGATCTCGTCGGGATACTTCTCCTCGCCGGCCACCTGCATCGGCAGCACGTCGGCGGCCGACTGCACGGTGACGTCGATGGCCTTCACCTCGATCGCACCGGTCGGCAGACGCGGGTTCACCGTGGCGCCCTCGCGCTCCACCACGTCTCCGGTCACGGTGATCACGCTCTCCGGGCGCAGCCGGTCGACCACCGCGAAGGCCGGGCTGCCGGCGGCGAATACGCACTGGGTGATGCCGTAGTGATCGCGCAGATCGATGAACAGCAGGCCGCCATGGTCGCGCTTGCTGTGCACCCAGCCGGAAATCCGGGCGGGCTGGCCGGCGTCGCTGGCGCGCAAGGCGCCGCAGGTGTGGCTGCGATAGGCATGCATAACAATCGTCCCGTCTGGCAAGGCGCCGGACACAACAGACCCTTCCCCCCGTGTCAAGGCACACGGCTTCACCACACATGGTGATCGAGTGGACAAGCGCGCCTCCGGCGGCAAAGGGGCACGCCCCTTTGATCCCCCGACGCGCTGGCGAAGCCAAGGAGCCAAAATGCCGAGTACGCGGGGTTTCCGATCCAGCCGCGAGCAGGAAGGGGTTCCAAGGGCCCTCGGCCCTTGGCCGGCGGAGCCTTGATTGCGCCTTGAGCCTTCATCCGATTGCCCTGCTTCACCGCAGGCGCCGCGGCGTGTAGAAGCGGCCATGCCCAGAACGCCCCGGACCGAATTCCCGCCGCCCGCCCTCATCACCAAGACCGCCGACCTCGACGCCCTCTGCGCCCGCCTGCGCACGGAACGCTTCGTGACCGTGGACACCGAGTTCATGCGGGAACGCACCTATTGGCCGGAACTCTGCGTCGTCCAGCTCGCCGGGGACCACGAAGTCGCCGTCGTCGACACCATGGCGCCTGGCATCGAGCTCGCATCGCTCGGCGCGCTGCTCGCCGATACCGCCGTGGTGAAAGTGTTTCACGCCTGCCGCCAGGATATCGAGATTTTCGTCCAGCTTTTCGGCGCCGTGCCGCAGCCGCTGTTCGACAGCCAGGTCGCCGCCATGGTGGCGGGGTTCGGCGACCAGGTCGGCTACGACGCCCTCGTCGCCGCACTGACCGGCGGGCATATCGACAAGGCCCACCGCTTCAGCGACTGGGCCGCCCGCCCGCTCTCGCCGGCCCAGATCACCTATGCCGCCGCCGACGTCACCCATCTGCGCGGCGTCTACGAAAACCTCACCGCGCGGCTGGAAAAAGACGGCCGGCTCGACTGGGTCGGTGAGGAAATGGCGGCGCTCGCGGATCCCGCCACCTACATCGCCGACCCCGAACAGATGTGGGAACGCCTGCGCCCGCGCACCAATAACCGCCGCCTGCTCGGCGTGCTCCGCGCCATCGCCGCCTGGCGCGAACGCGAGGCCCAGCGCAGCAACGTGCCGCGCGGACGCATGCTGAAAGACGAGGCCCTGCTCGAAATCGCCGCCATCGCGCCCGACACCATCGACGCCCTCGGTCGCGCCCGCGGCATCAGCCGAGGCTTCGCCGAAGGACGCATGGGAACCTCCCTGCTCGCCGCCATCGCCGAAGCCAAAGCCCTGCCCGACGACGCCCTGCCACTCGCGCCCAGCCAACGCGACGGGCCGAAAGCCTCCCCCGCACTGGTCGCCCTGCTCAAAGTGCTGCTCGCCACCAAATGCGAACAACACCATGTCGCCGCCAAACTGGTCGCCAATAGCGACGATATCGACCGACTCGCCACCGAAGACAGCCCGGATATCCCAACCCTGCACGGCTGGCGCCACGATATCTACGGCGCCGACGCCCTCGCCCTCAAAGCCGGCACTATCGCCCTCGGCGTCGACGGCCGCCGGATCAAATTGATCCGGCTGTAATGCCGGCCTTCCACCGCACCCGTCAGAATCACCCGATCAGATGGACGCCAGGGCGATGTCGACGGCGTCGCCGAGGCGGTTGACGATCATGTCGATTTCGCTGGCGGTGACGTTGTACGGGGGGGCGATGCAGATATGGTCGCCGTGTTTGCCGTCGATGGTGCCGCTCATCGGGTAGATCGCCAGGCCGTTGTCGTAGGCGGCGAGTTTGATGCGTTCGTTGAGTTTGAGGCTGGGGTCGAAGGTGGCTTTGGTGGCGCGGTCGGTGACGAGGTCGATCGCCTGGAACAGGCCGCGGCCGCGGATGTCGCCGATGTTGCGGTGGTTGCCCAGGCGTTCGGTGAGGCCGGTCATCAGCTGCTCGCCGCGGGCGACGACGTTCGCCAGCAGATTATCCTCGCGGATAACCTTTTGCACGGCGAGTGCCGCGGCGCAGGCCATCGGGTGGCTTTGGTAGGTTTGGCCGTGCATGAAGCTGCCGGAGCCGCGGCGGAAGGTGTCGATCACCCGGCCGGCGATGAGGATGCCGCCGATCGGCTGGTAGCCGCCGCCGAGGCCTTTGGCGATCACCTGGATGTCCGGGCTGATGCCTTCCTGCTCCCATGCGTGCATGGTGCCCGTGCGCCCCATGCCGCACATCACCTCGTCGAGCACGAGCAGCACGCCGTGACGGTCGCAGACTTCGCGCATGCGTTTGAAATAGCCGGGCACGGCGACGACGCAGCCGGTGGTGGCGCCGACCACGGTTTCGGCGAAGAAGGCGGCGACGTTTTGTGGGCCGAGGCGGGCGATCTCGGCTTCGAGTTCGAGGCCGAGGCGGTCAACGTATTGGGCGTCCGACTCGTCATCGCGCTTGAAGCGGTAGGAGAAGCAGGGCGAGACGAGGGAGAAGGAGTCGGACAGCAGCGGCTCGTAGGGGGTGCGGCGCATGACGTTGCCGCCGAGGGCGAGGGCGCCGAGGGTGGTGCCGTGGTAGCCCTGGCGGCGCGCGATGAACCTGGTCCGTTGCGGTTCGCCGCGTTCGAGGTGGTATTGCCGGGCGAGCTTGATGGCGGCTTCATTGCCTTCGGAGCCGGACGAGCAGAACCAGGCGTGGGTGAGGCCGCCGGGTTCGCCATCGAGAATGATATCAGCGAGTTCCTCGGAGGCCTGGTTGGTGAACAGCGCGGTGTGGACGTAAGCGACGCGGGAGAGTTGTTCGGCGATGGCGGCGTTGACGCGGGCGTTGCCGTGGCCGAGGCAGGCGACGGCGGCGCCGCCGGAGCCGTCGATGATCTTCCGGCCATCCGCCGTGTGCAGGTAGATGCCCTCGCCATGCGTGGCGATCATCGGGGCGGCGGCGAGGTTGCGGTGGAACACGCGGGACATCGGATTCTTCCTTCACTCGACATGATGCTGCGTTGCCGTTGAACCATTCTTGACACACAGGCAACCCAACGGTAGCAAGCCCTCGCTTCCAGGCAAGGGAACTTGCCAAGGGACGAACGAATGAGCGGAGAACAGGGCGGCGGCAGCGGTTCCTTCGAGGATCGGCTGGCGTCTGCCAGGCGCAAACAGGGGCTCGATGCCCCGCCGCCCGATCCGGCGCAAGCCGGCAAGGGGGGCCTGTCCTCGATGGGGATAGGGTTGCGGGTGGGTGTGGAGATGGTTTCGGCGCTGGCGGTGGCGGTTGGCATCGGCTGGTGGCTGGACAGTTTTTTTCATACCAAGCCTTTCCTCCTCATCCTGTTTGTGCTGTTGGGAGGCGCGGCTGGGATTGCGAATGTCTGGCGCCTGATGGGGCCGAAATCGCCACTCGGGCGTGGCGGCTGACGAGACTGGGGTCTCGGATACGACGACGGATCATGGGCCGCGAACGGCGCGGACCAGCAGACTGAAGGGCGACACGGTGGCGGCCGGACATACGATCGACGCGCTCGGGCAATTCGAGCTCAGCACCGTGCTTGGGCCCATCGGCGCTTCGGTGCGGTTCTCGCAATCCAACCTGATGATGCTCATTGCCGGGGGGCTCACGCTCGCGCTGCTGGTTGTCGGCATGCGCGCCAAGGCCGTCGTGCCAGGCCGGCTGCAGGCGATGGCCGAGATGCTCTATGAGTTCGTCCATAATTTATGCATCGATCAGATCGGCCCGGAGGGGAAGAAGTTCTTCCCGTTCATCTTCACGCTGTTCTCGTTCATCCTGCTGGGCAATCTGCTCGGCCTGCTGCCCTTCTCGTTCACCTATACGAGCCACATCGCCGTCACCTTCGCGCTGGCCGCGACCGTGATCGTGATCGTGACCGTGGTGGCGCTGTCGATCCACGGGCTGCATTTCTTCAGCTACTTCTTCCCCGCTGGCGCCCCGGTGGTGCTGGCGCCGCTGATCATTCCGGTCGAAGTGATCTCCTATTTGTCGCGTCCGGTGAGCCTCAGCATCCGTCTGTTCGCCAACATGGTGGCCGGGCACGTGATGTTCGAAGTGTTCTCCTCGTTCATCATCATGATGGCCGGCGCCGGCTTGATCGGCTACATCGGCGGCATCGGACCGCTGGCGCTGAACGTCATACTCATGGGCTTCGAACTGCTGGTGGCCTGCCTGCAGGCCTATGTGTTCGCCGTGCTCACCTGCATCTATCTCCACGACGCCGTGCATTTGCACTGACTTCACACGACCCCGCATTTGCACTGCCCGCACCCGCACTGATCGCAACCCATTCTGCACACGCCGCGCAGAACTCTTTCCACCTGACACAGAAGGACTGATCCCATGGAAGTGGCCGCCGCAAAGGCTCTCGGAGCCGGCATCGCCGTGATCGCACTTGCCGGCGTCGGCATCGGCATCGGCAACATCTTTTCCTCGCTGGTTTCCAGCGTGGCCCGCAACCCGTCGGCCCGCGACCAGGTGTTCGGCCTCGGCATTCTCGGCTTCGCGCTGACGGAAGCCGTCGCGCTGTTCGCCCTGCTGATCGCGTTCCTCATCCTGTTCACTTGATCAGGGAGGACGCGGATATGCGTCCGCTCGGGATTTTTTCGACGTCTGGCGTGTTGCTGTTCGCCTCTGTCGCTTCGGCGGCTGAGGCGAAAAAGGGCATGCCACAGCTCGATTTCAGCAATCCGCTGACGATCAGCCAGGTCGTCTGGCTCGCGATCATTTTTCTGACGCTCTATCTGCTGCTGTCCAAATGGGCATTGCCGCAGGTGGCCGAAGTTCTCGACGCGCGGGCCGGCAAGATCGCCGGTGACCTTGATGCCGCGCGCGGCGCCAAGGAGGCGGCGGACAAGGCCGTCATGGAACTCACGGCGGCGACCCAATCCGCGCAGGCTGCCGCGCGGACAGAAATCGCCAACGCGGTGGCCAGCGCGAAGGAAGCGGCGACGGCGCAGGCCTTGGTGCTGAATGCGCGCCTGGAAGCCCAGCTTGCCTCTGCCGAGACGCAAATCGCCGCCGCCCGCGCTTCGGCCGTCGGTGCGTTGCGTCAGGTGGCGAGCGAGACGACCAGCGTGGTCGTGGCCCGGCTGACCGGGATTTCGGCCAACCAGCAGGCCGTCGACGCAGCGGTTGGCGCCGTGCTCGCGTCCCGCGGCCAGGCCTGAGGAGAGACGCGATGCATGGTGATGTCGGATTTTTCCAGAACCCGCATAGCTGGGTTGCGATCGCCTTCGTCATCTTTTTCGTGCTGTTCGGCGGCAAGATCTGGACGGCGCTGTCGGCGATCCTGGACAAGCGGGCGGAGACGATCCGTGCCGAACTTGCCGAGGCGCTGCGTTTGCGCAGCGAGGCCGAGGCGATGCTGAAGGACGCCAAGGCCCGCCGCGAGAGCGCGCTGGCCGACGCGCAAGACCTGCTGGAAGGCGCCAAGGCCGAGGCCGGACGCGTCACCGCCGCCGCGGCGGCGGAAGCCGAGGCATCGGCGGTGCGGCGCGAGCGCATGGCGATGGACCGGATTGCCGCCGCCGAGAAGGCCGCGGTGGACGAGGTTCGGATCGCCGCAGCGGATATCGCGGCGAAGGCTGCCGAACAGGTGATCCGCGACGGGCTCTCCGCCGAGGGAAGTGCCGCGCTGATCGACCGTGCCATTGGCGGGCTGACGACGGCGCTGGCGCCCAAGCGCGCGGCCTGACCAGCGATACTCCGCGATTGAGGCAAAGGGCGGCGATTAAGGCAAAGGGCGGCCGCAGGGTCGCCCTTTTGCTATGCGGGCATGACGGCCTGGCGGAACAGGGCGTCGATCCGTGGGCGCGACAAGGTCGATGCGACCCAGTTGAGGCCAATGTCGGCGAGCGTGGCATAGGCCGCGTCGTCCGCGTGGAGGCCGAGGATCGCCGCGGCGAGTTCGATGTTGGTCGTGCCGATCAACGGATCAAGCGCTGCCGGCAGGTCCATCCCCTCGACGGCCATCGGCGAACAGACGCAGGGCAGGCCGGCGGCGAGGCTGTCGAGCACCTTGCCTTTCAGCCCCGCGCCGTAGCGCAGCGGGGCGGCGGTGATGCGCACACGGGCGAACAACTCATCGAGCGAGGCGACCCATCCGAGCGCCTCGGCCCGCCCGTCGGGCACCCGCGCTACCGCCTCGCGCAGGCTGACCGGCATGTCGCTGCCGGCGATCAGGCAGGGGATGGTCGGGTTCTCCGCCCAGACCAGCGGCATGATCTGTTCGAGCAGTACATGAGCCGCGTCGACGTTCGGCGCGTGGCCGTAGCTGCCGATGAAGGCGACGCCACGGCGCGCGGCGATCGGCGTGGTGACCGGACGCGGCGGGATTTCGCGGGCGATTAGGTGGATCTCGGCGTCCGGCACGTCGCGGCGGAGCAGGGCGGCTTCGTAGCTGGAATGGGTGATGACCGCATCGGCGCCGAGGGCGGCCATCAGTTCGGCGGCGCGCAGACCCGCCGTGGCGTGGGCGCCGGCCGGCGCGCCGGCCGGCAAGCCCGCCTCGATGGCGATGCGGCGGGCGGCGCGCAGATAATGCAGGTCAGCCACGTCGTAGACCAGCCGCGCGCCCGGGCACCAGTGCCGGACCAGCGCGCCATAGCGCTGCATGACGGCGAAACGATGCAGGTAGGCGAGCCGCAACGATGGGCCAAGGCGGCGCAGCACCTCCTCGACCGAGCCGATCCAGGGCGCGTGCCAACACGTGATGCCCTGCGCTTCCAGCGCCCGGGTTGCTGCGCCGGCATGGATGAGTTCGGCGGTGGCGACGACATGGACGCGGAAGCCGAGGCGTTGCAGCGCGAGAAGATGCGTCAGGGCGCGGCTTGAGTCGGCATCGCGGTTGGCGGCGGGAATGCCTTCGTCGATGAACAGCGCCACCGGCCGGTCATCGGGTGGTGGCGGCGGCATCGCGGCGTGACTGATCCGCGCCAGGCGGGTCGCCGGCGGGTCGGGCATTGCGCTGCCATCGGCGAGCAGCAGGGCGGCGGCTTGCTCGGCCAGAGTCGCGATGAGGGCTTCGCGTTCGGCGGGGTCGGTGGGGATGGCGGCTGCAGTCAAACGGGCATCGGCGGCCCCCGTTTCAGCAGCGAGTATGAACGGCGAGCCGAGCAACTCGCGGCCGTCCTCGGCATGGCGTACCCGGATTTCGTGGGCGCGCGCCGGCGACAGGCCGCCGGGAATGGTGATCTGGAAGCCATGCCGGCCTTCCCCGATGCCGGCCTTCTCGAGGTCCGCGCGATACATCCGCGCGGCAAGCCGGCCTTCGCCGATGCCGTCAATCAGCAATTCGAGTGTGACCGGGGCGCCAGGTGCTGCTGGGTCCATGGCCCAGCCGGCAATCGCATTGCGCACCACTTGCTCAAGCCGGCCGCGCAGGATCGGTTTCGAATCGGGAGGGGTATCACTCATGGGTGGGCGGATGCTTCATGGTTGAGGGCGCGAGGTTGCCGGTTTTTCAGGACCGGTGCAAAACTGGCGCTCTTATACGAGGATTGGGGCACGGGTGGACAACGGCATTCATTTCATCTCGGGCCTGCCGCGCTCGGGATCGACGCTGCTCGCCGGCCTGCTGCGGCAGAATCCGCGCCTGCATGCGGGCATGACCAGCCCGGTCGGCAGCCTGTTCACCGCATTGCTGCGCGAGATGAGCCAGGGTAACGAAACCTCGGTGTTCATCGATAACGACCAGCGCGCCGCGATCCTGCACGGGCTGTTCGACAGCTACTACGCCACCCTCCACCCCTCCCGCGTGGTATTCGACACCAACCGGCTCTGGGCCAGCAAGCTGCCGGCGCTGACGGCCCTTTTCCCAGCCGCGAAGGTGATCTGCTGCGTCCGCCATGTGCCGTGGATCCTCGACAGCATCGAGCGGCTGATCCGGCGCAATCGGTTCGAGTTGTCGAAGATTTTCAGCTTCGAGCCCGGTGGCACCGTCTATTCGCGCGTCGAGGGGCTGGGCGGCGGCAATGGCATGGTCGGTTTCGCCTGGAACGCGCTGCGCGAGGCCTGGTTCGGCGAGGAGGCGGACCGGCTGCTGCTGGTTACCTACGAGACCCTCACGGCAACCCCGCAAGTGGCGCTGGATGCCGTCTACGACTTCATCGGCGAGAAACGCTTCACCCATGATCCGGACCATGTCATCTACACCGAGGCTGCCGAGTTCGACGCCCGCCTGGGCACGCCGGGGCTGCATAGTCTCAGCAGCCAGGTGCGCCCGACCACGCGCGCCACGATCCTGCCGCCCGACCTGTTTCGGCGCTTCGAGCCCGACTCGTTCTGGCGCGACGAGGCAATGAACCTGCGCAGGGTGAAGGTCGTATAATCCTCCAAACGGATAAGAGTTTTTTGTTTCTTTTTTGCAAAAAAGAAAGCGTTTCTTTTTGAAAAAAGAAACAAAAACTTTTCACTCGTTGGCTGGGCGGACGATCATGCGGAATTGGGTGGACCCGGTCAGGAAGCGGCGGGCCGCGAGGACGACGTCGTCGGCCGTCACCCGCTCGGTGCCGCTGACGAGATTGCGGATCGTGTCGAACATCCTGATGTCGCCAAGCGCCGCCGAGAGGATGCCGACCCAGTAGGCGTTCTCGCGTAGCAGCTTGATCCGCCGGTCCAGCATCGGACGGCGGGCGCGGTCCAGTTCGTCGGGTGACGGCGGGGCGGCCTGCAGCGCGATCACGATGCGGTCGAGTTCGGTGAAAAAGCTGTCGACCTTGTCGAGACGGGTTTCCACCGTGGCGGTCAGGTAGCCGATGCCTTTGAACACGCGCGACGCGTCGGCCTCCACCGAGGGAGAATAGGTCACCCCGTCGGTCGCGCGAAGCTGCTCGGTAAGGCGGGAGCGCAGGATCGCGGCGGTGACGCCGAGCACGCGCTGGGTCTGCGGATCGGCATGGAAGTCATCGGTCGGCCAGGCCGCCATCGCGACCGCCTGATCGGCGCGCCCGCCATGCGGCACCGTCAGCTTGCCAGCGTCCGCCAGGCGGACGGGCGTTGTCGCGCCAGGTGGGCGGGCAAGACGGGCCGGCAACGCGCCGTAGCCGCGCGCGACGGCGGCAATGGCGCGGGCGGCATCGATGTCGCCGACAATCGCGATGGTGATCGGGCCAGTGGCGAAATCCTGCCCGATCAGCGCGGCAAGGTCGTTCTCGCCCGAGGCCGCCAGCGCCGCGGCGTCAGGCACGCGCTGCCAGCGCTGGTCGCCGCCATGCAGGGCAAGCGCCAGTTCGCGACTGAACACGCCCGACGCCGTCGCCTCGATCTGTGGCAGCCGGCTGCGCACGGAGGCCTGCATTCGTGCGAAGGCCGGCGCCCGCAGACCGGGGTTGGTGGTGTAGGCCTGGAGCAACTGCAACTGCATGTCCAGATCAACCGGCCGGGTGGTGCCGGACAGCATGTAGGCGTCGTCATCCAGCGACAGGTTCATCGCCACGCGATTGGCCGCGGTGAGCACCTGGATGTCCTCGTACGTCAGTTCCCGCGTGCCGCCGAGCCGCAGCAGCGGAACGGTGCCGCTGACCTGCCAGGTCGCGCGCGCGATCTCGGGGCCGATGCCGAGCCGGCCGGTGCCGATGCGCACGCGGACGAGCACCTCATCGCCGGCAAAATCGGTCGTTTTGACCAGCAGGCGCACGCCATTGGCGAAGGTGACATCGGTGACGCCGAGATCGGCGATCTCCGCGCGTGCGGCGACCAACCCGGGCGTGGCGGCGGGCGTGTAGGGCCAGGATTTCACCGCCTCGGCGGTGCCCGCCGCGATCGGGCGGGCCAGTGCGGCGGTGAGCACGCTGGCCACCGCCGCCTCGCCGCCGGCGATCGGTGTCGGTCCACCGACGAAGACCAGCGGGCCGGAGCCGGCGAACAGGCGGCGCGCGGCGGCATCAACGTCGCCGACGCCGAGCGTCGTCAGCACGCCCGTGACTTCCGCAAGGTCCTGCGCGGGGCTGGAGTAGACATCGTCGCCACTGATGGCCTGCACGATGGTGTCGGCGATGCGGTTGGAACCGCGGGTGGCCGCGCCGTCCGCGGCGATGCGCATGGCCGTGCGGTACTCGGTCATCACGCGCTCCATTTCCTCCGGCCGAACACCGAACTCGACGAGGCGGCGCTGTTCGGCGATGGCGGACTCGAGCGCGGCCGCCCAGGCCTCCGGTTTCGGCTGGAGGCGCAGGCGGGCGAGATGGGCGGATCGCAAGACGTTCGATGCGCCGGCGGAGGCCGAAAGGAACGGTGCGTCGGCCGCCTGTTCGAGCCGGTCGAGGCGCTTGTTCAGCACGCCCATCGCGATCGCGTTCGCGAGGTCGTGCCGCCCCTGTGCCGCGGTGTCGGCGGTGGCGTCGTAGGCGCGCGCCCAGGTGATCGACAGCGAGGGCGCGGTGCCCGGCTCGGTGTTCACCCGCACCGCGGGGCCGCGCGGCCTGACCGTCCCGAGGTTCGGCGAGGACGGCACGCCTATCTTGGCGGCCCAGCCGCCGAAACGGGCGCGGATGGCGATCTCCATGTCGGCGACGTCGAAATCACCGACCGCGACGATGGCGGCGTTGTCCGGCCGGTAGTGGGCCTCGTAGAACTCTCGCATCAGCGCCACCGGTGCGTCGCGGATGATCTCGACCGCGCCGATCGGCATGCGGCGCGGGGCGAGTTGGCCGTCCAACTGGAACAGCAATTCGGCGATGCCCTGGCGATAGCTTGGCGAGTCGCGCAGCCGCTCCTCGGACAGCACGACGCCGCGTTCGGGGTCCATTTCCGTCTGTGCCAGGGTCAACTCGCTGGCGACTTCGCGCAGCAGCATCAGGCCGGTGTCGATGGTCTCGCGGTCGCTTTGCGGCAGGTCGAATTTGTAGACGGTCTCGTCGAGGCCGGTATGGGCGTTGGTGTCCGCTCCGAATGCGAGGCCGAGGCGTTGCAGGATGCGCACGAGGTCGCCGGTGGGGACGTGGGTGGAGCCTCGGAAGGCCATGTGTTCGAGGAAATGCGCGAGACCGCGCTGGTCTTCGCGCTCCGCCAGCGAGCCGGCGCCGATCCAGAGCCGCAGCGAGGTGGCACCCGGTGGCGTGGTATTGCGGCGGATCGCGTAGCGCATGCCGTTGGCAAGCTGGCCGAAGCGGACGTCGGGGTCGGCGGGGCGATCGACATAGCTCTGTGCCCAGATGCCGGGGCGTTTCAGCCCGTCAGCCGTCTGGGTCGTTGCCAACTGGGCCGTTGCCGGAACCGCGAGGCAGAGCGCCAGCGCCGCCACCGCCGCCTGGCCGAGGCGGTGCGGGCATGGAAGCCGGCTGGATGTCATGCGAAGCTCCTGTGGGTAGACGGCCGTCGCCGCGACGATGCGGTGTGCCTTCGTATACGACATGCCCCGTATACCAGATGTGCCGGGCGTTCGCGGCGCAATTGGCGATGTGACGGCCATACTCTAATTTCCCGCTTGGACCACGCCGACGGGGCCGGCTTGTCGGCGCGTTTCGCCGACCGCGCGACGGGCGGCGGGCATGAGTTCCAGAAATTCGTCGCCTACCCGATCTCGCGCGCCGCGCATGATCAGGGCCGCGCGGTGATCAACTGGATCGCCGAGCGCGAATTCGCCCCCGACCATGCGTGGCGGCGGTGATCCGTGCCGCCACGCATGTCTATGAGTTCCCGATGGTCGATCGGGACCCGCTGGCGCGCGAGATCGCCGCCCACGGGCCGGGGGCGGTGGCGGTGGCGGTGGCGGTGGCGGTGGCGCTGGAGGCCTACGAGGCGGAGCGCAACCCGGCAACGGCGCGCATCGTGCTGGCGAACCGGGGCAATGGGCCGGAACAGGTGATGCAGCTGGTGCAATCGCGGGCGCCGGACGGGTTCAAGTCCATTCATGACGTGCTGAGCGACGCCGAACTGGAAGGTGCCGCGGCGAACTACAAGCGCCTGGCCGGGTTCGACAAGGACGCGCTGAACGCCCGCCCGCCGCTGATCGATAGGACGGTTCCGCCACCGCTTGTGACCAGATAGTCGCGTTGGGGTGCGGCGATCGCGATGCCGGCGCGCGCGCAGGGCGCAGCTTCGGCCGAGCTGGTGGCGGCGGCGGTCAAGGAAGGTACGGCAGTGTGACACACCTCCATCGACCTGCCGGTGGCGCAGAAGATGGATCGCCGGCATGGTGCGCTATCTCGCCAGCCCGCCGGCGAGCCGATCTGCTCGATGCGCCCGGTGTTCATCACCACGATGCGATCGGCCGTCGTCAGATGATCGATCTGGTTCGATCTGGACGAAGTCCGGAGAGCCTCGCCAAGGAGTTCGAGCCGACGGCCCAGACGATCCGCAACTGGGTCGCACAGAGCGGTCGTGACGATGGCAGCCGCAACGACGGTTTGAAGACCGACGAGCGCGACGAGATCAATCGTCTGCGGCGTGAGAACCGTCAGCTCAAAGTGGAGCGCGACATCCTCTCAAAAGCCGCGGCCTGGTTCGCTCGGGAGACGGATGTGATCCCGCCGAAGGGTTCAGGTTCGTGACAGCGCATCAGGCCGATTTTAAAATCGCCACCATGTGCCGTGTGCTGGGCATATCCAGAAGCGGTTACTATGCGTGGGCAAAACGCTCGCCATCCCGACGTTCGCAAGACAACACAGCACTGACCAAAAAGGTGCGGACGATCCACGCGGTCTCACGCGGAACCTACGGTGCGCCACGCGTTCATGCCGAGCTTGCTGCGGCCGAGCTTGCTGCGGCCGAGCTTGCTGCGGAAGGCATTCTGGCCAGTAGGAACCGCGTCGCGCGGGCGATGCGTGAGGCGAACATTGTCGGCGTCAGCCGGCGCGACGACGAGACACCGGCCTCCCCGCTGCCGGATCGTGATCGGCACCCGGACGATGATGCTGGCCGACATCAGGCGGCCCCACGCACGATGGATGCTCGGAGACAACGAACCAGGCTGGCCAGCCCGTCCAACCGCCGCCTTCGATCAGGGGCGGGTGAGCGACGACGGCGGAAGCAATCGCGAGTCAGGCCTCGAAGGATTATTCCATACCGCGAGGCGGATCGCAGGGCACGGTACGCATCCCGGCCGGGACGAGGATTTCTAGAATATCCATCTCGTCGGAAGTAGCGATCTCGTTGTGGCGCGTGCCGCCGGGGATCGTCAGCGTGTCGCCGGCATTGAGCCGGATCGTGCGGCCGTCTTCAAATTGAAGGTCAACCCAGCCCTTAATCATGTAGAGGAATTGGCGATCGCACTCGTGGTAGTGCCATCCGGTGGGTTTGCTGAGGGCCTGGGTAGATTTCATCACCTGGGCCTTCATGGCGCCATTGGAGGCATCCTCCACGCCGAGGTCGAGATAAGTGAAGAAGGCCCGTCGCCCCGGAATAATCTTTGCTGTCTCGGGTGTCACGTGGGCGATTTTCTCGGCAGGCTTCGGCGCTGCGTCGTTCATCGGTACCTCCCAGGGTGTATTCATTCTGCTACCTAGCACCGAACCGGGCGCCAGACAACTTCGATCGGAAGCTCAGTAACCACCAGTTACCGATTTGGCGTCGGAGACACGCCGCGATGACAGCAGGTAATTGCTCACCCCCCAACTCAGGCGAGTTGCATAACTCCTTGTCCGGCGAGCGCTGCCCGTAGGGCGTCCAGCGCGGTTCTTCGGTGGCGGCCAGCAATTCTAAATTGAGGGTCTGAGTCGATTTGTCGTGTGTTCTCTCCTTGATTTCAGGGGACGATTGCGGGTTGTGCTGGTTCTGCCGTGTCAGGGG
>JAYTUU010000107.1:0-56639 GCA_043744375.1 Rhodospirillales bacterium | reverse complement strand
GAGATCGCTTGTGCTCACCCGAAGGCCGTCTGTCCAGCCGCGAGCAGTCCGGGTTGCCAAGGGCCACTGGCCCTTGGCCGCCGGAGGCGCGCTTGCCGTCGCTGCAAACGCACGCCCTTCCGTTGGCCAACCTGCGAATCACTGCTTAGCTGTTGGGGCCGCGCTCCATCGAGTACGGCTGCCAGCGGCGCAGGTTGGTCTTGGTCAGCACCGTCGGGTTCACGCAGCTCATCGGCCAGCGGCCGGACAACAGCAGCGCCAACTCCTGGCCGACGCGGCGCTTGCGGGCCGGGTCGAACCGCGCGGAGGCCGAGGCGTTGTGCGGCGACAGGATCACATGCGGCATCTGCAACAGCGGGTTGTCCTGCTGCGCCGGCTCCACCTGGAACACGTCGATGCCCGCGCCGGCGATCCATTTCTGCTGCAACGCCGTGATCAGCGCCGCCTCATCGACGGTCGCGCCGCGGCCGGTGTTGATGAAGATCGCATTCGGCCGCATCTGGCGGAAATGCTTCTCCGTCAGCATGCCCTGCGCTTCCGGCGTCGCCGGTGCGTGCATCGAGACGAAATCAGACTGCGCGAGCACCTCTTCCAGGGTCGCCGGCACGACGCCATACGGCGACATGACGAGTTCCTCGATGAACGGGTCATAGGCGATCATGCGCAGGCCGAAGGCGCGCGCACGCATCGCCACCGCACGGGCGACGTGGCCGAACGCGACGAAGCCGAGCGTCAGCCCCATCAGCCGCGGCGTGGACAGAAGTTGCGGCCGCCCATCGCGCCAGCGGCCCTCGCGCACCATGCGGTCCTGCTCGATGGCGCGGCGATGCGTCGAGAGCAGCAGCATCATCGCGTGGTCGGCGACTTCCTCGATGAACGTGTCCGGGCAGTTCGTGACCGGCAGGCCCTTCGCGGTGGCGGCGGCGACGTCCACATAGTCGACGCCGACGGTGCCGAGCACGATGCCGCGCGCGGTGTCGAGGCTGTCGATCATCTTCTTGGTGACCTGCATGCCCTTGGCATAGATCGCGTCGGCGCCCTTGGCACCGGCGATGAAGCCGTCCTCGGTGGTGGGCACCTCGACGATCTCGGCGTCCATGCCGGCGAGGGCTTCCATCTCGTAGTCGTAGCCGCCGCCCTCGGTGGTAAAGCTCGCCCCCGCGGGCGTGACGATTTTGTATTTGGCCATGTGTCGTTTCTCCTTAGAATTTCGGGGGGCGGGCGCGGACGGCCGCCTCGTTGATGTCGATGCCCCAGCCGGGGCCGGGGGGCAAGAGCAGTTCGCCGTTTTCGATGACGGGCACGGCGGTGACGAACTCGTCGCGCCAGGGGATGCTGTCGATGTCGATCTCCATGATGCGGAAATTCGGCACCGATGCACAGAAATGCGCGGACATGACGCTGCACAGATGGCCGTAGAAGTTATGCGGCGCGCAGTTCACCTCATAGACCTCGGCCATGTTGGCGATTTTCACCGACTCGGCCAGCCCGTTCCAGACCACGTCGATGATGGCGACATCGGCGGCATTGGCATCGAAATACGGCTTGAACTCGCGCCGATGGCAGAGCGTCTCGTAGGAGGCGATCGAGCACGGCGCCATCGAGCGGATATCCGCGAGCGAGGCCGGATCGTGCATGTCGATCTCCAGCCAGGTCAGATTGAACGGCGCCATGGCGGCGGCGATGCGGCGGAAGCCGTCGGTCTTGAAATGGAAATTCACGTCGAGCATGATGCCCATCTCCGGCCCGGCACCGGCGCGGGCGGCGGCGACCGTATCGATGGCGGCCTGCACGATGCCGTTGTCCCAGTTCAGTTCCGGCCATCCTGGCGAGCGGCCGAAACCGGGCGAGAACGGCACCAGCTTGCCATCCACCGCCGGCATCAGGTTGGTCTTCAACGCCTTGAAGCCCTGCGTACGGATATCCTCGCAATGCCGTGCCAGGTCGTCATAGGTGGTCAGCGGCGGCACCCCCATCATCGCGGCATTGCGCACGCGATAGGTGCCGGTATGCGACCAGTAGACGGGAATGCGCTCGCGCACCGCGCCGCCGAATAGCTTGTAGACGGGAACGCCGAGGTCCTTGCCCACGATATCGAGCAGCGCGTTCTCGATCGCCGCGATCGCCTGGTGGTTGATCCCGCCGCGTGACTGCCGGGTGAACACGTGCAGCGTCGAGATGACGCGCTCATAGGGTCGCGGGTCCTTGCCGATCAGCATCGGCGCCAGCGCCTCGATCACCGCCGAGAGGCCGGCGCTGCCGAAGCTCTCATTGTACTCGGACCACCCGATGATGCCGGTATCCGTTGTGATCTTCAGGAACGAGAACAGCCGCCACCCCGCATCCGCGCGCAGGGTTTCGACGGAACGGATTTTCATGTTTCCTCCACTTGGCGCTAACCTCGCCGTGGCTGACACTGCAACACGTCAAGGCGCGGGCGGCAAGCCGCGCGGGGGAGAAATCATATGGGCAAGCTGGCGGGCAAGATCGTCTGGGTAACCGGGGCCGGAACGGGCATCGGCGAGGGGGCGGCGCGGGCACTCGCGGCCGAGGGGGCAACGCTGGTGCTGACCGGCCGGCGCCCAGCACCGTTGAAGGCGGTGGCGGCGGCGATCAAGGCGGCCGGCGGGGTTGCCCATGTGCAGCCTGGCGATATGACCGATGCCGCCGCGGTGCAAGGCATCGCCGACTGGATCGTCAAGAAACTCAAGCGCATCGACATCTTCGTGGCCAATGCGGGGATCAACATCCTCGAGCGCCGCTGGGCGAACATGACGCCGGCAGGGGCGGACACCGTGCTGCACGGCAATCTCGACAGCGTGTTCTATGGCGCCATCGCCGTGCTGCCGGTGATGCGCAAGCAGCAGGATGGCCAGATCATCATCACCGCCAGCATGGCCGGCCGCTGGGTCGGGTTGCTCAGCGGCGCCGCCTACGTCGCCGCCAAACACGGCGTGGTGGCAATGAGCCACACCATCAACATGGAGGAATGTGTCAACGGCATCCGCTGCTCCGCCGTGCTGCCCGGCGAGGTGGCAACCCCCATCCTCGACAAACGCCCGATCCCCGTCAGCCCCGAGGATCGCGCGAAGATGGCGCAGAAGGAGGATGTCGGGGATTTGATCCGCTACATCGCCTGCCTGCCGCCCCATATCGTCATCAACGAGGTGATGATCTGCCCGACATGGAACCGGGGATATGTCGCGGCACTCGGGAAGTAGCATCCAAAAGAGAGGGCCGGGGCGCTATCCCGGCCCATATTTTGTGCGTCTGGGCTTTGAGCGCGAACTGACCCGGGCGTCGCCGGACATCATGCCGGGCGTCGCCGGACATCATGAACGACGGCTGGCGGCACCGTGCGTGTTGCGTCAATATGCCACTTTAACGAGATGAAAGCCGCAGTGCAGCAATCCCAGCCTCCGCCGGGCCGGTGCGTGTTGATCGTCGACGACCGCAAGGATGTCGCCGCGACGATGGCCGATATATGCCGTGCTTTCGGCTACGTGGCGGAGATCGGCGATGACGGTGTCGGCATGTTCGCGCTGCTCGAACGTCATGATCCCTGCTGCGTCATTGTCGATGTCATGATGCCCGATCAGGACGGCTACGAGGCCCTCAAGGAAGTCGCCCGGTTCAACCTGGCGCTGCCCGTGCTGCTTATCACCGGCCATGGCGACGACTGGCTCCGGATCGGCCAGACGCTCGGCCGGGCCCTGGGCCTTGCCGCCGTGCACACCGCCGCCAAACCCGTGCGCGCAGCGACGATCCGTGCCTTTCTCGACAGCGTGCCCCGGCTCTAGCGGCCTGAGGAGACCGACTATGAAATTCCATTGGTTTGCCGAGGCAAGCTATCCAGCCTTGCCGCCCGATTTTCGTGATAGCGGCCTGTCAAGTTGGGTCGAACACCCCCGCCCACCCGCGTCGCCGAGGAGATGGCCTGGCTCGACTGCCTTTCGTCAGGTCGCGTCATCGCCGGCTTCGTTTTAGGCACGCCGATGGACAGCCTGTTCGCCTACGACGCCGGCCACCTGCCGATGTTCGAGGTTGAGGATGCGTTCACCCTTGCCGTGGAAGAGTTCCTGGCTTGACGCGAACGTGACGCTTCCCGGCGCATGGCTTGTCGGGCTAACCATGGGGCAAGCAAGGCGGCAGGGAGGCGGCGATGTCCGATTCGGCCATGAGCTACGTGAGCGGCAACTCCAGCGTGACGCTGCTCGGTCAGACGATAGGCCAGTATTTCGCCGGCGTGGTGGCCAGCCACGGCGACAGGATGGCGCTGATCGCCCGCCAACAGCACATACGCTGGACCTGGCGCGAACTCTCCGACCGCGTTGACGCCTTCGCCGCCGGCCTGGTCAGCCTCGGCCTGAGGCCCGGCGAGCGCATTGGCATCTGGTCGCCGAACAATGCGGAATGGGTGATCACCCAGTTCGCTACCGCCAAAGCCGGGCTGATCCTTGTCAGCATCAATCCGTCCTACCGGCTGTCCGAACTCGACTACGCGCTCAACAAGGTCGGCTGCCGCGCGCTGGTGACCGCGACGTCGTTCAAGACCAGCGACTATGCGGGCATGCTGATGACGCTGTGCCCGGAACTCGCCACCTGCGTGCCGGGCAATCTCGAAGCCGCCCGCGTGCCGACTTTACGCCTGGTCGTGCAGATCGGCGCGCGCAGTATCCCCGGCGCCGTGCCGTTTTCCGAGGTGTCGGACCTCGCCTGTTCGGCCTCGCACGCCCGCGTTGCCGCGCTGGGGCCAATGCTGCAATTCGACGATCCCATCAACATCCAGTTCACCTCCGGCACCACGGGCGCGCCCAAGGGGGCGACGCTCACGCACCACAACATCCTCAACAACGGCTTCTTCACCGCCGAGACGATGCAATTGACCGCCGATGACCGGCTGTGCATTCCCGTGCCGCTGTATCACTGCTTCGGCATGGTCATGGGCGTGCTCGGCTGCCTCACCCACGGCGCCACCATGGTCTTCCCTGGCGAGGGCTTTGACCCGCTGGTGACGCTGGAGACGGTCGCGGCTGAGAAATGCACCGCGCTCTACGGCGTGCCCACCATGTTCATCGCCCAGATGGACCATCCCCGTTTCGCCGAGTTCGACGTTTCCTCATTGCGCACGGGCATCATGGCCGGCTCGCCTTGTCCCATCGAGGTGATGCGCCGCGCCATGTCCCTGATGCATCTGCGCGACATCACCATCGCCTATGGGATGACCGAGACCAGCCCGGTGAGCTTCCAGACGACGCTTGACGATCCGCTGGAACGCCGGGTCGCCACCGTCGGGCGCATTCATCCGCATCTGGAATGCAAGATCGTCGACGGGGACGGCCGCATCGTGCCCGTGGGCCAGCCCGGCGAACTCTGCACCCGCGGCTATTCGGTCATGCTCGGCTACTGGGACGACGCCGAGCGCACGGGCCAGGCCATTGACCGCGCCCGCTGGATGCAAACCGGCGACCTCGCGACGCTCGATGCGGAGGGCTACTGCGCCATCGTTGGCCGCATCAAGGACATGGTGATCCGCGGCGGCGAGAACGTCTATCCGCGCGAGGTTGAGGAGTTTCTCTACCGCCACCCAAAAATCTCCGACGTGCAGGTATTCGGTGTGCCCGACGCGAAATACGGCGAAGAGATCTGCGCCTGGGTCAAACTGCGCGACGGCGAAACCCTGACCGAGGCGGAAGTGCGCGACTTCTGCCGCGACCAGATCGCCCACTACAAGG
Organism: Rhodospirillales bacterium; assembly: GCA_043744375.1. Lineage (GTDB taxonomy): Bacteria > Pseudomonadota > Alphaproteobacteria > Acetobacterales > Acetobacteraceae > CAIYPH01. The sequence continues at coordinate 50,904 of JAYTUU010000107.1, read as the reverse complement.
TGCCACGCTATGTTCGCTTCGTCGCCGAATTCCCGATGACGGTCACAGGAAAAATGCAGAAATTTATTATGCGGGAAGCGATGGTTAATGATCTAGCGGGCGGGCCTGCGGCATGAAGCGCCGCTACGTCACCGTTGACGTCTTTACGGAAACCAAATTTGGCGGCAATCCGCTCGCTGTCGTGCTCGACGCCGAAGGTCTCGACGGCGCGGAGATGCAGGCGATCGCCAGGGAGTTCAACTACTCCGAAACCACCTTCGTCCTGCCGCCCGCCGACCCGGCGCATACGGCGCATGTGCGCATCTTCACCCCCGTCCGCGAGTTGCCGTTCGCCGGGCACCCCAATGTCGGCACTGCCTACGCCCTCGCACGCATCGGTTCGGTGTTCGGCCATCCCGTGCCGGGCACGTTCCTGTTCGAGGAGGCGGCGGGTCTGGTGCCCGTGCGCATCCTGCACAAGGGCGGTCAGATATCCGGAGCCGAGCTGACCGCGCCGCAGCGCCTCAGCCGTGGCTCCGAACTGTCGGCAAGCGTCGTGGCAACCTGCTTCGGGCTGGCCGAGGAGGACGTGGTGATCGACCGGCACTTGCCCTTGGTGGCCGGCGTCGGCACGCCGTTCATCATCGCTGAATTGCGGAAGGTCGAGACGCTCGCTCGCATCCGGCCGGATGCCAGTGCCTTCGCCGGCCATCTCCCGGTCGACGGGATAAACGCGCTCCTGATCTATGTCCGCGCTGGCCGGGGCGTTCTGAAGACGCGTATGTTTATCCCGCTCCCCGATATTCGCGAAGACCCCGCCACCGGCAGCGCCAACGCGGCATTGGCGGCACTGCTGGCCGAACTCGCTCCGCAGACCGACCATCACTTCAAATGGACGATCCATCAGGGCGTCGAGATGGGCCGTCCCAGCCTGCTGCTCGCCGAGGCCGACAAGTCCGCCGGTGAGGTGATCGCCGTGCGCATCGGCGGCAGTTGCGTGCCGGTGATGGAAGGGCTGCTCGACGCCTGAGCGGGGCTTGCGCCGACCGACCGGCTTGGCTAGGCTTCCGCTATGGCACAGCGCGCGCCCGTCATGGGCCACCTTCCGTCATCGCGATTTTGGTACCGCTGGTATTCCCCGGCGGTCTAGGAGTCGCGTTACCCACGCAGATCATCCGAAGCCGCCCTGCCAAGGCGGCTTTCGCGTTTCTGGACCCCCGGTTTCCCGATCGATCGCCAAGACAGGACGGCCTCACAAATAGAGAGGCCGACCACAATGAGCGAGTTCGATTTCGACGTCATCAGCACCGCATCCGCGCCCCCGCGCCGCCGCCCGCCGCAGCCCGTGCCGGCGGCCAAGGAGGCACCATCGGCGCAAACCAAGGAGCCGTCCCCCGCGAAATGAGCCGCGATTTCCTCGCGTCCGCCGACGCCATGACCCATCCGGCCTGCCAGGTCGTGCCCGCCAAGGCGTTCCTGCTGCACGCCCAGAACGCCCTGCTCGAATGGGTGTTCACGCCGGAGTAGCGGCGCGGGCGGCACAAGGCTATGTCTTGGCCATGCCCTTTCCCACCAAGATCGAAGCCGTTCTCCTCGACATGGACGGCACCCTGCTGGACACCGAGACGATCTATGTCGGCTCAATGTTCGCCGCCCTCGCCGACATGGGGTTCCATCTGCACGAGACACTGATCCATTCGATGATCGGCCTGCCCGGCAAGGATTGCATGGCGTTGCTGAATGCCGAGTTTGGTGATCGCTTCAGCATCAAGGCATTCCATCCGATCTATGTCGACCACCGCACTGAGCGCATGAAGAATGGCATTCCCCTCAAGCCGGGGGTTATCGAGTTGCTCGATCTGATCGCCCGCGCCGGCCTGCCGGTGGCCGTGGCGACGTCGTCCAACCGCAGCAACGCCGAAGAGAACCTGGCGAAAACCGGTATCCTCCCGCGCTTCGCCGCCGTACTGACGCGCGATGACGTCGCCGAGGCCAAGCCGCATCCTGAACTGTTCCTCAAGGCCGCCGCCGCCCTTTCGATGCCGCCCGAAGCCTGCCTCGCCGTCGAGGACAGCCATGTCGGCGTGCGTGCCGCCCATGCCGCGGGAACGATGACCGTCATGGTGCCGGACATGCTGCCTCCAACGCCGGAAATCCGCGCCCTCTGCTTGCACGTGGTGGCGGATATGCACGCCGTCCATGCCCTGCTCGCCACCGCGCTTACGCGCACCCGAGGCATCGCCCCATGAGAGGTATCGCCGCATGACTGGCACCGACCTGTTCGAGATCATCCCCACCATGCGCGCGATGCGCCGGCTCAAGCCCGACCCGGTGCCCGACGATCTCGTGCGCAAAATCCTGGAAGCCGGGCTCTGCGCGCCGAACGGCGGCAACAATCAGAAATGGCGCTTCCTGGTGGTCAAGGACATGGCCGTGAAGAAGGCCGTGCAGGTGCTCTACAAGCGCGCCTATGACGAGGTGATCGGCCCGCGCTACGCCAACTCCGCCCCCCCGCCCGGCAGCGATGCCGCGCGCTATCATCGCCAACACCAGGCGGTCGAATACCTCACCGATCACTATCACGAAGCGCCAGTCTGGATCGTCGTCTGCCAGGAGGATGGGCCGGGCACGCCCAATCGCGGCGCCGGCGCCTCCGTCTATCCTGCCGTGCAGAACATGCTGCTTGCCGCCCGCGCGCTTGGCCTTGGTTCGACACTGACCACCCGGCACATGCTGTTCGCCAAGGAGGCCGACGCGGCCCTTGGCCTGCCCGCGGGGGTGAATTCCTACGCGATCCTGCCGATCGGCTGGCCGATGGGCAAATTCGGCCCCGTCGGCCGCGGCAAGCTGGAGGATTTTGTGTATTCTGAGCGTTGGGGGCAGCCCTACGGGGGTTAGCGTTCGATCCGCGCCGCCATCACCAACCCGATCCAGGCGTTCAACTGTGCCATGTCGATCCAGCGGAGCACGGCCACGAGGTCGTGTTCGGGGTCGATCCAGGTGACATTGCCGCCGGCACCGATGGCGAAGTAGCTTTTTTCCCCCGCGTTGGGCTGGTAGACGCGGCCGGGGTTGAGCCACCAGAGCAGGCCGTAGTCGGGTTTTACAGGGCAGGGGGCCACGGACAGTGCCGCCCAGCTTTCGGGCAGCAGGCGGGCGCCGTTCCAGACGCCGTCCTGCAGCATTAACTGACCGATGCGGGCCTGATCTTCGGCATGGATGAACACGCCGCCGCCCCAGTGTCCGCCGCCGGAGACGGATTGCATGGAGGTGCCGTGGATATCGACGAAGGATGTCGTGTAGCCTTCCCAACGCCAATCGGACGACCCGCCGATCGGACCAAGGATGCGCTCGGCGAATACTGTTGGCAGCGGGCGGCGGAAGCGGTGCAGCAGCGCGAGGCTAAGCGCGTTCACGCGAACATCGTTGTATTCCCAATAGATTCCGGGCGCCTGAAGCGGACGCGCCTCGCCCTTCTTGTGGGCGACAGAGCCGGTGAATTCGGTCGCGAGGGACCGGTACCGGTCGATGCGGTCTGCCTTGCCGAACAGGCTGCCTTCCCATTCGGAGGTCTGTTGCAGCAGATGGTGCCAGGTGATCTGGCCGTTCTGCGGGCCTGAGAACTCCGGGATGCCGCCGACGGGCGCATCGAGATCGGTGATCAAGCCATCCTTCACCGCAATGCCGGCGAGCATCGACAGATAGCTCTTGGCCACCGAGAAAGTCATGTCGACCTGCCGCGTATCGCCCCAGCGCGCGATCAGCTGGCCGCCCTTCAGCAGCACGCCATTCGGGGCGCCACGCGGCGCGGTCGGGCCGAGAATGGCGTTGTCCGGCGGCGGCTCGAAATTACCGGCTTCGAGTTGCGCCTGAATATCGCGCCGCCACGGCGTTTCATGGGCGTCGGCGAAGGCGGCAGCCGCGGCCAGGCGGTTGGTGTCGAAGCCGGCCGCATACGGCGAGACGAGGTGCCAGGGCGCGGGGTGGGAGGGTAGGGGCATCACATGACCTGGCCGGTTTGGGGGCGCTTGGCGGCGCCGCGGTAGAGGATGTCGTTCGTGCGTCCAACCATTTCGGCATGGAAGGCCACGCACGCACGGTCGCCCGCGCTGGCGGGCCGTGGTTCGACGATGAAGTTATTGAACCGATCGACACCCCGCACCAAGGTGGCACTGTCCGTATGCCCCGCCGTCTGCCGGATGCGGGTGGGGATGTAGCGCAAGGCTAGGCCGATGCGGCGATGCAATGCGGCGTTCACGCCGGAGCCGTGGAACAGGCGAACATGATGAAGCGACATCTCACCGGGGCGCAACACGAGATCGACCGCCTTCTCCTCGTCGACCTCGACGGCGATTTCCTGTCCGCGCGACAGCAGGTTGTTGGCGGCATGGGTATCGCGATGCGGCACCTGATCGACGGTATGGGTGCCCGGCACGACGCGCATGCAGCCCGCCTGTGGCGTGCTCGGCGTCAGCGCCACCCAGGCGGTGACGATTTCCGGCTCCGACAGGCCCCAATACGTCGAGTCCTGATGCCAGGACACGATCTTGCCGTCGGCGGGGTTCTTGGCGAAGAAGCCGGCGCCCCAGAGCAGGATGTCCGGCCCGAGAATGCTCTCTACGGGATCCAGGATCTCCGGCCGACGCACCAGATCGGCCATCCATGGATGCAGAATATGCGGCTTCTGGTTATGCGCGGGTGCGAGCTTTCCGCCGTCCGCGCGCTCCATCGCTTTGAGCCCGGCGAGGAAGCCGGCGGCCTCGACGGCGCTGAAGGCGGGGACCGGGCAGAGGAACCCCTCGCGGCGGTAGGCGGCTTGCTGATCGGCCGACAGATGGGCGCTCATGGCGGTCCTCGCGAATGGTTTCGTCAAAGCTTAGCCCGCTTCGTCCCAGCCCGCGACCGTAAGAAGCGGCCAGCAGGCCTGCCATCGCGCGACCTTGGCCGCATAGACCTCGCGCGAGACGATGACCTTGTTCGGCCGCACGACACCGCCAAGCAGGTCAGCAATGCCAAACGGTGCGCAGACCTCAAAGCGGCCATCGTCGATGCGCACCCCAACGGCGATGCTCTTGCCAGGCGGCCTCGAAACTCATTCCGCCCGTGCCGTACGGAAGACGACGAGCTCGGGATGGTTGACCGAGGTCATGTATTCCACCGCCTCGCCGGCATCATCGTGGACGCGCAGCCGGAGCAGCAGGATCGCGGTGCCTGGCTTGAGGCGGAGCAGCCGCGTCTCCTCGCTGGTGCCGGAGGCGACGCTGATCGTGCGTTCGCCGCCGCTGGTGCTGATGGCGTAGCGGTCATGCAGCAGGGCGTAGAGCGATCTACCGCCTTGCAGATCCGCCGCCGTCAGTCCGGGCACGCGCCGGGCGGGCAAGTGGCTTGTTTCGATGCAGAACGGCCGCTCGTTGACCGTCCACAGACGGCGGAAAACGACGAGCGGCGATCCGTCGGACAGGGCGAGATGGGCGGCGATGCGGCCATGTGCCGGAACGATTCCGAAATCGAGCAGGGAATTCCCCGGCGTGCCGCCGCCCGCGCGCACGAGCCGCGCGATGCCGTCGCCCGCGCGCACGATCCGCGCGATGCCGTCGCCGGTAGGCGCATCGACGGGGCGGGTCACCGTAGGCATGGGAATGCGTGTGCCCGCGGTACTGTTGCGTTCGAGAGCGCCGGTGGCGACCAGGCTGTCGATGGCTTTGCGCACCGTCATTCGGTTGGCGCCAAGCTGCTCGGCGAGCGCGCGTTCGGACGGCACGCGGTCACCGGGCGCGAAGCCGGGGGAGCCGATGAGCGCCTCGACATAGTGCCGGATTTCCAGCCAGACCGGACGCTTGCGGGCGAGGGCGTGTGAAGGCGCGTGGTCCATGTTCGGCTTTTACACCGTATTGCTGGTGCGGACAGCATCGCGCCATTCGCTTGACCGGCGGTTTGGCGGCGCTTTGAATGGATGAGTATGGCGGAGGATCGAATGACAGCAGGCGACGGGGCGACGGGCGGCGCGCATGGCGCCATCGGCGGCGCGCGATGATCCCGGTGTTGACCGACACGCAACGCCGGATGGTCGAGAGCGTGCGCGCACTGGCACAGGAGAAGTTCCGTGGCCGGGCCGAGCAATGGCTCGACGGCACGTTTCCCTGGGTGAACATCCGCGAACTGGCGGAACTCGGCATTCTCGGCATGGCTGTCCCGGAGGAATATGGCGGCCTCGGCCTCGGCGTGTTCGACACCGCGCTGGTGCTCGAGGAGATCGCCAAGGTTTGCTATCCGACGGCGATGGCGGTGCTCGGGGAGGTCGGCGTGCAAACGCGTATCCTGACGCACTACGCCCCCGAGGCGTTCCGCAAGCGAATACTGCCGCGCGTGGTTTCGGGCGACGCGATCCTGGCGATCTGCATGACCGAGCCGGATGCCGGCACCGACGTCGCGGCGTATCGCACCTCGGCCGAGGTGATCGGCGACCGGGTGCGGCTGAACGGCGTCAAGACCCTGATCAGCCGTGCCGATGAGGCGGCGGTCTTCGTAGTGTTCGCGCGCATCGACAAGGTGCCGGGGCGCGAAGGGATCGGCTGCGTGCTGGTGGAGCGCGACACGCCCGGCTTCTCGGTGGCCGCGCGCTACCACACGATGGGCGGGGAGAACCTCGCGGAGATCCGCTTCGAGAATTGCGACCTGCCGCTGGAGAACCTGGCGATCCGCGAGAATGGCTTTCGCAAGCTGCTGAACGCCTTCAACACGCAGCGCTGCCTCAACCCGGCGATTTCATTGGGGTTGGCGGAAGGAGCCTTCGACGAGGCAGTCAAATACATGCGCAACCGCACCATCTTCGGCAAGCGGATCGCCGATTTCCAGGGCCAGCAATGGAAGCTGGCGGACATGTACATGCAGATCGAGGCGGCACGTGGGCTGCTCTACCGCGCCTGTGCGACCGCCAATCCGTTCCCCGATCCGTTCATGGCTGCGACGGCCAAGGTGTTTTGCAACGAGATGGCGCTGAAGGTGACGTCGGATGCCGTTCAGGTGCATGGCGGCTACGGCTTCACTGATGCCTTCCCGGTCTCGCGCTTCTATCGCGGCGCCCGTTACGGCACGCTCGGTGGCGGCGCCAGCGAGACGTTGCGGGACCTCATCGGCAAGCGCATCGTCGCGGGGCAGGACGACCATGAAGGGATCATCAGCCTGAACCGGCTGTGAGCGCGGATGGCGGGCCGAACCAGGCCCGCCATCGACCGGTCATGTGGACACGGGGACCTGGAGTTTCTCGGCGATTTCGACCAATTGGCCCCAGGTTGTCTCGTCGATATAGATGCCGTTGGCGAGGCGTTCCGCCTTGGCGATCTGCTCGGGTTCGCCGGCGACGAGCACGGGCATGTCCGGGTCCGCCGGGGTGGCCGATTTCACCCAGGCCACCATGTCGTCGATTTCCGCCTCGATGGCGGCGCGGTTGGAGAGGCGGGTCGGGTCGATGACGATCGACAACATGCCATTGATGATGCCGCGCTCCGGCGGGGTCGCCGTCGCGACTGTCGCTGATCCGACGATGGCGCCGGCCAGCAACTCGCAGATCAGCGCGAGGCCCGAACCCTTGTGCTCGCCGAACGGCAGCACGACGCCGCGCTGCTCGCTATACATCACGCCGGGATCGTTGGTTTCCTTGCCCTCATGGTCGAGCAGGGCGCCATCCAGCATCGGTTTGCCGGCGTTATGGGCGACGCGGACCTTGCCCATCGCGACCCGGCTGGTGGCGAAATCGAGCAGGATCGGTGCGGTGTTGGCCGTGCCGGGAATGGCGATGCAGACGGGGTTGGTCAGGAAGCGCCCCTCGCGGCCACGGAACGGGGCCACCGGCGGCGGGCCGGAGGCGACGTTGACGAAATGCAGCGACACCATGCCGGCACGCGCCGCTATCTCGCCATAGGTCCCGACACGGCCGATATGGTGGGCGTTGCGAAGCCCGTTGACCGCAACGCCGTGCTGGCGGGCGGCACCGATCGCCCATTCGACGGCCTGTCGCGCGATCACCTGGCCATAGCCGGCGCGCGCGTCCCACACCGATACAGTACCGGTGTCGGACACGATTTCCGGCGTCTGGTTGGCCTTCAGGGTGCCGGCCCCGAGGTCGCGCACATAGGCCATCAGCATGCCGACACCGTGGCTGTCATGGCCCCGCAGATTGGCTTCGAGCAGATGGTCGGTGACGGTCTCCGCCTCCTCGGGGCTGGAGCCGCCGGCGGTGACGATACGCCGCGCGAGGTCGCGCAGCTTGGTGTGTGTGATGATCATTTCTTTTTCTCCAGAAACCGAACCAGGACGTTTTCGAGCAGTTGCGAGACCGGCCCCGTGAACGCCCGGTATTCCGGATGCCACAGGCTGCCGCAGAAGGTGATGGACCCGACGGAGAACACCGCACCGCCCGATGCCGTGTCAAAATACACGATCTCGCCACGCATCAGCGCATCCGGCGGCTCGCCCGTAACAGTCGAGATATGCGTGAGCAGTTCCTCGGGGACGGTGACGAAGGAGGCCGGCGGGTTCTCCGAGCGGGCGAGGATTTTCGCTTGCGGCGGCGTGCCGAGGGCAAAGTCGGCGCGGTCGAGTTCGAAGCCGGCCGCACCACCGCCGGAGAGGCCGTAATCGCCGATGATGTCGCCTTCGATGCCCGCGAACATCCAGGCGAATTCCTCGGAATGCGAGGCGGGGAGGCGGCGGTAATGCGTGCCCTCGAATTTTCCCTGGCCGGAGAAGCCGACGCCGGCCAGCATCTGCGGCGGCCGGCGGTTGCGGCGCCACAGCCCGCCATAGCCGCCGTCCAGCTGGTGATAATATTCGCCGGCCTCGGCGTCCCAGGCGCGAATGCCGCCCTCGCCGCGGCGGAGTTCGATGATGTGCGGCAGATCCTTCACGCGGGCGATACGCCAGTAGAAGCCGTTGCCGCCGAGATAGGTGAGTTTTCCGCCGCTCTCGGTATAGGCTTGGAGCGCGTTGAGCGTGTTCGGCGTGTGATACTCTGGATGCGATCCGGTCATCACCACCGCATAGGGGGCGAGCAGCGAAAGCCCCTCGTCGTCGAGGTCCTCGTCGGTGATGACGTCGAAGGCGATGCCCTTGGCGTCGAGCCAGGCGAGGATGTGGCTGTCGGCGGGATAGTGGCGCAGGCCGGAGCCGTGCGGATCGTTGAAGGTCAGGAAACCCGGCCGCATGGTCAGGATCGGGCGGTTGCGGGAGGAGATTGAAATCCCGCTGCCGTCGGCGTGGCGATTATAGGTCGAGCGGCCATAGACCGGGTACTGGTCGGGGTTGTGCGGATAGGCGCCCCAGGCGGCGACGCGGGCGAGGTAGTCGGCGTCGGCATTGCCGCGGGCATGATCGGCATAGGCCTGGTAGGTGAAAGTGGAGGCGAGGAAGGCGACGCGTTGCTTCCGCCCGTCGCGTGCCGGGATGACGTAGAGGGGCAGCCAGTCCTCGCCGGTGGCGCAGGTCAGGTGCAGCGCGTAGGCGCCGGACGGCAGCTCCGCCGGTACCGTCCAGGTGAAATCCACGGCCCAGCCGCAATCGTCGATATCGTCATCATGGAACTGAATGGCGCCGTATTCCTCCGGCGCATGCCGCCAGGACATCTCCCGTCCCGTCCAATTTGAGCCAACCATACCGCGCGCCGGCAAGTTGATCAGGCGGGCGTGGCAGCGCTGCGGCCCGGTATCGGTGGCGATCTGGGTGCCGATGCCGTCGGAGAAGTTCCAGGCGGCCAGGGCCGCGCCACCAATGCCGCTTGGATGCCAGCCGGCGAGGATTGCGGGGGCTTCGAGCTTGCCGTTGTAGTGACCGCGCGGGTGGACGGCATGCGCGGCCCCGAGCAGCACGGTTCCACCGGCGGGGAGTGCGAGTCCGGGCGCGACAGCCTCCGCCGTCGCGGTTGCGCCGCCAGCGAGGGGGATTTGTGAGACAAGCACCTGCCCGGTCGCCGGATCGGCGGTAAGGGTGACGCGGTACCACGTTCGTGCCTGGAGCTTCTCGCCGGTCGTCACACTGATCGTGCCGCCGGGCCATGTGATCGCCCCGCGCGTGCCGAAACTCCCAACCGCGAGGCTGATCGCGACGGCGCCGCTTTCCTCGGCGATCACCGTGCCGCCCTTGTCGGGCCGAGCCGTATGGACAAGCGCCGTCCATGTGGTGGCGGTGCCGGCATCGCGTTTCGGGGCCGGCGCGATCGCGTAGGAGCCGAGCCGGATTTCCTGGCGACGGCCGGCAAACGCATGGTCGAACACATGCGACAGATCATCGAGCCGCATGCCCGGGCCGGCCGGATTTGGGTCGGCGCAGATCACCCGCACCAGCCGCGCGCGGGCCGGTCCGCCATCGCGCACGCTGACATGCGCGGCGAACGCCTCGCCGGGGCGGTGGGAGAAGCGGTCGAGATAGCCGGTGATCGGGAGTTCCTGTGTTTTCATGTCGTAAGTTCCGGTGGATTGGCTCAATTTCGCCGGCTGTGGCTTGACGCCGCTGCCAGCATGCGACGAAGATTTGTGATCGGCGCCATGGCTGCGCCGCAACATCTGGGAGAAGAACTCGATGGCACCTTCCGCTTTCGCCAGGATCAGCCTGGCGGCCGCCTTGTCGTGCGCCAGCCTCCCCGCCTTCGCCGCTCAGTTCAAGTGCCCAAGAGTGGGCGGCGAGTTCAAGTTCGGCCAGGAGGCCAACGTCAACAGCCTCGACCAGATGACGTCGAGCACGATTTCCACCCGCAACATCGCCATGAACATGTTCGAGGCGCTGATGACGCGCGACGAGAACACCGCGCCGATCCCCGAACTCGCCGCCAGCGTCGCGGTGTCGGCGGATGGCATGAGCTATACGTTCAAGCTGCGTGAGGGCGTGAAGTTCCACAACGGCAAGGCCATGACGAGTGCCGACGTGATCGCCTCCTATGACCGCTACAACAAGATGGGCATCCTGCGCTCGATGTTCGGTAACGTCGCCGGCTGGGAAGCGCCTGACGCCGGCACCTTCGTCATCCGCATGAAGAAGGCGCAGCCGACGTTCCTGTTGCAGATGAGTTCCTTCAGCGTGCCCGTTGTGATCGTACCGTCGGAGAATGCCGATGCGCCGCCGCAACAGCTCAAGACCGTCGGCACCGGGCCGTGGCAATTGGTGGAATTCACCCCGGGCAGCCAGGTCCGCCTCAAGCGCAGCGACGGCTACACACCGAACACCGCCTACGAGACCCGTACCGGCTTCGGCGGCTACAAGCAGGCCTGCTTCGACACGGTGACTTTCCGGATCGTGACTGAGCCCGGCGCCCGTCTCGCGGGCATGCAGACCGGGGAGCTGCATGGCGTCGAGGACCTGCCGACGAAGGCGCTGGCGGATCTCAAGAACAACAAGAACGTCACTTTGCTGCCCTTGCTGAACTGGTGGATCCAGATCGCCCTGCCGAATACCTCCTTCGCGCCGACCGACAATCTTGCCTTCCGCAAGGCGGTGCAGGCCGTGCTCGACATGGACGACATCATGGATGCGGCGTCTGATGGCAACTACAAGCTCAATGTCGGTTTCCGCTACCCGAACAACCCCGACTACACCGATGCGGGCAAGGAAACCTACAACCAGAAGAACGCAGCACTGGCAAAGAAGTATCTCGCCGAGGCCGGCTACAAGGGCGAGCCCGTGGTACTGCTGACCAACAAGGACTACCCGGCGATGTACAACTCCGCACTGGTGATGTCCGAGCAGATGAAAGCGATCGGCATCAACGCCCAACTCAAGGTCGTTGACTGGCCGACGTCGGTGCAGACGATGCAGAACACCGACAAGGACTGGAACTTCTTCTACACCGGCTGGGGCACGCAGCCGGCGCTGGGCGGGCTCGATACGATCCAACTGATGATCAACCCCGGCGCCGCCTACAAGCCGAAGGGCGACGATGACCCGGATCTGTTCGCGGCCTGGCTGGACATGAACAATAATCCCACTCCTGAAGGACGCCAGGCCGCCTTCGCCCGCGCCCAGAAGGTCGCGCTTGAAAAGGTGCTGGCGGTGCCGTTCGGTTCGCTGACCAAGGTGCAGGCCACCCGCTCCAACGTCCAGGGCTTCACGCCGTTCCGTATACCTCGGATGTCCAACGTGTGGTTCACGAACTGAACCGCGGGGGCGGCGCAGGGCAGGCGGCATGATCGGGATTTTCTTCAGCCGCCTGGCCAGCGCCGTGCCCATCCTGCTGATCGTTAGTCTGATGACGTTCAGCCTGATGCACTTCATCCCCGGCGATCCCGCGGTGGCGATCGCCGGGTTGGCGGCCACGCCGGCGCAGATCGCTCAACTGCGCGAAGACCTTGGCCTCAACGAGCCGTTCCTCACCCAGTTGTTCACCTGGTATGGTGGACTGCTGCAAGGCAATCTCGGCCGCTCGATCCTGATGGGCCAGCCGGTGATCGACGTGATGATCTTCCGTCTGCCGGTGACCCTCGCGCTCGCCGCCTACGCGCTGGTGTTGACACTGCTGATCGGGCTGACGGCGGGAATTTTCGCGGCGTTGCGGCACAACACCTGGGTCGATCAGGTCGCGATGATATTTGCGATGTTCGGTATTTCGCTGCCGAATTTCTGGCTCGGCCTGCTGATGATCATTTTCTTCGCCGTCATGCTCGGCTGGTTGCCCACTGGCGGCTACATCGCTTTCACGGACAGCCCGTGGGGCTGGCTGCGCACTTCGACCATGCCGGCGTTCTCGCTGGCACTGCTCCAGGTTGGCCTGCTCGCCCGCATCACCCGTTCGACGATGCTCGAAGTGCTGCGCCAGGATTTCATTCGCACCGCCCGCGCCAAGGGGCTGCCGCGGCGCACGGTCGTCATCAAGCACGCCCTCGCCAACGCGCTGATCCCGATCACCACCGTCGTCGGCATCATCATCAGCCTGTCGGTTTCCGGCTCGGTGGTGACCGAGTCGCTGTTCTCCATCCCCGGGGTCGGCCAGTTGCTGACCCAGGCGGTGCTCAACCGCGACTATCCGCTGGTGCAGGGCGGGCTTCTCGTGGTCACTGCGCTGCTCGTGTTCGTCAATGTACTCGTCGATGTCAGCTACGCGCTGCTCGATCCGAGGGTGCGCTATGAAACCCGTTGATGAATTCGATGATGACGATGCCGTGTCGCTGATGCGCGAGCATCCGCTGCGGGCGACGCTGCGCCGGCTGTTTCGCCATCGGCTGTTCGTGACCGGGCTTTGCCTGTTCGGCATCATTGCCCTGGCCGCCGCGCTGGCCCCGGTGATCACTGATGTCTCCCCGACCAAGCTCGCCATGCGCTTCAAGTTCCGCCCGCCAGGCAGCGATTTCATCTTCGGCACCGATAATTTTGGCCGCTCGCTGTGGTCGCGCGTCATCTGGGGCGCCCAGCTGTCGATGTTCATCGGCGCGTCCGTGGTGCTGCTGAACGCGGTGTTCGGCACGCTGATCGGCGCACTCGCCGGCTATTTCCGCTGGCTCGATAACGGGCTGATGCGGGTGAATGACGCGCTGATGGCGTTCCCGGCGATCCTGCTCGCGATCGGCATCACCGCCGTGCTTGGCCCGTCCACCATCAACGCCATCCTCGCTTTGGCCATCGTCTACATCCCCCGCACCGCCCGCATCGTGCGGGCCAGCGTGATCGTGCTGCGGGAGATGGAATACGTGCAGGCCGCCATCGCCGCCGGCGCCGGACATTGGCGCATCCTGCGCTACCACATCCTGCCCAACGCGATGGCGCCGCTGATCGTCCAGCTCAGCTTCCTGTTCGCCTACGCCGTGCTGTCCGAGGCGACGCTGAGCTTCCTCGGCCTCGGTGCCGTGCCGCCCACGCCGACCTGGGGCAACATCATGGCCGAGGGCCGCCAATACATGACGGATTCATACTGGATCATCACCATCCCCGGTATCGCCCTGATGATCACCGTGCTCGGCCTCAACCTGCTCGGCGATGGGTTACGCGACGTGCTTGATCCCCGCCTGCGGATCCAGCAATGAGCCTGCTCGAAGTCCGCGGCCTTACCACCGCCTTCAAGACCGAGCGCGGCGAGGTCACCGCCATCGAGGAGGTCAGTTTCGATCTAGAAGCTGGCGAGATCCTGGGAATTGTCGGCGAGTCCGGTAGCGGCAAGAGCGTCACCGCGCTGACCATCATGGGGTTGCTGCCCCAGCCGCCGGCCCGTGTTGCCGCCGGCGAAGTGCGATTCGACGGCCAAGTGCTGACGAAGCTACCGGAATCGCGGATGGAGAAAATCCGCGGCGCCGGCATCTCGATGATCTTCCAGGAGCCGATGACCTCGCTCAACCCGGTGCTGACCATCGGCGAGCAGATCATGGAAACCGTGCGCGCTCACGAAAACATCTCCGCAAGCGGGCAACGCCAGCGGGCACTCGACATGCTCGACCGCGTCGGCATTCCCTCCGCCGCGAAACGGCTGACCGACTACCCGCACCAGATGTCCGGCGGCCAGCGCCAGCGCGTGATGATCGCCATGGCGCTCGCCTGCCGCCCGCGCCTGCTGATCGCCGACGAGCCGACCACCGCCCTCGATGTCACCATCCAGGCCCAGGTGCTCGACCTGCTGATGGATTTGCGCGACGAGTTGGGCATGGCCATCATGATCATCACCCACAACATGGGCGTGATCGCCGAGACCGCGGATCGCGTGCTGGTGATGTATGCCGGGCGCATCGTGGAGGAGGCGCGGGTGGAGAAGCTGTTCGACGCGCCCCTGCATCCCTACACCCGCGGCCTGCTCGATTGCGTGCCGACGCTGGAGCAGGACCGCGCCCGTCTCGTGGCGATCCCCGGAGCGCTCCCGGAGCCGTCGCGCCGGCCCGCCGGCTGCCGCTTCGCACCGCGCTGTTCACGGGTCATCGAGGCCTGCACGGCGACGATCCCGGCCCTGCTCAACCACGCCGACAACCATTCAGCCGCCTGTATCCGTGTGGGCGAGCGGGCATGAGCGCGCTGGTCCGTGTCGAAGGGCTGACCAAGCACTTCGCCATCCGCGGCGGCTCTTTCCTGCACCGTACGAGTACGCCGTTGCGCGCCGTCGATGGCGTCGATTTCAGCATCGAAGCCGGCGAGACGCTCGGCCTGGTCGGCGAGTCCGGCTGTGGCAAATCCACCCTCGGCCGTCTGCTGATCCGCCTGATCGAACCAACGTCCGGAAGAATTTATTTCGACGGCCAGGAGATCACCGGGCTCGACCGCAAGGCGCTGCGCGAACGCCGGCGCTCCATGCAGATCATCTTCCAGGATCCCTACGGCGCGCTCAATCCGCGCATGGCCGTCGAGGACATCATCATGGAGCCGCTCCTGATCCATGGTGCGAAGGCCGACGCCGACGCGCGCGCCAAGGTTGCCGCCATGTTGCGCCTCGTCGGCCTGCCCGCCCGCGCGGCGCAACGCTTCCCGCACGAGTTCTCCGGCGGCCAGCGCCAGCGTGTCGGCATCGCCCGCGCCCTCGTTCTGCGTCCGCGTTTGGTGGTGTGCGACGAACCGGTGTCCGCGCTCGATGTTTCCGTGCAGGCGCAGATCGTCAATTTGTTGCAGGATTTGCAGGAGGAACTCGGCCTCACCTTGCTGTTCATCGCCCATGACCTCAGCGTGGTGAAGCACATCTCCGACCGGGTCGCGGTGATGTATCTCGGCAAGATCGTCGAGATCGCCGAGAAGCGCGCGATCTACGCGGCGCCGCTACATCCGTACACGCAGGCGCTGATCGCCGCCGTTCCGGTGTTGCGGCCGGCCGAGCGCGGGCGGGGCAAGCGGCAACGTCTCGCCGGCGATATCCCGAGCGCGATGAACCCGCCGCCTGGCTGCCGGTTCCACACGCGCTGCCCGCATGTGATGCCCATATGCAGTGTCCAGGAACCACCCTTGACGCAACCTACGGCGGGGCATTTCGTGGCCTGCCATCTTGTTTTCTGAATCCCAAGAACACGATCAGAGGGAAACATGCTCGACCCCAAGAAAAGCCGCCTCGTCGCCGAAGTCGACTTCGAGAAGGACGGCAAGCAGACCGGTTTCGTCCGGTTGTTCCATTCCACCCACGCCTCGGCCTACGGGTTCATCCCGATCCCCATCGTCGTCATCAAGAACGGCAAGGGGCCGACGGCGGTGTTCTCGTCGGGCAACCATGGCGACGAGTACGAGGGTCAGGTCGCGCTGTGCAACCTCGCGCGCAAACTCGATCCCGCCAAGATCAAGGGCCGCGTGATCCTGCTGCCAATGGCCAATTTCCCCGCCGGCATGGCCGGGCGCCGGACCTCGCCGATCGATGACGCCAACCTCAACCGCTCCTTCCCCGGCAACCCCGACGGCACGGTGACGCAGCAGATCGCCTACTGGATCGAAAGTACGCTGCTGCCCAAGGCGGACATGGTGGCGGACCTGCATTCCGGCGGCTCGTCGCTGATGTATGTGCCGTGCGCGCTGATGAAGCAGAACGGCGACAAGAAGCGCGACGCCAAACAGAAGGCGATGCTGGAGGCGTTCGGCTCGCCGCTCGCCTACATCACCCCCGGCGGTTCGGGCACCGGGGCGGACAACACGCTCTCCGGCGGCGCGGAGCGGCTCGGCATTCCTACACTGGGCACCGAGCTTGGCGGCAGCGGCACGGTGACGCAGGCGGCGCTGAAGATCGTCCAGCGCGGTCTCAACAATCTCCTCGTCCATGCCGGCATCCTGCCGGAGAGCGAGCATATCGCGGTCAGCAAGCCGACGCGCATCGTCACCGTCGCCGGACCGGAGCACTTCGTCTACGCCTCCGAAAGCGGCGTGTGGGAGCCATTGGTCGAGCTGGGGCAGACGGTGAAGGCCGGTCAGCTGGCGGCGCGCATCTACACGCCGGAAACGCCATGGGCGAAGCCAGCCGAACTGCGCTTCCAGGGCAGCGGCCTCGTACTGTGCAAGCGCATCCCGGGGCGAACCTCGCGCGGTGACTGCCTGTTCCATCTCGGCGCGTGAGGATGATCGATCTGCTCGATTAAATTGAACGAAAACCTTCATTGGGCAAGGTAGGGCAGGGGCCCTATCTGGTCCGCGGTGGCAGGTCGCGTCGATCGCTCGATAAATCGATACGATATGTCCGATTGGACGGATTTTCGCCGAAGCGCTACCCTCCCTGGCTATAGCGAACACATCACGATTATGATCGGAGAGAACATGGAAAGCACCGGCAAATGCCCAGTGTTGGGCGGCTCCAGCAAGCACATGGCGGTTGGGACCACCGCCAACCAACACTGGTGGCCGAACCAACTGAACCTGAAAATCCTCCATCAGAACTCGCCGTTGTCCGATCCCATGGGCAAGGCGTTCAGCTATGCCGAGGCATTCAAGAGCCTCGATCTGGATGCCTTGAAGAAAGACATCATCGCGCTGATGACGACATCGCAGGATTGGTGGCCGGCCGATTACGGCCATTATGGGCCGCTCTTCATTCGGATGGCCTGGCACAGCGCCGGTACCTACCGCATCGGCGACGGGCGCGGCGGCGCGGGCGCCGGCACACTTAGGTTCGCGCCGCTCAACAGCTGGCCGGATAACGCCAATCTCGACAAGGCACGCCGCCTGCTGTGGCCGATCAAACAGAAATATGGCCGGAAGATTTCCTGGGCCGACCTGATGGTCCTCACCGGTAACTGCGCGCTGGAATCGATGGGCTTCACCACATTCGGTTTCGCCGGTGGCCGCGAGGACGTCTGGGAGCCGGAGGAGGACATCTACTGGGGGTCCGAGACCACGTGGCTTGGCGACGAGCGCTACAGTGGCGACCGTGATCTGGAGAACCCGCTCGGGGCCGTTCAGATGGGCCTGATTTACGTTAATCCGCAAGGGCCGAACGGTAATTCGGATCCGCTCGGTTCTGCCCGGGATATTCGCGAGACTTTCCTCCGCATGGCGATGAATGACGAGGAGACGGTTGCGCTGATTGCCGGCGGACACACGTTCGGCAAAACCCATGGCGCGGCCGATCCGTCCCAGTACGTCGGCCCCGAACCCGAGGGCGCCAGCATCGAGGAGCAAGGCCTCGGGTGGAAGAACAGCTTCGGTAGCGGCAATGCCGGCCAGACCATCACCAGCGGACTGGAGGGGGCATGGACCACCAACCCGGTCAAGTGGGACAATAATTTCTTCGACAATCTGTTTGGCTATGACTGGGTGCAGGTCAAAAGCCCGGCCGGTGCGACGCAGTGGGCTCCCAAAGAGGCAGCGGCCGCCGGTACTGTCCCCGATGCGCATGATCCGGCGAAGCGGCACACCCCGGTGATGTTGACGTCGGACCTCGCGCTGAAGGTCGACCCGATTTATGGGCCGATCTCGAAGCGCTTCCACGAGAACCCGGACCAGTTCGCCGACGCCTTCGCCCGGGCCTGGTATAAGCTGACCCACCGCGACATGGGGCCCGTCGCGCGGTGTCTCGGCCCGCTGGTACCGGCCGAGCCGCAGCTTTGGCAGGACCCCGTCCCACCGGTCACGCACGCACTGATCGGGACGGCGGAGATCGCCGCCCTGAAGGGCAAAATCCTCGCATCCGGACTGTCGATCTCTCAGTTGGTCTCGACTGCCTGGGCCTCGGCGGCGACGTTCCGCGGCACCGACAAGCGGGGCGGCGCCAACGGCGCACGCATTCGCCTCGCGCCGCAGAAGGATTGGGAGGTGAACCAGCCGGCCCAACTGGCAACGGTGCTGCAAACGCTGGAGGGCATCCAGAAGGCATTCAACGCGGCGCAATCTGGTGGAAAGATGGTGTCGTTCGCCGACCTGATCGTCCTCGCCGGCTGCGCCGCCGTCGAGGAAGCGGCCAAGAACGCGGGCCATGCCGTGCAGGTGCCCTTCACGCCGGGACGGACGGACGCCTCACAAGAGCAGACAGACGTGACCTCGTTTGCCGTGCTCGAACCGACGGCCGACGGATTCCGCAACTACTTCGGCAACGGAAACCGGCGCTCGGCGGAGGAGTTGCTGCTGGACCGGGCGCATTTCCTGACCCTGACCGCACCCGAGATGACGGTCCTGGTCGGCGGTATGCGCGCCCTGAATGCCAATGTCGGACAGTCCGCTGCCGGTGTCTTCACCAGCCATCCCGGGCAGTTGACCAATGATTTCTTTGTCAATCTGTTGGACATGGCGACCACGTGGCAGGTTCATGCCAAGTGTGCGCACGTGTACGAGGGGCATGATCGCGGAACGGGCGCGCTCAAGTGGACCGGCACGGCCGTTGACCTTGTCTTCGGTTCGAACTCGCAGCTTCGGGCCATTGCTGAAGTCTATGCGTCCAGCGACTCACAGCAGGCATTTGTGAACGACTTTGTCGCGGCATGGAATAAGGTGATGAATCTTGGTCGCTTCGATCTCGTCTGAACGCAACATCGCGCTGGCCAACGCGTAGTATGCGCCCCGCCCGTGCGGCCACGGACGGGCGGGGCGCATCAACGACCGCGGCGCATTTTCGCCTCGGACTGCTCGGCGCCGGCCGCATGGGGCGAACCCATCTGGCCGCGATCGCCGGCAGTACGTCGGTCCGCATCGTCGCCGCAACCGATGCGTCGGCGGCTGCACGGGGCAGGCTGGTGGGGTCAGGGATCGCGGTGCACGCCGAGATCGACGCCATGCTTGCCGCCGGCGGTCTTGACGGTGTGTTGGTGGCCGTGCCCAGCACGCTGCATCGCTCCACCGTCGCGCGCATCGTCGCCGCCGGCGTGCCGATCCTCTGTGAAAAACCCTGCGGGATCACGGCGGGGGAGGCGCAAGCCAGCGCCGATCTCGCGGCCCGGCACGACGTCAAACTCCAGGTCGCCTATTGGCGCCGCTTCGTTCCATCATTACAGGCGCTGCGTGCCCGTATTGCCGCTGGCGGCATGGGCGACCTCTATCACATCGCCTGTCATCAATGGGACGCTGCGCCGCCACCGCCAGAATTCCGCGCGGGCAGCGGCGGCATCTTCGTCGACATGGGCGTGCATGAATTCGACCAGATCCGCTGGCTGACCGGTCAGGAGTTCTCCCGGGTCCACACCGCACGCGCGGCCTTCGCGCCGGAGGAGAGCGCACAGACACTCTGCGATCTCTCAGGCGGCGCCACCGCACTCGTCTCCCTCGGACAGCGCTTCAGCCTGGGCGACGTCTGCCGTGTCGAGGTGTTCGGCACCAAGGACGCCGCCGAGGCGCGTTTCCTGTGGCCGCCGGACGGCGACGCGGCCTTCCACGACGCACTTCGCCGCCAGGCCGAGGGATTCGCCCAATGGGTGCGCGGCGGACCCGCACAGGGCGCGACGGCCGCCGATGCGGTCGCAGCCCTCGCGGCAGCCGAGGCGGCCGCGAGGTAGACGGTCAGTCGAGCCGCATGCCCTGCACCCGGATCAGCCCGTCGGGCACCGGGACAAACCCCTTCAGCGCCGCACTATGCGCGAACAGCCAAGTGACATTGTACAGGAACAGCATCGGCCGGTCCTCGGTGTAAATCGACACCACCTCGTGATAGATCGCCGCGCGCTTTGCCGGATCGGTCTCCGCTCGGGCACGTTCCAGCGCGCTGTTGAAGTTTGGCGGGCAGTACTTCCCCCAGTTCTGGAAGCTGTCACAGGCGAGAAAGATCGAGATGTTCGTGTCCGGGTCAGCGCGCCCAGACCAGTTGTTGATATGCGCCATGAACTCCCCGGCGCCCATCGCCGCGATGTTGGCGTTGGACTCGCCTACCATCACTTTCACCTCGATACCCGCCTCGGCCGCCATGGACTGGATCACCTCGGCCAACTGCTGATCGCGCGGCGCGTTCTGCACGCGCAGTTCAAGCACCGGGCGCTCAATGCCAGCCTCCTTGAGCAGGGCGCGCGCCCGGGCGACATCCCGCGCTGGAACCGGAAATTTCGGGTTGAAATAGGGGCTCGTCGGCGATTCCGTCTGATTGTTCGGCACGAACAGCCCGTCCATCGCCACCTGGTTCAGCACGTTGCGATCGATCGCCGCTTCGAGCGCCGCGCGTACCCGCTTATCCTTGGCGAACGGGTTGTCCGATTTTGGGCCGTTGCCGAGGTTGAAGTTCATGCCGGCATAGCCGAGGCCGGGCGTGGCCGTCAGTTTCAGCTTGGCGTCACCCTTCACCTTCTGCGCATCCGTTGGCGCGAGGTCCTGGAGGATGTCGAGTTGCCCGGTTTGCAGATTGACCAGCCGCACGGTCGAATTCGGCGTCGGCCGGATGATCACACGGTCGAAGTGGATGGCCGCCTGATCGCGATAGCCGGCGAAGCGGTCGAGTACGATGCGGTCTTGCGCCACCCGTTCAGTGAACTTGAAGGGGCCAGAGCAGACCGGCGCCGTAAAGAAGTCCTTGCCCAGCCGCTCGGCGGCCTTGGGCGAAACCATCATGCCCGCACGATCCGACAGCACCGCGATCAGCGGCGCAAAAGGCTGCGCGAGCTTGAACCGCACCGTTCGTGCATCCACCACCTCGACGCCTGAGACCGCCTTGAGCTCGCCCTTGCGGACGCTGTCGGCGGCACTGCGGTAGCGTTCGAAATTCCAGGCCACCGCTTCGGCCGTCATTTTCTCGCCATCATGGAACAGCACGTCCTCGCGCAAGGTGATCGTCAGTGCGCGCCCATCGGCAGACCACTCCCACTTTGTCGCCAACTGCGGCGCAAAGCTCAGGTCCGGCCGCAAATCCCACATCTTGTCGCATAGGGCGGTGAACACGAACCGGCCGCCGAGGGTGCCGCCCAGCGCCGGGTCAAGCCTGTCCGGCTCCTCCTGCGTCCCGATCCGCAGGGTGCCGGCGGCGTGCGCGGAGGCGGCTGCCAGAACGACGCTCAACCCCAGAAGTGCAGCCTTGACAATACGCATGTCCAAACTCCCTTGCCCGATGACGAAACGCTAACCCGCATTCCGCCGGCCGTATAGCGGCCATCTGTAACGCCGGGGCGGGCACGGCGTCTTCATTCTGTCATCACGGGAGGCCGCCATGCCCAAACTATTGCCCGCACTCACCTTCCTCGCGGCGGCACTCGCCGCCATCCCTGCCGGCGCCGCCGAGCCGAGCCGCCCCGTGGTGGTCGAACTCTTCACCTCGCAGGGCTGTTCATCCTGCCCCCCCGCGGATCGCCTGCTGAGCGAACTGGCACGCACCCGCTCGGATGTGCTGGTGCTTGCTTTCCATGTCACCTATTGGAATCGCCTCGGCTGGCCCGATCCGTACTCGCTCGATCTCGCCACCGATCGGCAGCGCCACTACCGTGCGATCTCCGATGTCGGCAGCATCTACACGCCACAGGCGGTGGTGGATGGGACGCAGGATGTGGTTGGCTCCGATGGCCCCAAACTACGCCGGGCCATCGCGACCGCGGCGACGCGCGCCAAGGCAATCCCGCTCAGTGGCGCGCGCGACGCAAGCGGGATCAATGTCACGATAGGGGCCGCCACCGGGATGGGCCGGGTGCTGGTCGTCGGCTATGACGGCGAGCGGACGACCAAGGTGCCACGCGGCGAGAATGCCGGGACAACGCTGGTGGAGTCGAACATCGTCCGTGGCATGGTCGTGCTCGGCGAGTGGCGCGGCCAGGCGCTTGACCTGCATGGCGCGGTACCCGCAGGCGAACATCTGGCGATCCTCGTACAGGCCGCCGACGGCACGATCCTCGGCGCCGCCCGCGTGCCTCCCGCCTAGCGCCCGATGAGAATGATGACGACGCCGCCGACCACCAACAGCAATCCGATCACATCGGCACGCTTGATCCGCTCTTTCAGATAGAAGCGACTGAAGGCAAAGGTGAACACCATCTCCACCTGGCCGATGGCGCGCACCAAAGCCACTGGCGCCAGCGCAAAGGCGGTGAACCAGCAGGCCGATCCGCAGGCCGACAGCGTGCCGACCCAGGCCGAACTGCGCCAGGAGGTGAACGATTTCTTGAGCTCCTCCGGCTCGCGCAGCGCCAGCCAGCTTCCCTGCATCAGCGTTTGCAGGACATTGGTGGTCACCAGCGTAAAGAGCGCCTGGTGGATCAGGTCGGCGCCGCCGAGGGCGAAATTGGCCTGCTTGATCAGCACGGTCGTGAAGGCAAAGCACAACCCGGCGCCCATCCCACAGAGTGCGGCCGGCTGGAAGGTCGCGGCCAGCAGGTCAGCGCGCTTGATGCCGCGCCCAGCCAGCGACAACACGAGCACGCCGATGACCCCGAGGGCGATGCCGAGCCAAGCCAGCGGCGCCAGTGCTTCGCCCAGGATGATCCAGGCCAGGATCGCCCCCTGCACCGCCTCGGTCTTGGCATAGGCGGTCCCAACGGCGAAGTTCCGATGGCCGAATGCCATGATGAGCAGCGACGTGCCAAAGATCTGCCCGAGGCCGCCGACCGTGCAATACGTCAGGAAGCTTGCGTTCAACACCGGCAATGCGTGGCCGGAGATCAGCGTGTAGAGCAGCAACATCGTAGCCCCGGTAGGGATCGCGTAGAGGTAGCGCACAAAGCCCGCGGCGTTGACCGAAAGCAGGCCACGCAGCTTCTGCTGGAGCGCCGTGCGCCAAGTCTGGAAGAGCGCCGCGGCAAGGGTGACGGGAATCCAGAGTTCGATCATCCCCTCCGGTACCAGTGCCGCGGGGATCAGCGCAAGGGCGGGCTAGCCATGCGGCGCGCCGGACAGTTTATCCGCGTTTGTCCGCAGCTGGCGGGCGGTGTCGCCAAGCGAGGCAACCTTGCCGCCGAGATGGCCGAGATTGTCGCGATAGCTGTGCAGGGAGCTACCGAGCGCGTCCATGCTGCCACGCAGGTCCTGGATGGCCGTGCGCCAGTCCGCCACCGCCGCGCGCTGCGAGAGGAGGGCAGCATCGAGCGCCGCGAGCGCGGTGCGCAGCCGGGCCCCGGGATCATCGTTCGCGGATTGGTCGGGTGCCGGCGTCACGGCCGGTTTCGCCGTGGTGGGGAAGGCAATGATGTCGGCAGAGGGGCGATTGTTCATGATTGGCTCCATCACGTGAGAGATGATTATCAAATCATGAACGAGAGAAAAATTCGAGATAAATATTCAAAATTGAACGGAAATTCCGAAAATCTTTACCATCATTACAATTCCGAGAACTATCAGGACGACGCTGCTCAGTGCCCACCGCAACCACATGTAACTCGGCGTTACCAAGCCGTGGCGCCGTAAACGCTGCTCCGTCAGCACGGTGGCAGTGAAACCGCCAGCGAGCAGGGCGATCGCCGGCATCGGCCCAACCGCACCCTGCAGCAACAAGGCGGTCCAGCCGATCAGCGCGGGCAGCACACCCAACGACAATCGTGCCCCGACGACACGCGGCGGTATGGCCGTCAACGCGAAGCCCCAATGCACCGCACCGAGGAAGGCCAGAATAACCGCCGCGTAGTTGATCAGCGCTACCAGATAGGTCGCGCCCTTCGGATCGGGCAACAGCATCGCCGCGGCCGCGCAGCCGACCAGCGGCAGCAGGCCAGCAATGCCGAGCAAAATGGCGGAGGTGGGAAGGCGCGGAGGCATTTCCGTCCATAGCCGGTTTCACCGCGCCGCGTCATCCTCCAGCGGCCCACCGACAGCAGGCGAAAATTCGCTCGAACTGGGCTATAGATGCCAGCCAACGGCGCGATCTCCGTCGCCGGGACCGGATAGGGCTGTCGCATGGATATCGCTGTTGATGTTGTCACCATACTGCTGCTGATCGTGATGAACGGTCTGCTCGTCTTTGGTGAGTTGGCCTTGGTTTCCTCGAACCGGGCGCGCCTCGCCGTCCTCGAACGCAAGGGCATCGCTGGCGCCGCCCTGGCGCGGCGGATGGCGGAGGACCCGAAACTATTTCTGCCCACCGCGCAGGTTGGGATCACCCTGATCGGCATTCTCTCTGGCGTTTTCGGCGGCGCCCATCTGGCTACCGGGTTGGTGCCGCTGCTTGAGGAGATCCCTGGAGTTGCCCCGTTTGCCGGCAGCCTGTCACTGACCGCCGTGGTCGTGGCGATCACCTATCTCTCCATTGTCATTGGCGAACTTGTTCCCAAGCAACTCGCCCTGCGCAATCCCGAGCGGGTCGCCGCCGTCGCCGCCCCCGTCTTCGTGTTCCTCTCGAAGGTGAGCATGCCGGTCGTGTGGCTCCTCACCCTGTCGTCGGACTTCGTCCTGCGTCTTTTTGGATCGCATAGTGCGACCGCGCAGACGGTGACGGAAGAGGAACTCAAGGCGTTGCTGGTCGAGGGTGAGCAGACCGGCGTGCTCGAGGCGGGCGAGCGTGACATGATCGAGCGCGTGCTGCGTCTGGCCGACAAACCGGTGCGCGCCATCATGACGCCACGCACCGATATCGCCTGGATCGACCGCACCGACCCGCCGCGCGACATCGTGGCGACGCTCAAATCGGCGCCCCATTCGCGCTTCGTGGTTTGCGACGGGCGGATCGACAACGTCGTCGGCGTGGTCCAGGCCAAGGACATCCTGGACCGCATCCTCGATGGCAAAGAGCTTTCCATCGCCGCCGCGCTGCGCCAACCCATGGTGATGCCGGACACGGTGAGCGCGTTGGAGGCACTCGAACGCCTGAAGGCAGACCCGCGCGGCCTCGCGCTGGTGCTGGACGAATACGGCAGCTTCGAGGGGGTCGTGACGGCAGCGGACGTACTGCAGGCCATCGTCGGCGACCCTGATCCGCCCGAACCAGCCGCTGACGCGCCGCCGGTGGCCGAAGGCGTGCTGATGCTGGACGGTGCGATGCCCGTCGATGAAGTGAAGGCACGGCTCTTCCTGCCCGATCTGCCGGCCGAAGGGAGCTATCATACGCTGGGCGGATTGATCCTTGCGCTGCTGCGTCGCGTGCCGCAGCCCGGTGATCGGATCGTCTTCGCCGGCTGGTTGTTCGAAGTCACAGCTATGGACGCGCGGCGGGTCGAGCGGGTCCGGGCCACCCAAGAGGCGCTGGCGGAAGGGTGAGCGTCGTCATAAGTAATTAACGCATATTGCGCGAATTGTCGCAGATATGGCACATAAAGACCGGATATATTGCTGCGCATAAGCTCTACACAGGACAGGCATTTGCCCCGGACACGCGCTTCCGCCTCGCTGATCGACCATCCCGGCCGCCTGCGCCGGGCCGCATGAGCTGAGGCGCGCCGATCATGGGCATCTTCGTGGTCACCGGTGGTGCGGGTTTCATCGGCTCGCATCTGGTCGATGCTCTGCGGGCGGACGGTCATGTCGTGCGTGTGCTGGACGATCTGTCGACGGGCAAGCGGGAGAATCTGCCGAAGGATATCGATCTGCGTGTCGGCGATATCGTCGACACCCTCCTGCTGCGCCGCATCATGGCCGGTGCGGATGGCTGTTTCCATTTGGCCGCAATCGCCAGCGTCGCGCGCGCCAACGAGGACTGGTTGGGCACCCATCGGACCAATCAGAGCGGCACCATCGCCGTGCTTGAAGCCGCCCGCAATGCGGGCCACGTGCCAGTCGTCTATGCATCGTCTGCCGCCATATACGGAGACCATGGCCCGATCCGCCTGCATGAGGCGCTACTGCCGCGCCCGATGTCCGCCTATGGCGCCGACAAGCTTGGCAGCGAGTTGCATGCCCGCGTCGCCAGCATCGTGCACGCGACCTCTTCGATCGGCATGCGGTTCTTCAATGTGTTCGGCCCCCGCCAGGACCCGCGTTCCCCCTATAGCGGAGTAATCTCGATCTTCGCCGAGCGGGTGCTCAACCGCCGCACCATCACCATCAACGGCGACGGCATGCAGACACGCGACTTCGTCTATGTGGGCGACGTCGTGGCCCATCTTCGCGCCGCGATGACCCGGATCAGCGACCGTGTCGACCCGGTGGCCGAAGTGTTCAACGTCTGCACGGGCTTTTCGACCTCCATCCTCGGGCTTGCCGAAACCCTCGGCGAGATCGCTGGCTGGGTCCCGGCTGTCACCTTTGCGCCGTTGCGTGCCGGCGACATCCGTGCCTCTCTCGGCAACCCCGCCGCCGCCCGGGCCGCCCTCAAGGTGAACGCGCCGCTGCCGCTGGCCGACGGTCTGGAGCGCCTGCTCGAGTCGCTGCGTCTGCCGCTGCGGGTGGCGGTCTGAGCAGCGTCGCCGGTGCGTTTGACTACTTGGCTGACGCCATCCGCGCCTTGAGCACGCTAGCCAGGCGTTCGTCATCCTCCGGCATATCGAGGAAATCGACTCCGCGGGCTTTGGCGTCCGCCGCGTCGGGATCGCGCGCCCAGTCCTGCGGAAACAACGCGACTGTGCTCTCCTCGAATGGTAACCGCGCCACCGGGAACGCGTTGTTGACTGCGGCCATCAGGGGGACACTGAGATCGCCGCCGGCCCGGTGGCCGAGATGGGAGAGCGGCGTGGGGCGCGGGTTGAACTTCAGGAACCACAGTTTGTTCGTCGCCATGTCGCGCATGAAATCGAGACCGCAGAACCCGGTGAAACCGAGGCGCCCAACCAGTTTGCGCGCGGCCTCGTCCATCTGGGAATCCTGGATCAGCCGCACCGCGCTACTTGCCCCGCTACCCGGCGGATGCATTCGTACCCCAACCGCGGCAATCCCACCGAGCCAACGTCCGTCGTAGGCGACTGCGCTGTAAGACGCAGCCTCGCCCGGAAGATGGGCCTCGATCGCTATCGCCGGCCCATCATGCAGCGGTTGTGTGAGGTCCCCGGCGAGGTGGAACCCGGTCATCACCGACTGGAACGCGTAGCGTGCCAGGTTGACGACCCCGTGGGCGGCCGGCTCAGGATGTGTCAACGCCGCATAGGCAGCATGCAACTCGGCGGCGTTCTCGCAGACGCGCACCCGATCGCCCCCGGTCCGCCCCTCCCGTGTCAGCACCACCGGCCAGCCATGCTCGCGGACGAAACCCTCGGCCACCTGGAGATACGGCACCGGCGCGTTCGGCGGCGAGGCAATGCCCAACCCAGCGGCCATCCGGCGTGCCTGCGGGCGACTGGAGCGGACCGGATAGGTGCGCGCCTCGCCCAATGAACGCAGCAGGATTTCGCGCACCAGCGGCGGCATGGCCACGCGGAACTGGCCGCCAGGTGCACGCGCGCCATCCCATGCCAGAGCCAGATTCTGCAGCAGATGCACGGCTGCCTCGTCACAAGGCACAACCAGGCGCGGCCCGAACTCGGCAATGGCCCGCAGCACGGGGCCGAGCACGCCGATCCGAACGTCCTCGGGGTTCAGGCTGAAGCGGTAGTCGATGTGGCGGGACTGCGCGAGCAATCCGTTTGGGTCCGCGAGCATACCGACCTCGAACCCCGCGAGGCGGAGCACGCGGGGTAGGCGGGTGGGGCCGAACCAATCGGCCAGGGCAACAAGGAGGATGCGAGGTCGCATCGTGATGGTTTTTCCATTCAGCCAGTTGACCGCGCCCTATCTAAGGCCGAAGCGGCCGCAAGACAAAGAGGCGCCGTCGAAAACCCTTTAGGCGCCCGGGCCGCAGCCTAGGCGGCAACGTCGTGTACACCAGTTCACGCATGTTTTGCACCGCACAATTGTGCCGGCCGAGTATGGTGACGGTTGCAACGGAGACCGGAATGGAATTTCTTGCTGGGATTGATCCGCTCTTGACCCTGTCCGGCTTTGTGGTCGGCGTTCTCGTTGGCCAGACGGGCGTCGGCGGCGGCTCATTGATGACGCCGCTGCTGGTGCTGCTTTTCGGTGTCCATCCCGCCACCGCTGTCGGCACGGACCTGCTCTACGCGGCGGCCACCAAGACGGTCGGGACGATGGCTCATGGCATGAGCGGAACCGTGAACTGGCGCATCACCGGCCTGCTGGCGACCGGCAGCGTGCCAGCGACCATTCTCACGTTGATCATGATGTCTCGCTTCGAGACATTTGGCCCCGGTAGCGCGCGGCTGCTGACGACCGCCCTCGGGGTCGCTCTGGTGCTGACCGGCATGGCGCTGATGGCGCGGCGCTATGTTCTGGCGATCGGCGCACGGCGCATGGACGGTATCAGTGATCGCCGGATCGCCCAGATCACTGTGATCACCGGTGCCGTCCTCGGCATCGTCGTCACCCTCTCCTCCGTCGGCGCGGGAGCGATCGGCATGACAGTGCTCGTCATGCTGTACCGCCGCGTGCCGCTGCCGATATTGGTCGGCTCCGACATCGCCCACGCGGTGCCACTGACCCTCATCGCCGGCATCGGCCACTGGATCGTCGGCTCGGTGGATTGGCAGTTGTTGGTGACCCTGCTGTTGGGTTCGGTGCCTGGTATCATCCTCGGCACGCTGCTCGCAGTCCGGCTGCCCGACTGGTTCCTGCGGCCACTCCTGGCGATCATCCTGCTGATGGTTGGCGGTAAACTCCTGCTGTAGTTGCCCGCTCGAGGCCAAAATGATACGCACGGGCTTCTTATATTGAGGGGCACGCGGATGAAAATGTTCGATCTGACCGGCAAGGTGGCCATCGTCACGGGCGGCAATGGTGGCATCGGTCTCGGCATGGCCGGTGGCCTGGCCGCGGCCGGCGCGACTGTTGTGCTCTCCGGCCGCAATGTCGCCAAGGGCGAGAAGGCCGCGAAGGGTCTCGGCGCAAACGCTCTATTCATCGCCGCCGACGTCACCAAGAAGGCCGATTGCGCCCGCCTCGTCGCTGAAACGGTCGCCCACTTTGGCCATCTCGACATCCTCGTCAACAACGCGGGTATCGGCATCCGCAAGAACCCGCAGGACTATGAGGAGGCGGAGTGGCACAAGGTTATGGACACCAACATGACCAGCGCCTTTCTGATGAGCCAGGCCGCCCACCCGCACATGGTCAAGGCTGGCGGCGGCAAGATCATCAACATCGGCTCGGTGATGAGCTGGTTCGGCGCCCCCCATGCCGCGCCCTACGCCGCCAGCAAGGGCGCGATCATGCAGTTTACCATGGCCACAGCGACGGCTTGGGCGAAGGATGCGATCCAATGCAATTGCGTATTGCCCGGCTGGATCGACACCGAGCTCACCCAGGCCGCTCGCGCGCAGGTGCCGGGCCTCAACGACCAGGTGCTCATCCGCACTCCTGCCGGTCGGTGGGGGGAACCTGAAGACCTCGCCGGCATCGCCGTGTTCCTTGCGAGCCCGGCCTCCAATTTTGTCACCGGCGCGGCCATCCCCTGCGATGGCGGGTATTGCGCCCGGGGGTAACGCGCGGCGACTGGCTTTCATCCCTGACATCTGACCGGGCTGCGCGGGCATCGCGCCGATCTGTTCACAGCAGCGTGAAGACAGATGGTCTTCACGGTGTGCGGCGCTTCCAGAGGCCCCCAGCGGAGAAAATCCACTGGCGGAGAGTGCTTCCGGACGATTGGTCAACAACAGCGCTTCACAAGGAAGCGCAGATGCAAAGGATGGTAGCCATGCGCATCAAGGAATTGCTTGCCGGCACCGCGCTGGTTCTCGCGCTCTCCTCGGCGGCTTTTGCCCAGACTGCCCCGACCGCAAATGTCGGCTGCGTCAAGGCGCCGACGATGGCGAGCGCTGGCGGTAGCGAGTCTCCGAAGCTTGCCGCCGCCGGTGGCAGCGAGTCTCCGAAGCTGGCCAGCGCTGGTCAGCCCTGCGGCTAATCGCCGAAAAACTGGCGTCAGGATCGGGCCGCGGCGGATACGCCGCGGCCCTTTCGTTGAGCGGCCCCCGAACTAACCAATCGCGCTGGCGGATTTCGCGATCTCGCGCAGGGCGAATTTCTGGATCTTCCCCGTTGACGTCTTCGGCAACTCGCGGAACAGGAACGTCTTCGGCACCTTGAAGCGCGCCATGTGCCCACGGCAGAATTCCCGCAGCTCCTCCGCCGTCACCTTGGCGCCGAGCTTGAGTTCGATGAAGGCGCACGGCGTCTCGCCCCATTTTTCATCGGGCTGCGCTACCACGGCCACCGTGAGCACCGCCGGGTGGCGATACAGCACTTCCTCGACCTCGATGGAGGAAATATTCTCGCCGCCGCTGATGATGATGTCCTTCGAGCGGTCGCGGATTTTGACGTAGCCATCAGGCTGCATCACCGCGAGATCGCCGGTATGGAACCAGCCGCCCTCGAACGCCTTCGCCGTGGCGTCTGGGTTCTTCAGATAGCCCTTCATGGCGATGTTCCCGCGGAACATGATTTCGCCCATCGTCTCCCCATCTGCCGGCACCGGTTGCATGGTTTCGGGGTCGAGCACCGCGACGGCCTCCTGTAGCGGCGTCCGCACACCCTGGCGTCCGTTCCGTTCGGCGCGTCGGTCGATCGGAAGGAACTCCCATTCCGCCTGCTTCGAACAGACGGTGGCGGGACCATACACTTCCGTCAGCCCATAGACGTGGGTGATCTCGATCCCCATCGCCTCCGCCCCCTCGATGATCGTCGCGGGCGGCGCAGCCCCCGCGACCTGGCCGGCGATCCGCAGGGCGAGACCGGCACGCAACTCCGGTGCGGCATTGATCAGCATGGAGTAGACGATCGGCGCCCCACACATATGCGTCACGCCGTTGGCGTGGATGGCCGCGAACGCCGCCGTCGCCTCGACCCGGCGCAGGCAAACATTCACCCCGGCCCTTTCGGCGATCGTCCACGGATAACACCAGCCGTTGCAGTGAAACATCGGCAACGTCCACAGATACACGGGGTGGTGCGGCATTGCCCAGTTGAGAATGTTGCTGATGGCGTTCAGATGCGCGCCGCGGTGGTGATACACCACCCCCTTCGGGTCCCCAGTAGTGCCTGACGTGTAGCTGAGCGAAATCGCGTCCCACTCATCCGCCGGATTCTGCCACGCATACTCCGGGTCTCCCTCGGCAAGGAACGCCTCGTAGCGCAGGCTGCCGACATCCGCCCCCTCGGCGTATTCGGGATCGTCGATGTCGATCACCAGCGGCGGCGCCTCCATCAGCGCCAGTGCCCGCGCCATTGTCGCCGAGTACTCGCGGTCGGTGATCAGAACCCGTGCTTCGCCATGACGCAACATGAAGGCGATCGTCTCCGCATCCAGCCGTGTGTTCAGCGCATTCAACACCGCCCCACACATCGGCACGCCGAAATGTGCCTCATACATCGCCGGCGTATTCGGGCACATGATGGCCACCGTGTCGTTCTTGCCGATGCCGCGCCGCGCCAGCGCCGAGGCCAACCGCCGGCAGCGCGCATACGTCTCCGCCCAGGTGAAACGCTGGGCGCCGCTCACCACCGCGAGACGATCCGGATAAACCGCGGCCGCGCGTTCGATGAAGGTGAGGGGGGTCAGCGCGGCGAAATTTGCCTGGTTGCGCTCAAGTCCCGTCAGATAGGCGTTCGTCATGGCGTGTCTCCCCGCGCGTGTCACTCCCGCGCGCGACTGATAATCGGCCATCGCGCAAAAGCGAAGCGTTCCCTCTTACCGGAACGGCTGGCGCAGCATCCGGAGGATCGCAAGTTCCTTGCAGTCGCGGAAAAGTTCGATGCCTATCACCATGCCCTCATGCCCGGCCTCCGGCTGCGCGCGATAGGTCGCGAACAGGCGGTCCCACCACGGCAGGTTGAAGCCGAAATTGCTGTCGGTCTCCTGCGGGAGGATCGAGTGGTGCACGCGGTGCATGTCGGGCGTCACGACGATCCAACGTAGCGCGGCCTCGATGCGCGGCGGCAGCCGGACATTGCCATGGTTGAACAGCGCGGTCGCGTTCAAGAGCACCTCGAAGATAATGACCGCAACCGGCGGGGCGCCGAGTGCCACCACGGCCAGGAGCTTGAGAGCAGCCGAGAGCAGCATTTCCAGCGGATGAAATCGGATGCCCGTCGTCGTGTCGAACTCCAGATCGGCGTGATGCATCCGGTGCAGCCGCCACAGCATTGGCACTGCGTGAAAGACGACATGCTGAAGGTAGATCACCAGATCCAGCAGGACCAACGCAACCGCCACCTCGAGCCAGCCGGGCAGCGCGAGCAGATTGAACACCCCCCAGCCGCGCTCGGCCGCTATGGCCGCAACGCCGACGGCAGTAACGGGGAGGACGACACGCAGGATCAGGGTGTTGAGGACGGCGATCCCAAGATTGGCCGGCCAGCGCCACCGCCGCGTGATCACCTGCGGCCGAGCGGGCTGAAGCAACTCCCACACCGCCATGCTCACCAGCACGACCGCGAAAATACCGAGACGGAGGACAGGTTCGCTGAGCATCTTCCGGTGAGGCTAGGCGTGGCGCTCCGATGGCGCAAACGAAGGCCCGCTGCTGTCGCCAGAAGCGGGCCTTCGCACACGCCGAAAGGCGCGTCTCAGAAGCTCAGGACGATGTCGCTGGCGATCGTCAACGCACCCCGGTCCTTGCCGGAATTGAACGCCTTGGTCCCGTTGAGCGCGCTGTCGTAGCGAATTTCCGGGCGGATCATCAACCCGGCGAGCGGGGCGGGCATCTCGGGCTTGTAGGTCACACCGAGCGTGAGCGCCCCATAGGTGGTGCCCTTCGGCGCCGCGACGACCGTTGCCGGACGGCCAAGCTGAACGTTGACGAAGTCCAGATTGTCTGGGAACGCGGCGACGAAGAAGTTCTTCGGGTCCGCCCACACCTCGGCCCGCGCGTTCAACGATACCGTGTCGCTCAGCGCGTAGAGCACGTACTGGGCGACACCGCCGGCGTCAGCCTTGGCGAAATCGTCCCGGATGTAGTTGAACTCGGTGACGAAGGTGACCGTGTCGGTTGGCTTGTACGTGATGGCGATGTCGTTCAGGTAGCGCAGACGCCGATCGGCGTTCGGCACCAGCCGCTTGGGGTTCTCCGGGCCGATATGGCTGAGCGCCAGTACCGTCAGCTTGCCGTCGAGCAGGGTCAAGCCAAAGCCGCCAATGTATCCGAGCGCGCCATTGTTCTCGCCCTTGCCGAAGGTCGTGTTCACGCCAGTATCGACGCCGAAATACAGGTCGATCTCCGGCGTCGCCCGCAGGATCGCCAGGGCGCCGGTGTGTTTCAACGGAATGCCGAAATTGAAGATGTAGGAGTGCGAGTAGAACGGGTTGGTCGACGGATCGATCGTCTCATAGCCGACCGGCGTCGCATACTGGCCGAACTTGAGATCAACGCCGCCCGCGGTCAGCAGCGGCGCATGAACGGTCACGTTGGCCTCGACGATATCGGCCTGGTAGCGCCCGGTGATGCCGCGGTCGAACTCGCCGAGAAAATGCGTGTAGCGCGCGTCGCTGCCGCCCATCAGTTGCAGCTTAAAGCCAACATCCCAGCCGGTGGCCTTGGGGTCAGTCGCGCGCGCGATTGTGAACAACGCCTGGTTCAGCAGCAGCGTGTTCGGCTTGTCGTTGAACAACTGGCCGAAATTCAGCTTCGGGCGGGCGGGATTGGCGGTGAAGCCAGCCTGGAACTGCGCGCCGAACGTGATCGAACTGGCCCAACTGTCTGGCTTGGCATCCCCCGCCCAGGCGGTCGTGGCCAGCAGGGATGCGGCAAGAAAGCTGGCAGTGAACGCGAGGGACGAGGCGGCGTGGCGCCGCTTTGTGTGCGTGATCATAGTGACGGAATTGTCCTTTGCGGGGTCGGAAGGCGTGTAGATGTGCAAAAGACTGCGATACAATTCTTGTGTCAAAGAATGTGGGACAAAATCGTGCATATTTATAGGTCTCATCACGACGCGCTGATGAAATCAACCGTTTGTGACTAAAATACAGGCTATATGGCGCGTACTAAAGCAGCGCGGCTGTCAACGAAAAACCCCGCCTCCGTTGCCAGAGGCGGGGTGTTCCGTCAGCCGGGCAAATCTGAGCCTAGACGGAGTAGTACATCTCGAACTCGACCGGGTGCGGCGTGTGCTCGAAGCGGTAAACTTCCGTCCACTTCAGGTCGATATAGCTCTCGATCTGATCCTTGCTGAACACGTCGCCGGCCAGCAGGAACTCGTGGTCGGCGGCAAGTGCGCCGAGCGCCTCACGCAGGCTGCCGCACACCGTCGGGATGTCCTTCAGCTCTTCCGGCGGCAGATCGTAGAGGTCCTTGTCCATCGGATCGCCCGGATGGATCTTGTTCTTGATCCCGTCCAGGCCGGCCATCAGCATCGCCGAGAAGGCGAGATACGGATTGGCGGTCGGGTCGGGGAAGCGGACTTCCACGCGCTTGGCCTTCGGGTTCGTCGCATACGGAATGCGGCACGATGCCGAGCGGTTGCGCGCCGAGTAGGCAAGCAGCACCGGCGCCTCGAAGCCCGGGATCAGGCGCTTGTAGGAGTTAGTCGACGGGTTGGTGAACGCATTCAGCGCCTTGGCATGCTTGATGATGCCGCCGATGTAGTACAGCGCCATTTCCGACAGATCGGCATAGGCATTGCCCGCGAACAGCGGCTTGCCGGCCTTCCAGATCGACTGATGCACATGCATGCCCGAGCCGTTGTCGCCATAGATCGGCTTCGGCATGAATGTCGCCGTCTTGCCATAGCTGTGGGCGACGTTGTGCACGCAGTATTTATAGATCTGCATGTGGTCGGCCTGCCGCGTCAGCGGGCCGAACTTGGTGCCGAGCTCATGCTGGGACTGCGCCACCTCATGGTGGTGCTTCTCGATGATCAGCCCCATCTCGCCCATGGTGGACAGCATCTCCGCGCGCATGTCGCTTTCGCTGTCGACCGGGGGGACCGGGAAATAGCCGCCCTTGACCACCGGGCGGTGGCCCATGTTGCCTTCCGGATAGTCCTTCAGGCTGGCCTGCGGGCCCTCGATGCTGTCGAGCTGATACATGCCGTAGTTGCCGCCGGTGCCGAACTTGGCGTTGTCGAAGATGAAGAACTCGGCTTCCGGCCCCATGAACACGGTGTCGCCGATGCCGGACGCCTTCACATAGGCTTCGGCCTTCTTCGCCGTCGAACGCGGGTCGCGGTTATAGGCCTGCCCGGTCGAGGGCTCGACGATGTCGCAGAAGATGATCATCGACGGCTTGGCCGCGAACGGGTCCATCACCGCACTCTCGGCGTCCGGCATCAGGATCATGTCGCTCTCGTTGATCGCCTTCCAGCCGGCAATCGAGGAGCCGTCGAACATAATCCCGTCGCGGAACGCATCCTCGTCCATCGTCGAGACGTGCTGCGCGGTGTGCTGCCACTTGCCGCGCGGGTCGGTGAACCGCAGATCGACGTATTCGACCGCGTTCTCCTTCATCAGTTCCAGCACTTTCTCGACGCTGCTCTTGCCTGCGCCGCCAGCGGCTGCCTTCTTCGCCATGTCTCCGGTTTCCCTCGTAGGTTGAATATTTAGCCGTCCGACGACTGCCTGCTTGCGCGGGCAGTCGCTCGCTAGATCGCCTCTTCGCCGCGCTCGCCCGTGCGGATGCGGATCACATCCTCGATCGAACTGACGAAAATCTTGCCGTCGCCGATGCGCCCGGTCCGTGCGGCGTTCACGATCGCCTCCACGGCACGCTCGACCACGTCATCCTCGCAGACCACCTCGATCTTCACCTTGGGCAGGAAGTCCACGACGTACTCCGCGCCGCGATACAGCTCCGTATGCCCCTTCTGGCGGCCGAAGCCCTTGGCCTCGACGACCGTGATGCCCTGAAGCCCCACCTCGTGCAGGGCCTCCTTCACCTCATCAAGCTTGAACGGCTTAATGACCGCTTCGATCTTTTTCATCCGTGCCTCTTGATCCCAACCTCAAGCCCCAGCTGCCTCGGGCAGCCTCCCGTGGAAGGGAAGGCGGTTTAACAGGGTTGCAGGATGCGTGCCACCCGGTATTCGTGGCGGGGAACACCGGAATGCCGCGAGTTGCCCGATTTTGCGCCAGCCAGGACCCGCGCATCGGTGAGCCGGATGCCCAAATTCGCGGCATCATCCTGCCAATGCTTGCGGCATGTTGAACCCCCGCCGCGCCCGACCCATACTCCCCCTCCTATTCCAATCTCCCTGTCCTGTTTCATTTGTAAGGCCTGCCCCACGGTGAAGACCCTCAACACGCTGCTCTCCAATACCGGCACGACCATCTTTACCGTCATGTCCGCCCTCGCTGCCCAACACGGTTCGATCAATCTCGGCCAGGGCTTTCCGGACACGGACGGACCGGCCGACGTGCTGCAAGCCGCCGCGGACGCGCTGTTCGATGGCCGCAACCAGTATCCGCCGATGGCCGGCGTGCCCGAACTGCGCCAAGCCGTCGCCGCCGCCAACAAGCGGTTCTATGGCCTTGAGTTCGACCCCGACAGCGAAGTCGTCGTCACCTCCGGCGCGACGGAGGCGATCACGGCCTGCCTGATGGGGCTGATCAACCCGGGCGATGAGGTCGTCCTGATCGAGCCGCTCTACGACACCTATTTGCCCGTCGTCCGTCTGCTCGGCGCCATCCCGAAGCTGGTGCGGCTGACCCCGCCGAAATGGGAACTCCCGCGCGCCGAACTCGCCGCCGCCTTTGGCCCGAAAACCAAGGCCATCCTGCTCAACAGCCCGATGAACCCAACGTCAAAGGTGTTCACCCCCGACGAACTCGCCTTTATCGCCGGCCTGCTACAAAAACATGACGCGTATGCTGTCTGCGACGAGGTCTACGAACATCTGACGTTTGACGGCACCAGGCACATCCCCCTGATGACCCTGCCGGGCATGCGCGAACGCTGTCTGCGCATCGGCAGCGCCGGCAAAACCTTCTCGGCGACCGGCTGGAAGGTTGGCTACATCTCCGCCCCCAAGGCGCTGGCCTCGGTCGTGATCAAGGCGCACCAGAACCTCACCTTCACCACGCCCCCCAACCTCCAGCGCGCGGCCGCCGTCGGTCTCGCCAAGGACGACGCCTATTTCGCCTCCCTCTCCGGCGACTTGCAGGCCAAGCGCGACCTCCTGTCCGCTGGCCTCGCCCGCATCGGTTTCGCCATCCTGCCAGTGCAGGGAACATACTTCGTCACCACCGACTTCCGCCCCCTCGGCTTCAACGGCGACGACGCTGCCTTCTGCCGCTACATCACCGAGCAGGCCAAAGTGACGGCCATCCCGGTTACCGCGTTCTACGAAGGTGAGGCCCCCAACCACTACGCTCGCTTCGCTTTCTGCAAGCGCGAGGAAGTCCTGACCGAAGCGCTCGCCCGGCTCGAACGCCTGTTCGCGCCAAACAGATTGACGAGCCCGGCCGCTTCGTCCTAAACGCCGCACAGCGCCGCAAGGGCGTCGCAGGGTATGGCGGACGTAGCTCAGTTGGTAGAGCGCCAGGTTGTGGTCTTGGATGTCGCGGGTTCGAGACCCGTCGTTCGCCCCACCATTCCCATAGAGAGGCCCATGAGATGACCCTGACAGTCGCAATCGGCGGCCTCGGCGCCATCGGCCTCGCCCTCGCCCAGGCGCTCGACCGCGGTGTGGACGGCCTGAAACTTGTCGCCGTCAGCGCCCGCGATCGCGCGAAAGCCCGAGCGAACATGGCCGGCTTCCGCGCCCCGCCGGAAATCGTCGATCTTGCCGATCTCGCTTGCGCCGACATCGTCGTCGAAGCGGCCCCGGCCGCGGTGTTCGAGCAGATCGCCGGCCCGGCCATCGCCGCCGGGAAAATCTTCGTCCCCAGCTCCGTTGGCGCCCTGCTGCCGCGCATGCATCTGGTCGACCAGGCCAAAGCCAGTGGCGCGCGCATTATCGTTCCCACCGGCGCCCTGCTTGGCCTCGATGCTGTGCGCGCCTGCGCCGAGGGCGACGTCACCAGCATTACCATCGAAACCCGCAAACCCCCCAACGGCCTCGTCGGCGCGCCCTATCTGACCGCGCACAACATCGACGTCCTCGCCATCACCACGCCCACCGTCATCTTCGAAGGCAACGCCTTTGACGCCGCCGCCGGCTTCCCCGCCAACGTCAACGTCGCCGCCGCCCTCGCACTCGCCGGCATCGGCCCGCAACGCACCACTGTGCGCATCTGGGCCGACCCGACCGTCGATCGCAATATCCACACCATCAAGGTCGAAGCCGCTGCGGCACGGCTGACGATGACCGTCGAGAACGTCCCCAGCGAAGCCAATCCCCGCACCGGCAAGCTGACACCGCTATCGGTACTCGCATGCCTGCGCGGACTGACATCGACGCTTAAGATCGGCAGCTGATTGGCAGATCACAGGACCGGCGGAGCGCCGACTTTCCGGCAGACCAACACTTCGTTGTAGACGGCCCGCAGGCCGCGCGTCAGATCGTCGAAATAATACATCGACACCATCAGCCCCGAGTGGGCGCTGAGATAGTCGACAATGTCGTAGCCCCAGTCAACAGTAACCAGGCTGCCCTCGCCGGACATCGGGTTGCCGTGGAACTGTGGCGTCGCGTGGTGGCGCACAACGCCGCGTTCGCGCTGCGCACGGCGTTGGCTCGGCCGAATTCCATTGACGATCGGCACGGTCATGATGTGGGCCCCGCCCGGCTTGAGTGTGCGA
Organism: Rhodospirillales bacterium; assembly: GCA_043744375.1. Lineage (GTDB taxonomy): Bacteria > Pseudomonadota > Alphaproteobacteria > Acetobacterales > Acetobacteraceae > CAIYPH01. The sequence goes on along the minus strand of JAYTUU010000107.1, from coordinate 11,602 downwards.
GCAATTTCCCGAATGGCCCGATCGGGGTCGAAGAGGTGTTCGAACACATCCTGTGTGATCACGAGGTCGAACGACCCGCTGGTGAAGGTCTGTGCCTCCAGATCCTCGCTGCGATAGCCGTCTCCTGGGTGGATGCTGCCGAACCCTATTGCGGGATCGTACTGACTCTCGATATAGCCCGGACACTCGTTCATCAGCCGGCGGCTCGCCCCGTCGCGGGTTGATGAGCTCTCGTGAATGGCAAGATCGCGCCAGCCCGGATAGAGCATCTGCAATACCTGAAATATAGCGCGCTGCCGCGGCAGCGAATGGCATTTGACGCATTTCAGGTCGCCGCGGAACCAATTCGGGAACCAGGCCTCGGCCAGTTCGGTGTCACGCTCGGCAATGAATTCGGTGCGGCTCTCGCAGAGTGGGCAATATCCGGGAACCCGGAAGGTGAATTTCCCAGCGGCCGAATAGCCGACTTCCGGAACCGAAAGATTGGCCGACCGCAGCGGAAACGGCGCACGGCTGCCGGGCTCGTCGGCGACGGTGCACGAAATTTCCCAAACGCTGACGCCAATCCGCCGTGTGTCGCTGGAGAGGCCGAGCGCATTCGGCGAAGTCGCGGTCGGGCATTCGAACACCATCAAGGCGGTGCCGTCGCCATTGACCGCTTCGCCGGCGATGGTGAATTCGAGCTTTGCCGCTTCCGTCAGGCGCGTTTCGAGGCAGAGCTTTCCATTGACGGAGATCCGCACGTCTTGATGCGTCAGGCGCGGCGGGGCGACAAACGGTTGCAAATGGATGGTGACGTTGTGTGTGGCCCCTGCGCGCAGTCCCTCGATGGCGAGACGGCTTTCCGGACCCTCGGTCCATCGGCCATGCCGCTCGGCGGCGACCCAGCCCGACAGGACATAGCCGTCGCTGTTGCCACCTTTTTGGAACGTGATCCGCGTCGCCACCATGACCTGGCTTCTCCTGGTTGCCGCACCCGAGCCACCCTGCCCGCTAGTACGGGCAGTCGGCATCTCAGATGACACTCGGAACCCGGAATGGCAACAGGAGGCGGCACCGCGGCTGATGCCGGGTGGAGCGTATCGTCGCTCCACCCGGCGCCCGGCTACTTTCCAACCGCAATCGACACGATTTCAGCCCCACCAAGCCCGGCGATCGGCCCAGCCATCGTGATCTTGGCGTCGGCGATGTTGACCATGTGCAGCGCGTCACCGGCGACCAGCCAGCCAGCATTGCCGCCCTTGCCGTCCGACTCGATATCGAAGCCGAGACCGAAGGGCAGCTTCATGCCGATCTCGCCTTTGGGATTCTGCACGCCGTCATTCGGCGGCGCCTGGGTGTTGAACCGGCCCACCATCGGATCGATCGTGTAGAGTGCGGTCTCCTTGGTCCCGGCATAGTGGTTCGAATACGCTCCGGTGGTGATCATCGGCATCGTGCCGGCCAGCGGCGTGCCCGCGGCATATTTCAATGTCCCGTCGACGGTGACTTCACCCTTGTCGACATTGATGCGGTAATTCCCGCCGCTCATGCCGACCACCCGCAGCCGGTCCACGACTGGATTGAAGTTGATGACCACGCGCGCGCCGGCTTCGATCTTCTTGTCGAGGCGGCTGACCTGCATGGCTTTGCCATTGGCCGGATCGATGGTGACGATCTGACCGGTCGCGGTCAGCCCATACAGCTTGCCGTCGGCCGGCCGGGTGGCGACGGACAGCACGGCACCATCGGCACCGGTGATTGCGACGGCGGCACCAGCCTTGCGGCTGGTCGTATCGATGGCGCGCAGTTTCCCGTCCGCGCTGAGCGCGTGCAGGGTGGCGGCATTGGAGATGCCGGGCGCGCAGAGGGCGCTGGCGGCAAGCAGAGTGGCGAGGGTGAGGCGGATGGACATGGCGTGCTCCTGTTTCCGGGGGCATCTGCCCCGTTGCATCGGCATTACGCGGTGCCGCGTGGGGCAGATGCAGCCGCGGCGGGAAAAAATTGCCGACGCAAACCGCTTGCTCCCGCGCGCACGCCGTGCATGCTGCGGTTCAGGGACCCATGCTCGGCGATGCGCCGCGGTGTGGCACGTGATGTGCTTCGACCGGAATGCCGGCGGGGCCGCAGCAATGGGAGATCAGCCTATGGATCGCAGACAGTTCATCATCGGCGCCGGTGCGCTCGCGGCCAGCGCCACGGCGGCGCATGCGGCGGACGACGTGATCATCGGCGTCGTCTATCCGCTCACCGGCAACGGCGCGGCCGTCGGCCTGGATGCCAAGGCGGCCTACGAGGTTGCCGCGGCCATCATCAACAACGCCCATGCCCCGATCGGCATCACAATGGGCAGTGGCGGTGGCCTGCCCGGCCTTGGCGGCGCCAAGATCAAGCTCGTTTTCGCGGACAGCCAGAACGACCCGCAGAAGGCCCGCTCGGAGGCCGAGCGCCTGATCACCCAGGACAAAGCCGTCGCCATCGTCGGCAGCTACACCTCGGCGACCGGCGCCACGATTAGCCAGATCACCGAGCGCTACGAGGTGCCCTACATCTCCGCCGACAACTCCTCGCCCAGCCTGAACCAGCGCGGCCTGAAATGGTTCTTCCGCACCGGCCCGCACGATGAGATGTTCACCAAGGGCATGTTCGATTTCTATGACGATATCGGCAAGAAGACCGGCCGCCCCGTGAAATCAGTAGCCCTGTTCTACGAGGACTCGATCTTCGGCACCGACAGCTCGAACGTCCAACGCAAGCTGGCACTCGCCGCCGGCATGACGGTGGCCGCCGACATTCGCTACCGGGCCGCATCACCCTCGCTCTCCACCGAGGCGCAAAAGCTCAAGGCCGCCAACGCTGATGTGCTGATGCCGTCATCCTACACTTCGGACGCCATCCTCATCCTGCGCGCCATGAACGAGATCGGCTACAAACCCAAGGCCATCCTTGCCCAGGCGGCCGGCTTCCAGGAAAGCGCCTTCATGCAGGGCGCCGGTGCGCTGGCCGAAGGCGCGATGAGCCGCTCCTCCTTCGCCCTCGATGCCGACAAGCTGCGCCCGGCGATCCCTGTCGTGAACGGCCTCTACAAGGCACACAACAACAAGGACATGAACGACAACACCTCCCGCGAACTGACGGCCCTGCTGGTCCTCGCGGACGCCATCAACCGCGCCGGCTCCACCAAGCCCGAGGCCATCCGCACCGCGCTGATCGCCACAGACATCCCCGGCAGCCAGACCATTATGCCCTGGGCCGGCGTGAAATTCGACGAAACCGGGCAGAATACCCTGTGCAACCCGGTGATCCAGCAGGTCTTCGATGGCGCCTACAAGACCATCTGGCCGTTCGATCTCGCCGCCAGGGACGCGGTCTGGAACGTCGGGAAGTGATCTTCCCGCCGGTCCTGGCCGCTCTGCGCGCGGCATGACACTCGAAACCTTCCTGCAGGTCGCCGCCGGCGGCCTGCTGATGGGGCTCATCTACGCGCTGGTCGCCGCCGGCCTGAGCCTCATCTTCGGGTTGATGGATGTGGTGAATTTCGCGCATGGCGAGCTGATGATGCTCGCGATGTACGCAGTGTTCGTCATCTGGGACATGAGCGGGTTGGACCCCATCCTGCAAGTCCCCATCGTCGCCGCATTGCTGTTCGGCGCGGGGATGGCGATCTACCGAACCATGATCGGCCGCGCGCTGTCGGTGCAATTCAACCGCGGCATGGTGCAGATTTTCGTCACCTTCGGCCTCGCGATCTTCCTCCGCGGCGCCGCCCAGTTCGTCTGGGGCGGCGATTTTCGCTCGGTCACCAACACCTGGCTGTCCGACCGCACCTTCAACCTCGCCGGTGTCTATCTGCCGCTGCCGCAACTCGCCGCCAGCCTGGTGTGCCTTGCCGCCTTTGGTGTGCTGCTGATGATCTCCCGCACCGAATTCGGCCGCGCCCTCGAAGCCACCCGCGAGGACCGCGAGGCCGTCGCCCTGCTCGGCATCGACCGCGACCACATCTTCGCCCTCGGCTGGGGCCTCGGCGCGGGCGCCGTCGGCATCGCCGGCGTGATGCTCGCTGGGTTCTACTATGTCGGCCCCAATGTCGGCGCGAGCTTCGCTCTCATCGCCTACGTCACCGTCGCCCTCGGTGGCTTCGGCAGCATGACCGGCGCGCTGGTGGCCGGCCTGCTGATCGGCGAGGTCGAGGCCTTCACGGCGGCCATCCTCGAACCCTCGCTCAAACAGATCGGCGTATTCGCCGTCTACCTCGCCGTGCTGATGTTCCGCCCCCGCGGCCTGTTCGGAAAGCTGTAGCGTTGGACAACAGCATCCTGCGCCGCCGCCGGCGGGAACTCTGGGTCGCCGGCGGTCTGCTGATCGTCATGATCATCGCCCCCCGCTTCATCACCGACGTGACCGCGCTCAACGTGATCATCATCTCGCTGCTCTTCGCCGGCCTCGCGCAGGCCTGGAACATCCTGGGCGGCTATTGCGGCCAGATATCGCTCGGCCATGCGCTCTATCTGGGGATGGGCAGCTACGTCTCGACGCTGCTCTACGTCCAGGGCGGCGTCTCCCCGATCATCGGCATCTTCGCTGGCGGCGCGGTTGGTGGCCTCGCGGCCTTGCTGGTCGGTTGGCCCTGCTTTCGTCTGTCCGGCCACTACTACGCCATCGCCACGGTCGTTGTCGGCGAGATCGGCTACCTGCTGTTTCTCAACTGGGATTTCGTTGGCGGCGCCACCGGCGTCTACGTCCCGATCGCCAAGCCCTCGCTGCTGACCCTGCAATTCGGCCGTGAGAAGCTGCCCTATCTCTACCTCGTCCTCGCCTTCGTCGCCGCCACCTGGATCGCCGCCTGGCTGATCGAAGGCTCGCGCTGGGGCTACGCCTGGCGCGCGGTGAAAGACGACGTTACCGCCGCCCGCTCGCTCGGCGTGAACATCTTCTCCTCCAAGATGGCCGCCGCCGCCATCAGTGGCTTCTTCACCGGTCTCGGCGGCGCCATCTACGCCCTCTATGTCGGCTATATCGACCCCGACAGCGTGCTCGCCGGCCATTTCTCCATTCTCATCGCGCTCCCCGCCGTGCTCGGCGGCGTCGGCACGCTGTGGGGGCCGATCCTCGGTGCGGCGCTGCTGATCCCGCTGAAGGAACTCTCAAGCTCCTATCTCGGCGGTTCCGGCCGTGGCGTTGACCTGATGCTCTATGGCGCGATGATCATCATCGTCGCCCTCGCCCGTCCGCAAGGCCTCGTCAGCCTGTTCCGGAGGCGCGATGCAAAAGCTTCTTGAGATCAGCGGCGTCAGCAAGTCCTTCGGCGGCGTGGCCGCCAATGTCGAGATCTCCTTCGACGTCGAGCGCGGCGAAATCCTCGGCCTGATCGGCCCCAATGGCGCCGGCAAAACCTCGCTGTTCAACTCCATCTCCGGCGAGGTCACCCCCGATGCCGGCGAAATCCGCCTGAACGGGGTGAAGATCTCCGGCCTCGGACCAGTCGCCTGCGCCGCCCGCGGCATCGCCCGCACCTTCCAGGTCGTCCGCAGCTTCGACTCGATGACCGTGCTGGAAAACGTCATGGTCGGCGCCTTTGCCCGCACCGCCAGCGCTCGCGTTGCCATGCGCGCCGCCGCCGACACGCTTGCCTTCTGCGGCCTCGATTCGCGCGCCGACCGACCGGCCTGGTCGCTCAGCCCGCCCGAGAAGCGCCGCCTCGAAATGGCCCGCGCGCTCGCAACCGAACCCAAACTCATCCTGCTCGACGAAATGCTCACCGGCCTCACGCCCACCGAGGCGCAGGCCGGCTGCCAACTGGTGCGCGATGTGCAGGCCCGCGGCATCACCATCATCATGGTCGAGCACGTCATGGAGGTGGTTCTCCCCTTGGTTTCCCGCGCCGTCGTGCTCAACCTCGGCGCCGTGCTGACCATCGGCGCCCCCGCCGAGATCGTGAAGAACCCCGACGTCATTCGCGCCTATCTCGGAGACCGCTATGCTGCGGCTTGACAACGTTTCCGCCAGCTATCGCGGCCTCAAGGCGCTCCAGGGCATCACCATCGAGGTCGGTCGCGGCGAAATCGTCGCCGTCGTCGGCGCCAACGGGGCCGGCAAGAGCACGCTGCTGAAAGCCATCTCCGGACAGGTCGCCACCGATGGCAACATCACCTTCGACGGCAAGAGCCTCGCGCGCGTGCCGGCTCATATGATCGCCCGCATGGGCGTCGGCCTGGTCCCCGAGGGCCGCCGCCTGTTCCCGCGCCTCTCCGTCGAAGACAACCTCCGCCTCGGCGCCTACGCCCGCCGCGGCGACCCCGACCGCTTCAAGCCGCTCGGCCTCGTCTTCGAACTGTTCCCCCTCCTCCAGGAACGCCTCGCCCAGCGCGCCGAAACCCTCTCGGGCGGCGAACAACAGATGCTCGCCATCGGTCGCGCGCTGATGACCCAGCCGCGCCTGCTCATGCTTGACGAGCCGAGCCAGGGCATCATGCCCCGCCTGGTTGACGACATCCTCGCCGCCATCGCCCGCATCCGCGGCCTTGGCGTGACCATACTTCTGGTCGAACAGCGCCTCGCGGAAGCGCTCGACATCGCCGACCGTGCCTATGTCCTGCAAACCGGCCGTGTTGTGCTGAGCGGGCCGGCCAAAGAAATTGCTGCAAACCAGGACGTCCGCCGTGCATATTTGGGAATGTAATCTCGCAAGAGGGAAGGGGAGACCACTATGACCGACATCGTTTCACAGAAGATCGTTTCGCGTCGGGCGCTCGGAGGCATCGCCGCCGCCGCGGCATCCTTCGCCATCATCGGCCGCGCCCAGGCGCAGGCCCGCGAAAGCGTCTTCGAGCGGGTCACCCGCACCAAGGTGCTCCGCATCGCCGCGCTGCCGGGCGAGGCGCCGTACTTCTTTAAGGACATCGCCACCGGTGAATGGTCCGGCTCGGCGATCGACGTCGCCAAGGGCATCGCCGCCGTGTGGGACGCCAAGCTCGAATACATCGAGAGCACCTACGGGAACTCGGTGCTCGACCTGCAGGCCAACAAGGTCGACATCGCCTTCGCCCTCAACCCGACCCCGGTGCGCGCCCTCTCGATCGGCTTCTCCAAGCCGCTCATCGTGCATCCCTTCGGCGTCATCGCGAAGAAGGGCTTCCTGCCCATCACCTGGGGCGACATCAACAAGCCCGAGGTGAACATCGCCGTCGATCTCGGCTCGCTGCACGAAACCTCGGCCCGTCGCTTCGCTCCCAAGGGCACCATCACCGCCTACAAGAACCGCGATGACGCCATCCTCGCCATGTCTGCCGGCCGTGCCGATGTCGACGTGCTCGCCGCCATGCTCGCCATCACCGCGATCGCCAAGAACCCCAGCCTCGGCACGTTCCGCCTGCTCTCCAACCCCACCGTTGCCCTGCCAAGCTGCTGCGGCCTCCAGCGCGAGCCGGATACACGCTTCAAGGAAGTCGTGGACGCGTTCATCGACATGAACCGCGGCACCGGCCAGATCCGGGAATGGATGATCCAGGCGATCCTGAAGTCCGGCGCCAAGGCCGAAGACATCCCAGCCGAACTGAGCTTCTAACCAGCCTGCCCCCTCTCCCCGCGCGGGAGAGCCGAACTGAGCTTCTAATCAGCCTACCCTCTCTCCCCGCGCGGGAGAGGGGGTACGTGGCCGCCCGCAGGCCGCTAGGGAAAGAAACCCATGAACTACGAATGGAGCTTCGGCTTCCTCTGGCGCTACCGCATGTTGTTCGTCACCGGCATCGAGGTGACGCTCGCCTACACCGTCGGCACCATCGTTCTCGGTCTTCTGCTAGGCTTGGTCATTGGCATGGCCCGGCTGTCTAAATACAAGATCATCAACTGGCCGCTGATCGGCTTCATCGAGGCGTTCCGCTGCACGCCGATCCTGGTGCAGATCGTCTGGTTCTACTACGCACTGCCGGTCATCATGGGGATCCAGATCCCGGCCATTGCCGCCGCCACGCTGGTGCTGACCTTCTACACCGCCGCATTCTACGCCGAGATATTCCGCGCCGGCATCATCTCCATCGAGCCAGGGCAATGGGACGCCGCCCGCGCGCTCGGCCTGCGCCGCTGGCATTTGATGCGCCGGGTCATCCTGCCACAGGCGGTCAAGCGCATGATCCCGCCGTTCATGAACCAGTCGATCATCCAGTTGAAGAACACCTCCCTGGTCTCGACCATCGCCGTGCCGGATCTGCTCTACCAGGGCCAACTGATCACCGCCGACACCTACCGCCCGCTCGAAGTCTACACCGTCGTGGCGTTGGTCTATTTCGTCCTGCTCTTCCCTGCGACCGTGTTCGCACAGGTCTATGAACGCCGATTGACCAAGACCTGAACCTAGACGCGGCGCGTAAAACACCGCGCCAACCCCTCGGTGAGCGCGATCGGGGTCACACCGAGCAGGGAGATCATCGGCGCGGTCGGGAAGCTCTGATCGTCCTGCAAGAGCGCGATGTCTCCCGCATCGACGCGTGGCAGGCGCAGTACCGTGCCGGCAATCCGCAGCCCCGCGCGCACCAGCCCCGCCGGCATCGGCACGATCACCGGCGGCGGCAATCCGGCGGCGGCGGCCACCGCGCGCACCAATGCCGCCACGCTCACAGGCTCCGCCCCCGCGATGATGCAGCTATGCGGCTGCCGCCAATCGATCCCGAGCGCTGCCACCAGGCAGTTCGTCACGTCATCCTGATGGATCGGCTGGATGCGCGCCCGCCCGCCGCCGGGCAGCGGCACCAGGCGCGTGCGCCGCAACAGTCCGGCCAGCCGCATGATCCCGTCCGCCGTGCTGCCACCATAGATCGTCGTCGGATGCAGCATCACCCCCGGCCGGCCCGAACTCATGAACGCCGCCTCCCCGGCGCGCACGCTGATCGGGACGCCATCCTCCTGACGTGGCCCGACCCGCCGCGCATTGCCGAGGAACACGAACCGCACCGCCGCGACGGTGGCGCCAAGGATCGCGGAGACATGCCGGAAGTGCACGCAGGCGACGACGAGCCGCGCGTCGGCCAGCGTGTCGCCAAGCGAGCGCCACTCGGTCAAATCGACCACCCGCCGCTCGCCCGGCAATCCGAGCGCGCGCCACTTCGCCGCGTCGCGCACAACCGGCACAAAGCTGCGTCCCGTTTCTGCCAACCGCCGACACAGCGCCGCCCCGCTCGGTCCCGTGGCACCGATCACGAACACTGGCTCAGGCATCGTTGGGCCGGAAATCCGCCATCGTTTCCAATCTATTGTGAAATCCGCGTCGGCTCAATCAAATCTCACAAGTGTGTGGTATTTTAATACCACACTACAAATCTCTTGACTGCACATGGCTGCGACGGCATAGACCCGCACCTGTCGACGCGAAGGCGCGCGCGACGAGTTTCAAGGGATACCCCGGATGAAGACGACCCAATCGCTGAAGCCAGCGGAGGTGCAGAAGGATTGGCTGCTGATCGATGCGGAGGGCCTCATTCTCGGCCGCCTCGCCGTCGTCATCGCCAACCGTCTGCGCGGCAAGCACAAGCCCACTTTCACCCCGCATGTCGATTGCGGCGACAATGTCGTCGTCATCAATGCAGAAAAAGTGAAGCTCACCGGCAACAAGATCGACGGCGAACTGCACTACTACCACACCGGCTACGCCGGCGGCATCAAGGGCCGCAGCATCCGCCAGCGCCTCGACGGCGCGAACCCGGGTAGCGTGGTGTTCAAGGCCGTTGAACGCATGATTGCCCGCGGGCCGCTCCAGCGCCTGCAGATGAAGCATCTGCACGTCTATGTCGGCGACAGCCACCCCCATGCCGGGCAGCAGCCCAAGCCGCTCGACGTCGGCGCGCTCAACCCCAAGAACAAGCGAGGCTGAGCATCATGTCAGCTACCACAAGCCGCACGCTTGCCGACCTCAAGGACCTCGCCGTCGCCACCGCGGTGACGGCCGATAAGCCGAAGGTCGAGCCGAAGCGCGACGCTCTCGGCCGCAGCTACGCCACCGGACGCCGCAAGAACGCCATCGCTCGCGTCTGGATCAAACCCGGCAAGGGCGAGATCATGGTCAACGGCAAGCGCGTCGGCGCCTATTTCGCCCGCCCCGTCCTGCGCATGCTGATCACCCAGCCCTTCCTGGTCGCTGATCGCTACAACCAGTTCGACGTGTTCTGCACGGTGAACGGTGGTGGTCTCTCCGGCCAGGCTGGCGCGCTCCGTCACGGCATCAGCCGCGCGCTCACCTACTACGAGCCCGAACTGCGCGGCATCCTCAAGATCGCCGGCTTCCTCACCCGCGACAGCCGCGTGGTCGAGCGCAAGAAATACGGCCGCGCCAAGGCCCGTCGGAGCTTCCAGTTCAGCAAGCGCTGAACCCGAACTTCGCCGATTTGTGGAAAGGGCTGCGGGCAACCGCGGCCCTTTTTGCATTTCCGGCGCCATTGCGGCTACCACTCACGCACACGCAAGGGAGGGCCCGGCCATGAAAGTCGGCATGTTCGTCAACACGCAATATCCCGAGGGCACCAACGTCGCCGCCGAAATCCCCGATATGGTTGCCCAGGTCCGCGCCGCTCGCGAGGCCGGTTTCGCCTCGCTCACCTTCCCCCACCACTACCTCACCTCGCCGCTGCAAATGCTCCAGATCGGCCCGGTGATGGCCTACCTGCTGCCCGAGGCGCGCGGCATGACCATCGGCGGCAACATCCTCCTGCTGCCGCTCCTCAACCCAGTCCATGTCGCCGAGGAGGCCGCCACGATGGACGTGCTGAGCGGCGGCAACTTCGTCCTCGGCGTCGGTCTCGGCTACCGTGCCGGCGAGTTCGAGGCCTTCGACATCTCCCTGAAGGACCGCGCCGCCCGTCTCTGCGAAAGTATTTCCCTCATTCGCCAACTCTGGACCGGCGAGACCGTCAACCACACCGGCCGCTTCTACACCGTGCGCGACCACGCGATCAGCCTGCGCCCCGCCCGCCCCGGCGGCCCGCCCGTCTGGATCGCCGGCCAGGTCGAAGCCGCCATCCGCCGCGCCGCCCGCATCGGCGACGCCTGGCTGATCGTCCCCGCCTCGACCTGCGCCGCAATCGTCCCGCTGATGCAAGGCTACCGCGCCGCCCTCGCCGAATTCGGCCGCAGCGCCACCGAATTCCCGATCACCCGAGAATGCTATGTTGGCACCAGCCACGCGACCGCCTTCGCCGAATGCCGCGCCGCCCTCGAATACAAATACAACTCCTACGCCGCCTGGGGCATGGAAAGCCCGACCGCCAACACAAGCTTCGAAGACTTCGCCCGCGACCGCTTCATCATCGGCGACAAGGTCTCCGTGAAGGAAGACATCGCCCGCTACCGCGAAACCCTCGGCGTCAACCATTTCATCATGCGCGTGCAATGGCCCGGCCTGCCCCAGGAACAGGTGCTCGCCTCCATCCGCCGCCTTGGCGACGTGTTCGCCTAAGGCGAGGCCCAAAGACTATCGAATCGGATGATGCTACGCGCGCGGTCAGTTCGTTGAGGGGGATTCCGGCGCGTGGGCGTGCTTGCTAACCCGGATTTCTCACAACGAATAGGTGCACCTGGGCTCTGGATCGGCGAAAGTTCTTCTGCAACAAAGCCTTATCGCGATGCAGAGGAGTATCCC
>JAYTUU010000106.1:0-20541 GCA_043744375.1 Rhodospirillales bacterium | reverse complement strand
CCGCGAACGCGGGGCGATGGAAGTCTAGCCCGCGATCGGCACCAGTTCGAGCGGCGGACGCAGCAGGCGCTGCACGTTATTCGACGCGACCACGGTGCGGCCCTCGGCAAAGGCCTCGTGGTTCTTCTCGATATCGTCGAGGTCGTAAAGATAGTTCACCATCAGACCGCAGGCCTGCGCGATCGCCTTGTCGGACGTGTCGGCCAGCCAGTTAATGCGCTCAAGCCGCGCGCCATTGCCGAGATGGAAGCGCGCCACCGGGTCGAGGGGCCGGCCGCGCTCGTTCTTGGCGCGCAGGAAATAGGCGGCGGCCGCCGGGATCATCGCCTTGCGCACGGCCTCGCACGTCGCCTTGTCGGCGTGCCAGTCGGGCTCGTCGATGAGGCGCAGGGCCTCCACGTCCTCCCGGGTCAGCCCCTGCGGCGCGTCCGAGCGGCGTTCGCGGTCGAGCCAGGTCGCGAAGCCGGGCACCGGCGAGAGGGTGACGAAGGTCTTCAGGCTCGGGATCTCGCGGGCGAGATCCTCCACCACCTGCTTGATGAGGAAGTTGCCGAAGGTGACCCCGGCCAGGCCCTTCTGGCAGTTCGAGATCGAGTAGAAGATCGCCGTGTCGGCCGCTGCCGCGCGGGCGCGCTGGGCGGCCTCGTCGGTGTCCGGCGCGAGCAGGGGTTGCACCGCCTCGGCGAGGCCGGTGACGAGGGCGACCTCGACGAAGATCAGCGGGTCGCCGGGCAAAGCCGGGTGGAAGAAGGCGAAGCAGCGGCGATCGGGGCCGAGGCGGCGGCGCAGATCGGACCAGCCGTCGATCTCATGGACCGCTTCGTAGGCGATGAGTTTTTCGAGCACGGCGGCGGGGGTGTTCCAGTCGATCCGGCGCAGTTCGAGGAAACCGCGGTTGAACCAGGAGGCGAAGAGGTGGCGCAGATCGTCGTCGAGCGGGGCCAGATCGGGGTTGGCGCGGCGGGCGGCGAGGATTTCGCGGCGCAGGGCGACGAGGGCGGCGGTGCCGCCCTGGCCCTGGTTGATGCGGCGGAGCAGTTCCTGGCGCGGCGGCTCGGCGGCGTCGGCGAGGGCGGCGGCGGTTTCGGCGGTCGGTCCGGCGAGGTAGGCAGTGGCGGCGTCGTGCAGGCGCGTGGCGTCGGGCGCGAAGTTGGTGGCGACGTGGCGGCAGAATTCGAGCCGGTCGGCGGGCGGGAGGGCCTTGAGAACGTTCAGGAGTTCACGCGCGAGGGCGGCGCCGGACGCCTCGCCGCGGCCGGACAGCAGCGCCGCCGCCAGGCTGCGGGCGCGCTCCTGGGGCGGGGCGGAAATGGCGGGCACGTCGGCATAGGCGCGGCCGCGATCGGCAATCGAGCTCCACAGGCGCTCGATCCAGGCGAGCGGACGGCTGGTCGCGGTGGTTTCGCTGGTGGCGGGCATGGCGGTCCTTGCGGCGTGGCGTGGCGTGGCGAGCATAGCGGGTTGTGTGGCGGCTTGTCGCCGCTCTCGCGAGGCGCGATGATGCCGGCATCGCGGAGGAATTTTCATGGTCGAACTGGTGTTGCGCAGCGAAACGGTGGTGACCCCCGATGGGGTGCAAGCCTGCGACATCGCCATCGCCGGCGGCAAGATCGTGGCGATGGGCGCGGTCGGGAGCATGGCGGCACCGGCGGACGGGCGGCTGGTGGATCTGCGCGGGCGCATCGTCATGCCCGGCGGGATCGATCCGCATGTGCATTGCGACTGGCCGATGCCCTCGCCCAATGGCGGGCCGCCGCCGATGACGGAGCCGGCCTCGGTCGTCAGCCGCGCCGCCGTGCATGGCGGGACGACGACGCTGATCGATTTCGTGCGCTGCACGGAGGGCGCCGACATCGCCGACGCGATCGCGCGGCGGGACGCGGGCTGGCAGGGCGCGTGCCACACCGATTACGCGTTCCATCTGATGGTGGAGGGCGATATCGCGCCCGATCATCTGGTTCAGCTTGGCGCGGCGATCCGGGCGGGGCATCCGACCGTGAAGATTTTTACCACCGACATCACGCCGAGCCGGCGGGGGCGGATGGTGGATTTCGGCGATATCTGGGAAGTGTTCCAGGTGATCGCCGCCAACCAGGGGCTGGGGGTGATCCACGCCGAAGATAACGATATCGTCATGCATATGTACGCGAAGCTGTTCCGCGAGGGGCGGACGAGCTTCGTCAACATGGCGGAGGTGCACAACACGCTGTCGGAGGATTTGTCGTTCCGGCGCGTTATCCGTCTGGCCGAAAGCGTGCGCGGGACCGCGCTCTATATGCTGCACACCTCGGCCGCGACCGGGGTGGCGGCGATCCGCGAGGCGCGGGCGAAGGGGATTCCGATCTACGGGGAGAGCCTACATCAATACATGCTCTACAACTCCGAGGACTATAGGAAGCCGAACGGGCAGATATTCCATACTTATCCGTCATTGAAGTCGCCGCTGGATCAGGCAGCTTTGTGGGGTGGCACGCTGGACGGTTCGATCAACTGCATCGCCACGGATGAATTGTGCTGCACGCTGGCGCAGAAGACGCGCGGCGTGCAGATCGACGATACCACCGGCGGGAATGCCGGCGTCGAGCCGCGGGTGGCGCTGATGTACAGCGAGATGGTCGGGCGGCGCGGCTATTCGCTGGCGAAGTTCGTCGATCTCGTCTCGACCAATGCGGCGAAGATCATGGGGATGTATCCGCGCAAGGGGGCGATCGCGGTGGGCGCGGATGCCGATATCTGCGTGCTCGACCCGACGCGGCGGCGGATCATCACCGCGGCGGATCTGCACGAGACCGACTATACGCCCTGGGAGGGCTGGGAGGCGCTGGCATGGCCGTGCCTGACGGTTCTGCGCGGCAAGATCGTGATGGAAGACGGCAAATTGACCGGCGATCTGGCGGACGGGCAGTGGCTGCACCGCACGATCGATCCGGCGATCATCGCGGCGCCCATGATGCTGTGACAAGCGACGCCGAACTGCGCTCGTTGCTGCTCGACTGCCTCAAGCTGTGGGACATCGATGGGCGCGTCACCGCGGCGGAATACGGATTGCGGGTCGAGGCGGCGGGGCAGGTGTGCCTGGTACGACGGGGGGCCGGGGTGACGCGATGGATGATCACGGCGGGTGGGCGAACCCGGCCGGTGCCCTCGGTGGTGGCGCTGCTGTCGGCCCTCCGCCGGGCACTCGGCGTGGCCCCGGGCGTGCGGGCGCGGGTCGGCGCAGGGGCTGAACCGGCCTGAGGTGACGTTGCCTAGTACAGGCTGTCCTGCACCCGCGCGGGCAGGTCGCGGCCGTACTCCGCGCCACCGACGCGCCCGTCCGAAAGGTCTTTCAGGAGGGAACCGGTGCTCGGCAGGGCGCTGCGCTCAATAGGCTTGGCGGGGTTCCAGAGGTCGGCGCGGATGAGGGCCTGAAGCTTTCCGGCGTCGCGGATGATATGGTCTTGCATGTTCACTCCCGTTTCCATCGTGACCGGCTTCCTGGGCAGCGGCAAGACGACGCTGATCTCGCGGCTGCTGCGCGACCCCGCGTATGGGCGAACGGCCGTGATCGTCAATGAGTTCGGCGAGATCGGGCTGGATCACGACCTTATCGCGACCGGCGACGAGACGCTGGTGCAGTTGACGACGGGGTGCCTGTGCTGTGCGATCCGGACCGATCTTGTGCAGACGCTGCTTGATCTCGACCGGCGGCGCGCAAGCGGGGAGATCGCGTTCGAGCGCGTGCTCGTCGAGACCTCGGGGTTGGCGGACCCCGCGCCCATTCTCCACGCGTTGATGATGGATGCGGGCCTGGCGGGACGGTTCGCAATCGCGGGGGTGGTGGTGCTGGTGGACGCCGTGCTGGGGGTGGCAACGCTGGCCGCCCACCCGGAGGCGCGGCGGCAGGTCGCCTTCGCCGATCGGGTGGTGGTGACCAAGACGGACATGGTGGCCATTGGGACAGCGTTGCAGGCGGCGATTGCCGCGCAGAACGGCACCGCGCCAGTGGAATGCGGGCCGCCCTCCCCTGCCCTGTTGTTCGCCGCTTCGACGCGGGACGTGCCAGAGAACGTCGCGGCGCAGCATACGAAGGGCGTGGTGACGTGCCTGATCCGGCGGAACGCGCCAGTGCCGGCCCTCGCATTGACACTCCTGCTCGAAGCTCTGGCCGAGCAGTGCGGCGAAAAACTGTTGCGGTTGAAGGGATTGGTCAACCTCGCCGAGGCGCCGGGGCGGGCGGCGGTGATCCATGCGGTGCAGCATATCATCGCGCCCGTCGAACTGCTGGATGCCTGGCCGGGAGCGGACGAAACGACACGCATTGTCGTGATCGGGGTGGGCATCCCGCCGCATTTCCCCGCGCGCCTGTTGGACGCCATCATTGCCGACATCGCCGCGGCGCAAGCGGAGGCATGATCGGGCGGTATCTGCAGGACATGTCGAATGCCGGCGAGATCGAGATGCATGTTCTGCCCCAACCGGTGGTGCTGAAGATTGCCGCCGAATACGGCTGTGTTCCGCTGGAGATCTGGCAGGATGGCGCGGCCGGGAATCTCGCCGCCTGGATGTCCAACACCTTCCTGTTCCGTAAGCAGGTGGTCAATACGGCGGCGCGTTTCAGTCTCGGGACGAGCTTTCGTGCCAACGGCTAACGCACGCAGCAGGCGTGCCGAACCGCTATTGGGAGTTCAGGGCGGCGACGAGGTCGCCGTACCCGGTGCGTCGCCGTTCGTAGTCGAGACCGAGGCGCCTGGCCGCGGCTTCGGCGGCGGCGTCGAGTAAGGGGTCATCGGTCTGCGCCAGGTAGACGACGCGTTCGTAATTGCCGAAATACATGTCCTTGAGTTCAGGATGGCGGTCGATCCCGAGGCCCTCGATGACGAGGGTATCGAACTGCCGGGCGAGGAAATCGGTGAGGAAGAAGCTGCGCATGTCCGCATCCCCATGCGCTTCGAAGGCGTCGACGCCGGTGAAGAAGGCGTAGCAATGGGCGCCGGGCAAGCGCTCGATGCCCTCCTCCGCCAGCAGCCGGTCGAGCGCGCCGCCGGTGCCGCAATCGGCGTAGGCGAGGAAGATGCGAGGATGGGTGGGGCGGAATTTCGCCAGCGCCGCGCGCACGGCCGGGGCGATGCGCTCCGGCCGGTTGTGCAGCGAGGCCGGCAGGCAATGCAGCGTGAGGTGATCGAGCCGGTTGGCTGCGATGACTGCGCCGATCTCGCGGGCCAGCGCACCGCAGGCGAGGACCAGCGTTGGCTCCGGGCCGCTCACGCTGGCTCGGGAACGCTAACGCCGTGGACGTTGGAGCGGCGCTTCATGAACGACTGCGCGGTCTCCACCGCCACCGCGGCATCGCGGCAATAGGCGTCCGCACCGACGGACATGGCGAACTCCTCGTTCAGCGGGGCGCCGCCGACGAGCACGATGAGGTCGTCGCGGATGCCTTTGTCCTTGAGCGCCTGGATGACGACTTTCATGTACGGCATCGTCGTCGTCAGCAGCGCGGACATGCCGAGGATTTCCGGCTGGTGCTCGTCGATGGCAGCGAGAAAGCGTTCGACGGAGGTGTTCACGCCGAGATCGATCACCTCGAAACCCGCCCCTTCGAGCATCATGCCGACGAGGTTCTTGCCGATGTCGTGGATGTCGCCCTTGACGGTGCCGACGACCATCTTGCCGATTTTCGGCGCCCCGGTTTCGGCCAGCAGCGGCCGCAGAATGAACATCCCGGCCTTCATCGCATTGGCCGAGAGCAGCACTTCGGGGACGAAGAGGATGCCGTCGCGGAAATCCACGCCGACGATGCGCATGCCTTCGACGAGGGCCTCCGTCAGCGTGCGATAGGGCGTCCAGCCGCGGCCGAGGAGGATGTTGACGCCCTCGATGACCTCCTCCTTGAGGCCGTCATAAAGATCGTCATGCATCTGGGCGACCAGGTCGGCGTCATCGAGTTCGGACAGGTTGATTTCGGCGTCGGACATGGTGCTTCCTCAGGAGGCGTGGCGGCGGTTCGGGCGGCGGGTGGAGGTCGCCGTCGAGGGCGGCGAGGCGAGCGGGCCGAGGGCTGCGATCACCGCGTCGCGCTCGGGGCGGGGGCGCGGGCTGTGGCGGTCGAGCGCGTCGCGCATGGCGGCGAGATGGACCGTGGAGGTGCCGCAGCAGCCGCCGATGATGCGGGCGCCGGCGTCGCGCGCCAGGCGGGCGTATTCGGCCATCAGTTCGGGCGTGCCGGTGTAGATGACGGCATCGCCCTTCACGCGGGGAACGCCGCAATTGGCTTTGGCGATGACGAGCGCGTCCGGCTCCGCGGCGGTGATCGAGAGGACGGAGCAGACCAGGTCCGACGCGCCGACGCCGCAATTGCAGCCGATCCCGTGCGGCGGCGAGCTGAAGCCGAGGGTCGCGGTGGCCATGGCGGCGGGGGAAAGGCCCATCATGGTGAAGCCGGCGGAGTCGAAGCTCGCGGTGATCACGTAGCGCATGCCGCACTGGGTGGCGGCGTCGGCGGCGGCGCGCATTTCCTCGATGGCGGACATGGTCTCGATCCAGATGATATCCACCCCGCCAGCCTTGAGGCCCTCGATCTGCTCGATGAACACGCCGACGGCATCGGCCTCGGTGAGCTCGCCGAGCGGGGCGAACAGATCGCCAGTGGGGCCAACGGAACCGCCGACGAGCATGCGGCGGCCAGACTTGTCGGCGACTTCGCGGGCGAGGCTGGCGGCGGCCTGGTTGATCGCGTGGACGTGGGTATGGGCGTCATGCAGGCGCAGGCGCCGCGCGGTCCCGCCGAAGGAGTTGGTGAGGATGATGTCGGCGCCGGCATCGACGAAGCCCTGGTGCAGGCGGCGGATTTCATCGGGACGGTCGGTGTTCCAAAGTTCGGGCGCCTCGCCAGCGGTCAGGCCACGGTCGAACAGCGTCGTGCCCGTCGCGCCATCGGCCAGCAGCCAGCCGCGTTCCTTGAGAAGTTCATCGATCATCGTCCCTCGCCAAGCCCCCTATCGCCAAGTCTCCTATCGCCAAGTCTCCTATCGCCAAACCGGTAGCCGCGCCAGTATTGTGCCAGCGCGGCGACGGGCCAAGTTGCCTATCAAGGCTCGTTTACAGAGGAATTGTCCACTCCGCCATGGCGCAACGCATTACACTCTACTGGCGCGACATCCCGACCCAGGTGATCATCCGCCAGGGCCGGACCGCAGAGAAGCGGGAACTGCCGGAACGTTTTGTCCTCGCGGTGGACGCGGCGGCGATGGCGGCGGGAATGCATGGGGCGGACGCGTATCTGGAGCATTGGCGCCGCGGCGCGCCCGAGCCATGTGGGGATGATCTGGCGGCCGAAGCGGATGCGGCGTTGGCAGCCTTGGAGGCGGCGTTCGATCCCGCGCGACTGGCAGTGTTGGTAAAGAACGGCGGCGCTGCCCCGTGAGTGACATCGACACGAAATTCGTGGTGTTCATGCCGAGCGGCAGGCGCGGGCGGTTCCCCGCCGGGACTCCGCTGCTCGACGCGGCACGGTCGCTGGGCGTCTATGTCGAAAGCGTGTGCGGCGGGCGCGGGCTGTGCGGGCGCTGCCAGGTGGAAGTGGCCGAGGGGGTATTCGACAAGCACGGCGTGATCAGCCGGGCCGGGCATCTATCGCACCCCGGCGAGGCGGAGGGGCGCTATCGGATGAAGCCGGGGCGGCGCCTGTCCTGTGCGGCGCGGATCATCGGCGATCTGGTGGTGGATGTTCCCGCGGAATTCGCGATCAACCGGCAGGTGGTGCGCAAGCGGGCGGAGACGCGGCGGATCACCCTGGATACGGCGACACGGCTGGTGACGGTGACGCTGCCGATGGCCGAAATGGAGCGCCCGATCGGCGACGTCGATCGCCTGATCGAGGCGATCGAGGCGAAGGCCGGGTATCGCGGGCTGTACTGCGACACGCCGCTGCTGGCCCGGGTGCAGGCCACGCTCGGCGACGGCACGGTGACGGCGGCGGTGCATGAGGATGCCGATCGCCCGGTGATCGTCGGGCTGTGGTCCGGGACGACAGCGCCGGCGTTCGGGGTGGCGTTCGATATCGGCTCGACGACGATCGCCGGGCACCTGGTGGATCTCACGACGGGGCGGGCGGTCGCCTCGGCGGGCACGTCGAACCCGCAGATCCGGTTCGGCGAGGATTTGATGAGCCGGGTGTCGTATCTGATGATGAACCCCGACGATCAGTTCGCGCTGACCGATGCGGTGCGCGGGGCGATCGGCACGCTGGTGACGCGGCTGGCCGGGCAGGTTGGGATCGCTGGCACGGATATTCTCGAAGCGGTGTTCGTCGGCAATCCCGTGATGCATCATTTGTTTCTCGGCATCGATCCGCGCGCGCTGGGCCAGGCGCCGTTCGCGCTGGCGGTGTCCGGCGCGTTGCGGATGCCGGCGCGCGAGTTGGGGCTGGCGCTGCATCCGGGCGCGCGGGTGTATCTGCCGCCCTGCATTGCCGGACATGTCGGCGCGGATGCTTCGGCGGTGGCGCTGGCGGACGGGCCGCAGCATCATGACGAGATCACGCTCGTCATCGATGTCGGCACCAACGCGGAAATATTACTTGGCAACAAGGATCGCGTGCTGGCCGCGAGTTCCCCCACCGGGCCGGCCTTCGAGGGCGCGCAGATATCGTCGGGCCAGCGCGCGGCACCCGGGGCGATCGAGCGGGTGCGCGTCGATCCGGTGACATTCGAGACACGGATAAAGGTGCTCGGCGCGGATATGTGGTCCGACGAGGAGGGGTTCGCGGAGGCGGTGGAGAGCCTGGGCGTCACCGGGATATGCGGTTCCGGGATCATCGAGGCGGTGGCGGAGCTTTTCCTCGCCGGCGTGGTGGCGGCGGATGGCACGATCCTGCCGGTGGCGAGCGATCGCATCCGCGCGGCCGGGCGGACGTTCGACTTCGTGCTGTGGCGCGGCGAGATCGAGATCGTGGTGACACAGACCGATATTCGTGCGATCCAACTCGCCAAGGGCGCGCTGTATGCGGGGGCGCGGCTGTTGATGGATCATCTCGGCGTTGACCGGGTTGAGCGGATCAAGCTGGCGGGCGCTTTTGGCAGCTATATCGACCCGAAATATGCGATGGTGCTCGGCATGATCCCCGACTGCCCGCTCGACAAGGTGACGGCGATCGGCAATGCGGCCGGCACCGGCGCGCGCATGGCGCTGCTCAATCGCGGGCATCGCGCCGAGGTGGAGACGCTGGTGCGACGGATCGAGAAGATCGAAACGGCGCTCGAACCGCGCTTCCAGGAACATTTCGTGGCCGCGATGGCGCTGCCCAATGCCATCGAGCCATTCCCCCATCTGGCGAAAACCGTTACGTTACCGGCGGCGCAGGCCGCGCGGACGCGGCGAACGAACCGGAGGAACGCATGAGCAACGATCTCGCGACCGGGCGGCGGCGTGGCGGGCGGGTCGGGCGCGCCGGCCGCAGCGCATTGCCCTTCCCGATCGACCAGAAACCGTTCCGCCAGCCGCGCCGGATGATGCCACCGACCGACATCGTTTCAGCCGACGCGCTGGAAGCGATCCACGATACCTCGCTGACGATCCTCGAAGAAATCGGCATGGACTTCCTCAATGCCGAGGCACGCGACATCATGCTGCGCGCGGGCGCGACGGTGGAGCCGGGGACGATCCGGGTGCGCATGGATCGCGGCCTGGTGATGCAGGCCATCAAAACCTGCCCGCCGGAGTTCACGCTGTACGCCCGCAACCCCGCGCATAATGTGCGGATCGGTGGCGACTGGGTCACATTTCCGCAAATGGCGAGCGCGCCGAACTGCTCCGACCTGGATAATGGGCGGCGGCCCGGGAACCAGCAGGATTTTCGTAACCTTGTGAAGCTGGGCCAGAGCTTCAATAGTCTGCATCTCTCCGGCGGCTATCCGGTCGAGCCGGTGGACCTGCATCCCTCCGTGCGCCATCTGGATTGCCTCAGCGATTTTGCCGTGCTGACCGACAAGGTGTTCCATGCCTATTCGCTGGGCACGGAGCGCATCCGCGACGGCATCGAGATCGCGCGGATCGCCCGCGGTATTTCGGATGCGCAGTTGGAATGCGAGCCGTCGCTGCTGACGATCATCAACTCAAGCTCGCCGCTGCGCCTCGATGATCCGATGTTGCAGGGGATTATCGAAATGGCGCGGCGCAACCAGTGCGTGGTGATGACCCCGTTCACGCTGGCGGGGGCGATGGCACCGGTGACGATCGCCGGCGCGCTGGCGCAGCAGAATGCCGAGGCGCTCGCGGGGATCGCATTCTCGCAACTCGTCCGCCCCAGCGCGCCGGTGATGTATGGCGGCTTCACCTCGAATGTGGACATGAAGTCTGGTGCTCCGGCTTTCGGGACGCCCGAATACATGAAGGCGGCCATGGTCGGTGGGCAGTTGGCGCGGCGCTACGGTATTCCGTATCGAACGTCTAACGTGTGTGCGGCCAATACCGTTGATGCGCAGGCGGCCTATGAAAGCGTGTTTTCGCTCTGGGGCGCCATCATGGGTGGCGGGCATTTCATCATGCACGCGGCCGGTTGGCTGGAGGGCGGGCTGACAAATTCGTTCGAGAAGACGATCCTGGATATCGACCTGTTGCAGATGGTCGCCGAGTTCCTGGAGCCGCTGGTGGTCGATGACGCGACACTCGGGCTGGAGGCGGTGCGCGATGTCGGGCCGGGCGGACATTATTTCGGCACGGCGCATACGCAGTCGCGCTATCGTGACGCGTTCTACGCGCCGATTCTATCGGATTGGCGCAATTTCGAATCTTGGCAGGAGGCCGGCAGCCCGACGGCGATGGAAAAAGCCAACCGGGTGTGGAAGGAATGCCTCGCAGCCTATGAGGCGCCGCCGCTCGACGCCGCGGTGGCCGACGAACTCGGCGCCTATGTCGCGCGGCGCAAGGCGGAGGGTGGCTTCAAGACCGATTTCTGAGGGGGGCAACATGATACTGGCAATCGAGATCTACGGCGTCGCCGGCGCCCTGGTGGCAGCCTGGTTCCTGCTGTGGCGGCTTGAACGGATCGATGTCTTGTCGCACGGGGCCTATGCGTTCCGCCCCCTGCTGGTGCCCGGCCTGATGCTGCTCTGGCCACTGGTGCTGTGGCGCACGGCGGTCACCCCCGGCGCACCGCATCGCAGCTACCGCGGCGGGCATCGAGGCATCTGGGTGGTCCTGGCGGTCGGACTGCCGCTCCTTGTGCTCGGGGCCCTCGCGTTGCGCCAGAACGGACCCACCGAAGCACGGCCGGAAAGGCTGTCCGCACCATGAGCATTCGTTACGTTCCGGTCGGCTGGAGCCGCACCAAACTGATCTATGATGGCGTGCTGCTGGCCGGAGTCGTGCTCTATCTCCTCGTCTACTTGCGCCTCGGCCCCTCCCTGCAACCGGACATCATGCCGCCCGACCTTGGCACGCTCGGCATGCGCGCGTTCGGCACCTGCGCGTTCCTGCTGATGAGTTTCCTGCTGTGCATCGGCCCCCTCGCCCGCCTCGACCGCCGGTTCCTGCCGCTGCTCTACAACCGGCGCCATTTCGGCGTGATCACCTGCGCCTTGGCGATGGGGCATGCGCTGCATGTTCTCGGCTGGTATTTCGCGTTCTCCGCGGTTTCTCCCTATGTCGGCGTTTTGACGGCGGATGTGAGTTTCTTCCAGTTGAAGGGATTTCCGTTCATTCCGTTCGGCATCGCTGCGCTGTTGATCCTGTGCGCGCTGGCCTTCACGAGCCATGATTTCTGGTTGAATTTCCTGTCCGCGCCGGTCTGGAAGCGGCTGCATATGGGCATCTACGCGGCCTATGCGCTGGCGGTGCTGCACCTCGCGATGGGCGCGCTGCAAAGCTCGGCGAACCCGTTGCTGGCGATGGTGGTGGCACTCGGCGTGGGCAGCGTCTGCACGCTGCATGTCGTGGCGGGGATGCAGGCGCGGCGCGAGGACGTGCCTGCCGCGGTCGTGGGTGCAGTGTGGCGCGATGCCGGGCGGGTCGATGCGATCGCGGAGGGACATGGTATCGTGGTGCCGCTTGGCGATGGCAAGTCGGCGGCGGTTTTTCGCCATGCCGGGCGCCTGTCGGCGATCAGTAACCTCTGCGCGCATCAGAACGGTCCGCTTGGCGAGGGCCGCGTGCTCGATGGCTGTGTGACATGCCCGTGGCACGGCTATCAGTACCGGCTGGAGGATGGCTGCGCGCCGGCGCCGTTCACGGAGCGACTGGCAACCTTCAATCTGCGCATCGAAAACGGGCGCGTCCTGCTCGATCCACGGCCGAACGCGCCGGGCACACGGGTGGAACCGCTGGCCGTGGAGGGCGTGGCATGAAATTCCCGCACGACGATTTTTTTGTTGGCTGGGCGGACCGGGTGCCGGCACGGCAAGGCGGCTTCCTCGTCCGCATCGGCCTCGGCTTTCTCGTGGCGATGCTGCTGATGGCGCTGGGCCTGGCGCGGACGATGGATGACGCGGGCGGCGGCGGTGGCGAATGGGGCGCGGGCGAGCAAACATTGCGCGGTGTGGTGACGTCCTCGCCCTATGCGCTGTTGCATCTTCCGCCCGATGCTGCGCATCCGAAAGGGCATGTCGTGATGCTCACGATGATCGGCAAGTATCCGGTCGTGCTCCCCAAGGAGCTTGACGGCAAGGGCATCGAGGCGAAAGGCTGGCTCATCAAGCGCGGCAGCATGGACATGCTGCAGATGACCGCCGAACCGGTCGCGGCCGTGGTCGAGACAACCCCTGCCCCGGTCGAGAAACTCGGCCGCTGGCGGATCACGGGCGAGGTGTGTGACGGGCAGTGCTATGTCGGTTTGATGCGGCCGGGTATCGGGATTGCCCATCGGGCCTGCGCGAGTTTCTGCCTGATGAGCGGGGTGCCACCCGTCTTCGTCAGCACCGCCCCGGTGGCGGGAACGTCGTTCCTGGTACTAACCGATGCGGCTGGGGGGCCGATGGGGAATGCGATGTATGACTATGTCGGCCTGCGCGTTCGCCTCGATGGCGAAGTGGAACGGCGCGGCGACGTGCTGGTGTTCAAGGCCGATTTCCGCACAGTGCACGTGCCATGAGCGCCCGCATTGTATCGGCCGGCCTGACGCTCGGTCTCGTCGTGCTGGTTTGGCAGGTTTGGGTACAGGCCGGTCATGCCGCGGGGTGGGCGGGGTTCGAGGATATCGAGATCGTCGTGCAGCTTGCTGCGGTCTTCGGCGTGCTCGCATTGGCGGAGAAGATCATTTCGGTCATACAATCAGGCGGACACTGACGCGCGGATAGGGAGGGAGTGGCGATGCTGACGGCTGACTTCGTTGTTTTGGACGATCGGTTTCGCGCGCTTGCCATGGGCAACGTGCATGTGGAGAAGCTGTATACGGGGTGCCGATGGGCGGAGGGGCCGGCCTGGTTCGCGGCCGGGCGCTATCTCGTGTGGTCCGATATTCCCAACAACCGGATGATGCGCTGGGATGAAACCGATGGCTCCGTCTCGGTGTTTCGCCAGCCGGCCGACAACTCGAACGGCAACACCGTAGACCGTGAGGGGCGCCTCGTTACCTGCCATCATCGGGCGCGCTGCGTGACGCGGACCGAGCATGACGGCCGCGTGACGGTGATCGCCAGCCACTACGACGGCAAGCGGCTGAACTCGCCGAACGATGCCGTGGTGAAGTCTGACGGCAGCGTTTGGTTCACCGACCCGTCCTATGGCATCGATTCCGACTATGAGGGGGACGCATCGCCCTCGGATATCGGCGCCTGCCATGTCTACCGCTGGGACCCCGGGACAGGCGCGATTGCGGCGGTCGCGACCGACTTCGCCAAGCCGAATGGCCTAGCGTTTGCACCGGACGAACGACGCCTCTACATCGCCGATACCGGGTTCTCGCACGGCCCGCAATTCCCCCGCCATATCCGGGCTTTCGATGTCGGCGCCGACGGAAAGACGCTGTCGGGAGGCGCGGTTTTTGCCAACAGCGCGGTCGGCATGTTCGACGGGTTGCGGGTCGATGTGCACGGCAATGTCTGGACGAGTTCGGGCGATGGCGTGCGCTGCTACGCGGCGGATGGGACGTTGATCGGGATCGTGAAAATCCCGGAAGTCGTGGCGAATTGTTGTTTCGGCGGCGCCAAGCGAAACCGCCTGTTCATTTGCGGAACCACCAGCCTCTACAGCGTCTATCTCAATACGCGGGGGGCGTGATGCAGGTCTGCTGGTTTGCGAATATCCGCGGCGCACCGATCGGCGCCGAAACGCTCGCGCGGTTGGAAACCCTGTTGGCCGCGACGCCGGGGATGGCGCGCGCGCTGATCCACAGTTCGGCCAGCACCCATGACCCGTACCTCGATGACGGCCCGCCGCCTGCGTTGGCGCTGCAACTCTATTTCGATGACATCGCGGCGATGGAGGCGGCGCTCGCGGCGGACGGATATTTGCAGGCGCTGGCCGATCCCGTCGTGCTGCCGGGCGTCAACGAAGCGACGCAGCAGGCGATGCTGGCGCGCTCCTTTCCGGTGCCCGATCCGGTATTCCGCACGCCGGCGGGCGGGCCTGCCTGCACCTATCTCGTTGCCTATGAGGGTAGTGCGGAAGATTTGAACCTTTGGCTGGACTACTACATCCGTTCCCATCCGCCGATCATGGCGCGGTTTCCCGCGATCCGTGAGATCGAGATCTGCACGCGTATCGACTGGATCGGCTTCCTGCCGTTCACGCCAGTTGCGCATATGCAGCGCAACAAGGTGGTATTCGACGATCAGGCGGCGTTGACGGCGGCGCTGAACGCGCCGGTGCGCCACGAGATGCGCGCGGATTTCAAGCATTTCCCGCCATTCACCGGGCCGAACACGCATTATCCGATGCATACGCGGACGGTGATGCCGGGCTGATGGCTCAATCGCGGGCGGCGAGGTAGGCGCGAACGCCCTCCCCCGCCGCCCGCCCGGTTGCCAGGCAGGCTTGCAGCAGATAGCCGCCGGTGGGTGCCTCCCAGTCGAGCATTTCGCCGGCGACAAACACGCCCGGGCGGCGGTGGAGCATGAAGTGTTCGTCAACCTCGCTCCAGGCGATGCCGCCGGCGGTGGAGATGGCCCGCGCGATCGGCGATGTTGCGTGCAGCACGAGCGGCAGGGATTTCAGCAGCACGGCGAGGCCGTCCGGGTCAGCGCCGTGATGCAGGGCTTCCTGGACGAGGCCGATCCGGACGGGGTCGAGACCGGCATATTTGCGCAGGAAGTTGCCGAGTGACTGGCCGCGGCGGGGGAGTGCAAGCCGGCGGACGACTTCGTCCGAGGTGAGATCGGGGAGAAGGTCGACATGCAGCGTGGCGGGTCCGGCGTTGAGCGCGTCACGCACTGGTCCGCAGAGGGCGTAGACGGCGCCGCCCTCGATGCCGGAAGTGGTGATCATGGCCTCGCCGCGCACGGTCTCGGTGCCGAATGTCAGGGCGATGCGCTTGAGCGGGGTGCCGGCGAACCGGGTGCGGAAGATGTCCGACCACAAGACGGTGAAGCCGCAATTCGCGGGGCGGAGCGGGGCGATTTCAACGCCTGGCAGCAGGTCGGTCCAGCCGCCATCGGCGCCAAGGCGGGGCCAGGAGGCGCCGCCGAGGGCGAGGATCGTGGCGTCGGCGGGCGCATGCGCCTCCCCCGCCGGAGTGCCGAAGCGCAGCGCGCCGTCATCCGCCCAGCCGCGCCAGTGGTGATGGGTGAGGAGGCGCACGCCGGCGGCGTCGAGCCGTCGCAGCCAGGCGCGCAGCAGCGGTGAGGCTTTGAGGGCGCGCGGAAACACACGGCCGCTGGAGCCCACGAAACTCGGCTGCCCCAGCCCCTCGCACCAGGCGATAACGGCGGCGGGCGGGAAGGCCGTGATCGCCGGTTCGAGGTGGGGTCGTGCCGTGCCGTAGCGGCCGAGCAGGGCCTCGATCGGTTCGCTGTGCGTGAGGTTGAGGCCGCCGCGTCCGGCCATCAGGAATTTCCGGCCGGGGGATGGCATGCGGTCATGTACGGTGACGGCATGGCCGGCGGCGGCCACGGTCTCGGCCGCCGTCAGACCGGCGGGGCCGGCGCCGATGATGTGGATCTGTTTGGGGGATGGGTTTGTCACGCCGCATCATGGCCCACCCCCGGCAGATCCCCTAGGCCGGCAAGAGACCCTCCGTGATCGCAGGCGTTACGGATGGCTTTCCCAGAAGGGGGGCGGGGTTCTATGAGAGGGTGTGGAACACGACACTGCACAGATGATCGACCTCGCCATCATCGGCGGCGGCATCAACGGCGCCGGCATTGCCCGCGATGCGGCCGGGCGCGGATGGTCCGTGCTGCTGGCCGAGCAGGGCGATCTGGCGGGGGCGACGTCATCGGCGTCGACCAAGTTGGTGCATGGCGGCCTGCGCTACCTGGAACATTATGAATTTCGCCTGGTGCGAGAGGCGCTGACGGAGCGCGAGGTGTTGTGGGGGATCGCGCCGCACATCATCTGGCCGCTGCGCTTCGTGCTGCCGCATCACCGCGGTCTGCGGCCGGCCTGGCTGCTGCGGCTGGGGCTGTTCCTGTATGACCACATCGGCGGGCAGCGCCGCCTGCCGGCCACGCGCACGCTCGATCTGGCGCGCGATCCGGCCGGAGCGGCGCTGAAGCCGGAGTTCACGCGGGGGTTCGAATATTCCGATTGCTGGGTCGAGGATTCCCGCCTGGTGGTCTTGAACGCCGCCGATGCGCGGGAACGCGGCGCCGAGGTGCTGACGCGGACCCGCTGCCTGAGCGCCGTGCGCGAGGATGGCGGGTGGACGGTGAGCCTCGCCAATGGCCGCGTGGTGCGCGCCCGCGCTCTGGTGAACGCGGCTGGACCGTGGGTGGCCGACGTGCTGGGCGGCGTGATGCATGCCAACGCGCCAGCCAGGGTGCGCCTCGTGAAGGGCAGCCACATCGTCGTCAAGCGGCTGACAGATCATGACCGGTGCTACGTCTTTCAGAACGCGGACGGACGCATCTTCTTCGTCATTCCCTATGAGCGAAACTTCTCGCTGATCGGCACGACCGACCGGGATTACACCGGCGACCCCGCGGCGGTGGCGATCACGGCGGACGAGATCGCCTATCTCTGCGCCGGGACGAGCGCGTATTTCCGCGTGCCGGTCACGCCGCAGAGCGTGGTCTGGAGCTATTCGGGCGTTCGCCCGCTCTACGACGATGGCGCGAGCGCGGCCCAGGAGGCGACGCGGGACTATGTGTTGGCGCTGGATGCCCCCGCCGGATCGCCGGCCGCGCTGAGCGTGTTCGGCGGCAAGATCACGACGTATCGGCGGCTCGCCGAGGCGGCCCTGGCGAAGCTGGCGCCGCATCTGCCGACGCCACGGGCCGGCAAGCCGGCGGGGTGGACGGCGCATGCCGCACTGCCGGGCGGGGATTTCGCGATCGACGGGTTCGATGCGCTGGTGGACGATCTGCGCCGGCGTTTTGCCTTCCTGCCCGAGGCGCTGGCGCGGCGGCTGACCCGGGCCTATGGCACGCGCGTCACGGTGCTGCTCGACGGTGCCACGACCCTGGGCGATCTCGGGGCCGTCTATGGCGCGGGGATCACGGCGGCGGAACTGCGCTATCTCGTGCGCCACGAGTTCGTCCAGCGTGCCGATGATGTGGTCTGGCGGCGCGGCAAGGCGGGGCTGCTGCTCAGTGCCGACGAGATCACGCGGATGGATTTGGCTCTGAGCGCCATGATCGCTGCAACGGAAGTGACGACATGAACGATGCGGCCATCCTCGCCACCGCGATCCACGCCGACAATGCAACGGAAGCGGCCATCCTGGCGCGCCGTTCCGTGCGCGGCTATTTGCCGACGCCGGTTGCGCGGGAGACGATCACCCATCTGCTCGATGTCGCGGCCCGCGCGCCGAGCGGCACGAACATGCAGCCGTGGCGCGTCATAGCACTTGCCGGGGACGCGCTCCAGCACTTCTGCACCGGCGTCGCGGAGGCGTTCACGACGGGCGCCGAGGCGAGCAATATCGAGCGCGCCTATTACCCCAACCCGCTGTTCGAGCCTTACATCTCCCGTCGCCGCAAGATCGGCTGGGACCTCTACGGCCATCTCGGCATTGCCCGTGGCGAGACCGACAAGATGCGCGCCCAGGTCGTTCGCAACCTGCACTACTTCGGCGCGCCGGTTGGACTGATCTGCGTGATCGATCGGCGCATGCAGATCGGCAGTTGGATCGACTACGGCATGTTCCTGGAGAACATCGCCATCGCCGCCCGCGCCCGCGGGCTGGATAGCTGCGCGATGGCGGTGTTCGCCGAGTTCCCGCTCACCATCCGCCGCCTGCTCGATATCCCCGAGGGCGATGTGGTGGTGTGCGGCATGGCGATTGGCCACGAGGACCACGCGGCACCCGCGAATCGCGTGGTGACGGAGCGGGTTGCGGCCACCGCGTTCTGCGATTTCCGCGGGTTCTGAGCGGGACG
This sequence comes from Rhodospirillales bacterium, assembly GCA_043744375.1. Taxonomy (GTDB): domain Bacteria; phylum Pseudomonadota; class Alphaproteobacteria; order Acetobacterales; family Acetobacteraceae; genus CAIYPH01. The sequence goes on along the minus strand of JAYTUU010000106.1, from coordinate 2,089 downwards.
GGCGCGGATCAGGCGGCCGGGGGTGGCATCGGCCGGCTCGCCGCCGCGAGACGGTTGAGATCGAGCGCCCGCAGCAAGGGCGCCCGCCAGGCCGTCACGCCGACGACGGCGAGGGTGACGAGGCCGCCGGCCCAGATCGCCGGGGCGACGCCGAGGAAGGCCGCGGCCAATCCGCTTTCGAAGGCGCCAAGCTCGTTGGTGGCGTTCAGGAATAATCCACGCACGGAGGACACCCGGCCACGCAAGGCGTCGGGAGCGGCCATGCGGACGATGGCGCGGCGGATGATGACGCTGATGCCGTCACAGGCGCCGACGAAGGCGAGGGCGGCCATGCACAGCCAAAGGTTGCGTGACAGGCCGAAGACGATGATGCCGAGGCCGAAGCCGGCGACGCAGAGATGCAGGATCAGCCCGGCGCGGGCCCGTGGCGGATAGCGGGTGGCGATGAGCATGGTCGCCAGCGCGCCGGCCGAGACCGCGGCGCGCAGCAGGCCGACGGCCGAGGGTCCCTCGCCCAGCACCTGGTCGACGAAGGCGGGGAACAGGCCGGCCGCGCCGCCGAAGAAAACGGCGAACAGGTCGAGCGCCATCGAGCCGATCAGGATCTGGCTGCCGAAGACGTAGCGCAGGCCCTCGCCGATATCGGCGATCGCGCCGGCGGAGGGATGGTCGGGCGGCTTGCGGGCGGCGATGCCGAGCGGCAGGGCGATGGCGGAGGCCGCGAGCAGGACGGCGACGGCAATGAAGGTCGGGCGGGGGCCGGCGAACTCGTAGACGATACCGCCGAGCAGCGGCCCGGTGAGGCCGGCGATGCGGCCGACGGAGGCGACCAGGGAGATCGCGTTCATCATCCGCTCGCGCGGCAGGATCTCGGCTTCGAGGCCGGTGACGGCGGGTTCCTCGAAGGCACGGATGGCGCCGATGAAGAAGGCGATGGCGTAGAGCAGCCCGACCGAGGCGTCCGCCGTGAGCGCCAGCAGCCCGGCGAGCGTGCCCATCAGCGCGCGGGAAAGTGCCGCCGCACGCAGGCGGCTCACGCGGTCCGCGACATGGCCGCCGATCAGGACGAGGCCGATGGCGGGGACGGCTTCGACCAGGCCGAGCAGGCCGAGGGCCAGCACGTCTTGCGTCAGGGCATAGACGTGCACGCCGAGGACGACGGCCAGCGCGCTCTCGGCGAGGCTCGCGAGGGCAGAGGAAATCAGGAAGGCGCGCAATTCGGGCAGGCGGAGCAGAGCGATCAGGGCGACGGTCTTCCTGTTTCAGGCCGGTCTTTCTGTTTCAGACCGGGCATGCTCGGCGTTGGAGGCGGGAATGTCCATCCACGGGGAATTGCGGTCGGACGAGAAATGCCTACATCATCGTGGATATGGAGGATGGCATGACCGACGATATTGCGACCTGGACGGATGAGGACTGGAAGCGGACGCTGTCGCCCGAGGCTTACAAGGTGCTGCGCAAACACGCGACCGAGCGGGCGGGGACGAGCCCGTTGAACGCGGAGAAGCGGCGCGGGATTTTTGTCTGCGCCGGGTGCGGCACGAAGCTGTTCGCCGCGGACACGAAGTTCGAGAGCGGCACGGGCTGGCCGAGTTTCTGGGAGCCGATCGAGGGCGGGGTCGGCACGACGTCGGACCGGTCGTGGTTCATGGTGCGCACCGAGGTGCATTGTGCGCGTTGCCAGGGCCATCTGGGGCACGTGTTCGAGGACGGGCCGGCGCCGACCGGGCTGCGCTATTGCATGAACGGCGTGTCGATGAAGTTCGAGCCAGAGGGCTAAGCAGAGATTCGCAGGTTGGCCAACGGAAGGGCGTGCGTTTGCAGCGACGGCAAGCGCGCCTCCGGCGGCCAAGGGCCACGGCCCTTGGAACCCTGGACTGCTCGCGGCTGGACGGACGGCCTTAGGGTGAGCACCCGCGATCTCGCCGCATTCACTGGCGAAGCCCAAACTCCCGAGCGATCGCAATACGGTCCGAGATGTCGATTGCCTGCGGCGCCAGCAGTCGGGGGGATCAAAGGGGCGTGCCCCGTCGCGCGAATGCGCGCTGCGCACGACGCCGCCGAATGCGCGCTGCGCACGACGCCGCCG